>NZ_SDLS01000018.1:0-196497 GCF_004522315.1 Amycolatopsis sp. CFH S0740 | reverse complement strand
ACCTTCACTTAGCCAGTCCAACTTTCGGGGGCCAGTTCAAATCAGATTCCCTGAGGGTTCCCCTCACGAACCTCCACGAAGTCTGCCCGGCCGCGTCAGAGCGACGGGTCCGAGCCGCGCAAAGCGGCCCACCAGAACCCGAACGCCGCGATCAGCACGCTGACCGTCAGCCAGCCCGCGAATCCGCTCCCGTCGACCAGCGCCCAGAACGCGCCCACCACCGGGGCGACGGCCAGCACTGGCAGGTCGGCACGGAACTGCCGCGCAAGCCGTACCGGTGTGGCAGCGGCGAGCGCGCGTTCCTCGTCCGGCTCGGAAGGGTTGTCCAGACGGCGGCCGCGAGGCTCGCCGGTGCGCACCGACCCCGCTGGGTACAGCACCTCGTCGTTGATCCGGACGGCAACGTGGCGGTCCGTACGCAGGTCGCCCAGCACCTCGACGCGCGAAGGCGACGGAAGGCCGATCAGCGTCGGCGAGAAATACACCGGGATCCAGCGCGGCGTCGCGGTATCAGTCTCCAGCCACGACCGCGTCAGCAAGCCGCGCTGCACCTTCACCCGGCGCATCGGCACCGAAGCGCTCGCCTTGCGTCGCGAAGGCTGCACGAATCGGGTGAAGAGCAGGAAGCCGTTCACCGCCAGCATCGCGAGCACCGCGACCACGGTGACTGTCGCGTACGTCGAAGCACGGTCGGCGGTCACCAAAGCCGAAGCACCGGTCGTGACCGCGCGCGAAGGGGCCGACGGGTCGTAGCGCACCGGAACCTTCGTGCCCAGCGGCGGGGGAGTGGTGTCCAGTTCGACCGCCGCGCTCGCTTCCGGCTGGTTCGGCACCGGGAACCGCACGGTGACCGTGCTGTCGTCGACCCGCGAGACGATCCCGGTCGCGTTCACCGTCAGCCCCTGCAGCCGCGGCCGGGCGCTGTTGAACTCCAGCAGCTGCACCACGAACACCGCGGCGCACGCGACGAGCACGACCGCGCTCGTCACCAGGATGTGCCGCACCGGCCGCAATCGCAGGAACTTCCGCACAAGGATCACCTTAACTGTCCAAAAAGGAAGGAGCGGCGCGGGGAGTCCGCGCCGCTCCTTCGATTCCCGCTGGGGGAGGATTACTTCACGAACCCGATCTTCGGGTAGTCGTACGGGTTGTTCGCGTAGCCCGGCGAACCGAAGTTGGCCACCGTCTTGCGAACGGCGAACGCGCCGACCGACTGGAAGATCGGAAGCTGGTGGCCCAGCGCCCAGATCTCCTTGTCCGCGGCGTTGATGTCCGCGGCCCGCTTCGTGTCGTCCAGTTCCTGCGCGGCGGTGTCGAGCAGCTGGTTTTCCTTGTCGCTGCCGATCCGGCCGTAGTTCTGGTTGACGTTCTTCGGGTCGAGGTAGTAGATGCCCTTGCTGCCGCCGATCGGGAACGAGTTCGAGATCCAGCGGAACAGCGTGAGGTCGAAGTTGCCGACGTTCACGTAGTTCTTGAAGAACTCGGTCGACGGGACCGCGACGATGTCGATGCCCACGCCGATCGCCTTCAGCTGCGACTGCAGGATCTGGCCGGTCTGCTGGCTGATCGGGGTGCCCGACGGGATGACCAGGCGCAGCTTCAGCTGCTTGCCGTCCTTGGCGCGCAGGTCGCCGGACTGCTTCCAGCCCAGCTTGTCCAGCTCGGCCTTGGCCGCGTTCTGGTCGAACTTGTACGGGCCGCTGTTGTCCTCGTAGGTCTTAGAGCCCTTGAGGAACAGGTGGTTGCCGATCGGCGTCGTGTCCTTCTGCATCTGGCCGAGGATCGACTTCGCGATGGTCACCGTGTCCACGCCGCGCATGACCGCCAGCCGCAGGTCCTTGTCCGCGAGGATCGAGGACGGGGCGCCGTTGAGCGTCATGTGCGTGTAGTCGGGGTAGGCCGACTGGCGCACGACCGCGTTCGGGTCCGCCTGGGCCCGCTTGAACGCGTTGATGTCGTTGTTCAGCGGGTAGAAGTCGATCTGCCCGTTGGCGAACGCGTCCGCCAGCGCGGGACGGTCCACGACCTTGTAGGTCACGGTGTCCAGCTTCGGCTTGTCGCCCCACCAGTTCGGGTCGCGCTCGAACACCGCGGTCTTGGCGGTGTAGTCGACGCTCTTGATCTTGAACGGACCCGCGGTGATCAGCGCCTTCTGCGCCCAGCCCTTGTTGAACGTGTTCGCGTCGCCGTTGAGCTCCTTCGGGTACAGCGGCGAGAACAGCGACTTCCACTCCGCGAACTTCTTCCCGAAGGTGATCTTGACGTCGAGGTCGTCAGTGCCCTTCTCGACCTTCGCGATGTCCTCGTAACCCGTGGTGCCGGACACCTGGTAGGCGGTGTCCTTGCCGCTGAGCGCCTTGGCCTGCGCGGCGAAGTCCTCCCAGGAGAACTGGCGCCCGTTGCTCCACTTGGCCTTCGGGTTGATCTTGTACTCGATGACCTGCGGGTCCTTGCTGACGATCTCAGCAGAGGTCAGGTAGTTCTTGTCCAGGCCGACCGTCGCGTCCGCGTTCTGCGGGAACGGGTAGGGCAGGATCGCGCCGAACATGCTGGCGCCGTCCAGGACCGTGCCGTCGACCTGGTTGTAGTTCCAGTTGTCCGGCAGCTGGTCGACCGGCCACTTGAAGTCGCCGCCGTCCTTCACCTTGTCCATCGGCTGCGCGTTGATGTCGGCGGTCTTGACGCCCGAGGAACCGGTGTCCTGCAATCCCTTGTCGCCGCCGCCGCTGCCTCCGCCGCAAGCGGCGAGCAGGAGCCCCAGAGCGGCAACGGGGGCCACGATCGCGGCCATTCTCCGTCGCATGTGTTTACCTTCCTTCTTCTGGTGTGCCAACGGATCGTGGCTACACGACTTCGCGGGTTTTGGCGTAGTGGCACGCGACGTCGTGGTCCTCGGCGCGGGATTCGCGCGGAGGTTCGACGTCGACGCACTTCTTCTTGTCCTCTTCGGACAGTTGGGAGAAGACGAAACACCGGGTGCGGAACCGGCAGCCCGACGGCGGGTTCGCCGGGCTGGGCAGGTCGCCGGTGAGGATGATCCGGCCGCGTTCGCGTTCCTTGGCCGGGTCCGGGATCGGGATCGCGGACAGCAGCGCCTGCGTGTACGGGTGCTGCGGCGCCTCGAAAACCGTGCGGACGTCGCCGATCTCCACGATCTTGCCGAGGTACATCACCGCCACGCGGTCGGCGATGTGCCGGACCACCGACAGGTCGTGCGCCACGAACAGGTACGACAGGCCCAGCTTGGCCTTCAGCTCGTCCAGCAGGTTGATCACGCCGGCCTGGATCGACACGTCGAGCGCGGACACCGGCTCGTCGAGCACGATCAGCTTCGGCTCCAGCGCGAGCGCCCGCGCGATGCCGATGCGCTGGCGCTGCCCGCCGGAAAACTCCGCCGGGTACCGGTCGGCGTGTTCGGGCCGCAGCCCGACCAGCCCGAGCAGTTCCGGCACCCGCTGGTCGATGCGCTCCTTCGAGAACCCGTGCGTCACCATCGGCTCGGCGATGATGTCGCCGATCGGCAGCCGGGGGTCGAGCGCGGCCATCGGGTCCTGGAAGACCACCTGGAGGTCGCGGCGGATCGACTTGCGGTCCTTGCCCGCGAGCTTCGCCACGTCCTTGCCGAGCACCGCGACCGAACCGTGCGACGGGGCCGCCAGTTCGAGGATCTCCATCAGCGTGGTCGACTTGCCGCAGCCGGATTCCCCGACCAGGCCCAGGGTTTCGCCCTCGACGATGTCGAAGGTGATCCCGTCGACCGCGCGCACGACGCCGACCTTGCGCTTGAAGACGGTGCCCTTGCTGACCGCGTAGTGCTTCTGCAGGTCCTGCACGTCCAGCACGGTCGAGCGCTCGGTGCGCGGCAGGGACGCGACCTCGGCCTCCTCGATCACCTCGGCGCCGTAGACCTCGGCGGCGTCCGCGTCGGGACGGGCGAGTTCTTCGGTGCGGATGCAGGCGGCCCGGTGCGTCGTGTCGACCGGCGCGTTCGGGTTGCCCGGCGTGATCGTGAACAGCTCCGGCTCGGCTGTGCGGCAGGCGTCGATCGCCAGCGGGCAGCGCGGCGCGAACGGGCAGCCCTGCGGCAGGTTCACCAGCGACGGCGGCTGGCCCTCGATCGGCACCAGGGGCTGCTTCTCCCGCGCGTCGACACGGGGAATCGAACCGAGCAGGCCCAGCGTGTACGGCATCCGCGGCTGGGCGTAGATCGTCTCGACCGGACCCTGTTCCACCGCGCGCCCGGCGTACATCACCATCAGCCGGTCGGCGAACCCGGCGACCACGCCGAGGTCGTGCGTGATGATGACGATGCCCGCGCCGGTGACCTCCTGCGCGGTCTTCAGCACCTCCAGCACCTGCGCCTGCACCGTCACGTCGAGCGCGGTGGTCGGCTCGTCGGCGATGATCAGGTCCGGGTCGTTGGCGATCGCGATGGCGATCACCGCGCGCTGGCGCATGCCGCCGGAGAACTCGTGCGGGAACGCCTTCGCCCGCGCCGCCGCGTTCGGGATGCCGACCAGGTCGAGCAGTTCGACCGCGCGGTTGTTCGCCTGCTGCTTGGTGATCGTGCCCTTGCCGTGCACCAGCAGCGCTTCGGCGATCTGCGCCCCGACGGTGTACACCGGGGTCAGCGCCGACAGCGGGTCCTGGAAGACCATCGAGATCTTCTTGCCGCGGATCTTCGACAGCTCGGTGTCGGACTTGCCGATCAACTCGCTGTCCTGGAACCGGATCGAGCCCGACACGCGCGCCTGGGGCGGCAGCAGCCCCATCACCGCCAGCGACGACACCGACTTGCCCGAACCGGACTCGCCGACGATGCCGAGCACCTCGCCGGCCTCGACCTGGTAGTTCAGCCCGCGCACCGCGTGCACGCGGCCGGACTCGGAGGGGAAGGACACTTCGAGGTCGGAAACCTCGAGCACGGTGCCAGTCGGCTTGCCCGTTTCCGCGCTCAGTTCGAGTGCGGCGCTCATGCTTCTGCTCCCACGGTCTGCGTCGACGCGGTCGACTTCGTCTTTTCTTCGATCCGCTTGCGTTCCTTGCGCCGCGAACGGCTGGACGACGGGTCGAGCGCGTCGCGCAGGCCGTCGCCGACGAAGTTCACCGCGAGCACGGTGAACACCAGGAAGCCGGCCGGGATGTAGAACAGCCACGGGAACGTCCGGACCGCGTCGGAACCCGCCGAGATCAGCGTGCCCAGCGAAACGTCCGGAGCCTGCACGCCGAAGCCGAAGAACGACAGCGACGTCTCCATGATGATCGCGACGCCGACGTTGATCGTCGCGTCGATGATCAGCAGCGAAGCCATGTTCGGCACGATGTGCTTGAAGATGATCCGCCACGGGGACTGGCCCATGAACTTGGCGGCCTTCACGAACTCGCGCTCGCGCAGCGTCAGCGTCATGCCGCGGACGATGCGGGCGGTGATCATCCACTGGAACAGCGCGATCAGGCCGACCAGGATCAGCCAGGTCTTGCCGCGGAAAGCAGGCGACAGGATCGAGATGATCAGGAACGGCGGCAGGATCAGCAGCAGGTCGACGACCCACATCGACACCCGGTCGGTCCAGCCGCCGAAGTAGCCCGCCGCGGAGCCGACGATCGAGGCCACGCCGGTGGAGAACAGCGCGGCCAGCAGGCCGATGGTCAGCGACTTCTGGAGCCCGCGCATGGTCTGCGCGAACATGTCGCCGCCGATCTGGTTGGTGCCGAACCAGTGCGTGCCGTCCGGCGGCATCAGCGTCGAGGTCGGGTCCAGTTCGTCGTAGCCCCACGGCGAATACCAGCTGTAGGTGAACGCCAGCACGTAGAACAGCAGGATCACGACGAGCCCGACGAGGGCCAGCTTGTTGCGGAAGAACCGGCGGGCGACGAGCCTGCCCCGGCTGGAGGACTTCCCGGTCTGCTGCGAGGCGTCCGTTTCGGTGGCGGCGACGGCCGAGTCGGCGAGGTCGGCCTCGTTCAATGGGGCGGCCATCAGATCCTCACCCTCGGGTCGAGCGCGGCGTAGAGCACGTCCGCGAGCCAGCCGGCGAGCAGCACGCAGATCGCGATGAACAGGGTCACGGTGGTGACGATGTTGGTGTCCTGCTTCTGGATGCCGGTCACCAGCCAGTCGCCCATGCCGTACCAGCCGAAGATCTTCTCGGTGAAGACGCCGCCGGTGATGAGCAGGCCGAAGCCGAACGCGAACAGCGTCGCCATCGGGATCAGCGCGGTGCGCAGGCCGTGCTTGAACAGCGCGCGCCTGCGGGTGAGGCCCTTGGCCTGCGCGGTGCGCAGGAAGTCCGAGCCGAGCACGTCGAGCATCGCCGAACGCTGGTAGCGGCTGTAGTAGGCGACCTGGGTCAGCACGATCGCCAGGGTCGGCACGATGATGTGCTGCAGCCGGTCGAGCAGGACGTCGCCGAAACCGCCGTCGACCGCGCCGCCCTCGCCCTGCACGATGAAGAACTGGTAGCCGTCGAGCAGGTTGTCGTTGACCGACTGCGCGCCCGCCTTGAGGATCGTGGCGATCACGAACACCGGCGTCGACAGCACCACGAAGGAGAACGTGGTGGCGATGTAGTCGCTGATCTTGTACTGCCGGATCGCGCTGACCACGCCGACCAGCACGCCGATGATGATGCCGATCGTGATCCCGAGCAGGAACAGCCGCAGGCTCACGCCCGCGCGGCGGAACAGCTCGTCGGTGATCGCCTGATCGGCCACGGTGCGGCCGAAGTCGCCCTGGAACACGCCGCCCAGCCAGGTGAAGAACCGGTGCGGGATCGCCTGGTCCAGGTGCAGTTCGGCGGCCTTGGCGTCGATGGTCGCCTGCGGAGCCGGCGGATTGCGCAGCTTGAGCGCGTCCAGCGGGCTGAACGACAGCGACGCCAAGGAGAACGCCGCGAAAGTCGCGACGAGGCACAGGGCGATGTAGTTGACGAGTCTGCGGAGGAGGAACCCGATCACAGTTGCCTCGCTTCACCGGGGCCGGAGGATCCGCTCCGCGCCGCCGGGCATCCCTGGCTCGCTCGCGATTGAGTTTTCGTCGAAAACACTGGGCGGTGCTGCCTTCCAATACTGACGCTCGTTGTGGGCGCAGCTTAATGGCGATCACTCGTTGCGATCTTCGTTTTCAGGCAACCAAACAATCACGATTTCCGCGTTCGGGCAGAGAACAACCGACTTTCGCCTCTTGCCCGGGTCCCAGTGTCGCGGTGGGTGCGCGACTGTGCACCGGCGATGAGTATTCCGGAACGGTTCCGGGGGTTCCGGGTGAACGGTTGTGAACAGGAAACGGACACGTGCGCAACACTGCCGTGCCGAGTCGCCGCGTACTCGCATGTTCGGGTGCACGTTCGCCCGCCGCGATTCACTGCGCGGATTACCCTTGCGCCGCAGCGTAATTCGCATCTGATCCGGTGTCGCCGGGTTTTCCGGAGTCGTCGGCGTCCACTGTGGTCAGACGAAGGAAGGATTTCGCGGAAATGCCGGGCCGATGCCGCGGCGGCGTTGTCGGTAAACGCAGAAACCCCGCCGCCGCGTAGTGCGGGGCGGGGTTTCTCGCGGGAACCGGAGAAGCTCAGTCCAGGTAGTCGCGCAGCACCTGCGAACGCGACGGGTGACGCAGCTTCGACATCGTCTTCGACTCGATCTGCCGGATCCGCTCGCGCGTGACCCCGTAGACCTGGCCGATCTCGTCGAGGGTGCGCGGCTGGCCGTCGGTGAGGCCGAAGCGCAGCCGGACCACGCCCGCCTCGCGCTCGGACAGCGTCTGCAGCACCGACTGGAGCTGGTCCTGCAGCAGCGTGAACGACACCGCGTCGACCGCGACGACCGCCTCGGAGTCTTCGATGAAGTCGCCGAGCTGCGAATCGCCCTCGTCGCCGATGGTCTGGTCCAGCGAGATCGGCTCGCGCGCGTACTGCTGGATCTCCAGGACCTTCTCCGGCGAGATGTCCATCTCCTTGGCGAGCTCCTCGGGCGTCGGCTCGCGGCCGAGGTCCTGCAGGAGTTCGCGCTGTATGCGGCCGAGCTTGTTGATGACCTCGACCATGTGCACCGGGATGCGGATGGTGCGCGCCTGGTCGGCCATCGCGCGGGTGATCGCCTGGCGGATCCACCACGTGGCGTACGTCGAGAACTTGTAGCCCTTGGTGTAGTCGAACTTCTCCACCGCGCGGATCAGGCCGAGGTTGCCCTCCTGGATCAGGTCCAGGAACGCCATGCCGCGGCCGGTGTAGCGCTTGGCCAGCGACACGACCAGCCGGAGGTTCGCCTCCAGCAGGTGGTTCTTGGCCCGCTCGCCGTCGCGCACGATCCACTTGAGGTCGCGGCGCATCTGGGTGACGAGCTTCTCGCCCTCCTCCTCGGCGGTGCGCACGCGCTCGGCGGCGTAGAGCCCGGCCTCGATCCGCTTGGCGAGCTCCACCTCCTCCTCGGCGTTCAGCAGCGCGACCTTGCCGATCTGCTTGAGGTAGGCGCGGACCGAGTCGGCCGACGCGGTGAGCTCGGCGTCCTTGCGCGCCTGGCGCAGCGCCTCGGACTCCTCCTCGTCCCACACGAAGTCCGGGTTGTCCGAGGACTTGCCGCCCTTCTCGGCGGCGCTCGCGCGGCGGCGGGCGGCGGTGGACGTCGCGGCGCCCGCGGCCCCCTCGGTCGCCTCGGCCTCGTCCTCGGAGTCGTCGTCATCGTCGTCGGTCTCGTCGTTGACCGTCTCGTCGACGACGTCGACCTCGACCTCTTCGAGATCGGACAGATCCGGGCTGTCGAGTTCGGCCTCGTCGAGGTCGACCGGGCCGTCGGGATCGCCGTCGTCGGTCTTCGGACCCTTCGCGGCGGCCTTCTTCGCCGGAGCCTTCTTGGCCGGAGTCTTCTTCGCGCCCGCCGGCTTCGCGGCGGTCTTGCGCGCCGGGGACTTCGCCGCTCCGGTGGCTGCCTCGTCGGCCGGCTCGCCGGCTTCGGTCGCTGTCTTCGTCCCGCCTCGGGTTGCGGTTCTTGCGGCTGCCACTTACGCCCTTTCGCAGCGGTCGATCATGACGAGCCGAGATGTCGCCACCTCAGCTGCCTCACATTCGGGGAACACGCCTCGGCCTGCGGTTTTGCCTCCGCAGCTCCTGCGCCGTGTTCCATTGTAACGACGTCGGCCCACTGCGTCGCGAAGCGATCACCCTCCGGCCCCCTTCCCGGCGCCTCCCGGTGACCGGTCCGAGACCCGGCGCGGACCCGGCGGTCAGTGCCCGGCGCCCTCCGCGGCGGCCGCGGCGGCCCCGACGATGCCCGCGTTGTTCTGCAGCGACGCGACGACCACCGGCGTGCGGATGTCCAGCAGCGGCACCCACTTCTCGGCCTTCTTGCTGACGCCGCCGCCGACGATGAACAGGTCCGGCCAGATCAGGTTCTCCAGCACCGAGAGGTACCGGTGCACCCGCTTGGCCCACTGCGGATACGACAGGCCCTCGTTGTCCTTCACCGAAGCGGCGGCGCGTTTTTCCGCGTCGTGGCCGTCGACCTCGAGATGGCCGAATTCGGTGTTGGGCACGAGCTTGCCGTCGTGGAACAGCGCGCTGCCGATGCCGGTGCCGAAGGTGAGCAGCGCGGTCACGCCGGTGCGCGCGGCCGCGTCGCCGAAGCGGATCTCGGCGAGGCCCGCGGCGTCGGCGTCGTTGAGCATCGTGACCTCGCCGACGCTCTTGCCGAGCCGCTTCGCGAAGAGCGCCTCGGCGTCGGTGCCGATCCACTTGTGGTCGATGTTCGCCGCGGTGTGCGCGGTGCCCCTCTTGACCACCGCGGGAAGCGTCACGCCGACCGGGCCGTCCCATTCCGCCGCGCGGACGATCTCGGCGACGACGTCCGCCACCGCGTCCGGCGTCGAGGGCTGCGGCGTTTCGATCCGGTGCCGGTCCCCGATGAGCTGTCCCTGTTCCAAATCGACCAGCGCGCCTTTGATCCCGCTGCCGCCGATGTCGATTCCGAAACCTCGGGTCGCCGTCACTGACGTGGTCCCTTCTCGCACGATTCAGAAGTCTGCTGCGGAGACTTTAACCGGATGTGGTGACATGGCGGGCGTGGGAGTTGACGAGGCGATGCTGAACGACCTGAAGAACACCGCCGAACAGGTCGCGGTCGAGGCCGCGCACCTGGTCCGGACGGCCTGGGTGCGGATGCGGTCCGGCGGCGAGGTCGCGGTGGACACGAAGTCCGCTGAGACCGACGTGGTGACCGCGGTGGACCGGGAGTCGGAGGAACTGGTCCGCGCCCGGCTGGAGCGGATCCGGCCCGGGGAACCGGTGCTCGGCGAGGAAGGCGGGGGAGCGCTCGGCGGCGGCGTCACCTGGGTGGTCGATCCGATCGACGGGACCGTCAATTTCCTGTACGGCCTGCCGGCCTTCGCGGTGTCGATCGCGGCGCAGATCGACGGGGTGTCGGTCGCGGGAGCGGTCGTGGAGCCGGTGAGCGGCCGGCGCTGGACGGCCGTCCGCGGCGGCGGTGCGTGGCTCGACGGCGAGCGGCTGTCGGTGTCCGCGGCGGACCGGCTTGACCTGGCGCTCGTCGGGATGGGCTTCTCCTACGCGCGGGACCGCCGGATCCGGCAGGGCAAGCTGACCGCGGATCTCGTCGGGCAGGTGCGCGACATCCGCCGCCGGGGCGCGGCTTCGCTGGACCTGTGCGCGGTCGCCGCCGGATGGCTGGACGGGTTCTTCGAGCACGGTCTGCACCGCTGGGACTGGGCGGCCGGAGCGCTGGTGGCGCAGGAGGCGGGCGCGACGGTGCTGCTGCCGGGCGAAGCGGCGGATCTGGGGGAGGACGCGACGTTCGCGGCCTCGCCGGGGATCGCGACGGAACTGCGCGCGGCGCTGGTCGCGGGAGGTGCGGCGGAGGTGTGACCGCGGGCCTGCTGACCTCGTTCGCGGGGTCAGCAGGTGACGGAGCGCGCCGAGGCCAGGAGCGTCTGGTCGATCACCGGCGCGCCCGGACTGGCGGACTGCTCGCTGCCGCCGCCGCCCTGGTGCGCCTGCGACCAGGCGGTGAGCTGCTTGAGGATCTTGACCGCCTCGGGCCGCGGCTGGACGTCGGTGAAGAGCTTGCCGGTGGCCAGGTCGACGGAGGCGTCCTTGCGGGTGTCGTGCACCAGTTCCGCGCAGGGGACCACCAGGCTGACCGTGCGGGCCGCGGCGGCGCCGTTGTCGCCGTACCGGATCTGGCCGCGGCAGCGCGCGTCGCCCTTCGGGTACGCCGGGTCGTTGGCGGGATCGCCGATCGCGGTGAAGCCGAGTTCGCGCAGTGCGTTGGTGGCGATGCTGCCCTGCCCGCGCGTGCTGCTGGCGTTGAGCACCTTCAGCGCGACCTTGTCCGGGGGCATCGGCGAGCGGTCGTCCAGACCGTTGTGCGGGACCGAGGTGTAGGTGATCCCCGGCGGCGCCTTGGGCTCCGGGCTGCAGCGCACCGCCTCGTCGATGTCGCCGCGGCCGACCACGGCGTTGACCCAGACGAACACCGCGCCGAGCGCGAGCACGCCGATCACGATCAACGCGGGCAGCGGACGGTGCTTGCGGTAAGGCCGCGCACCACGGTTCCCCGCCCCGTTCCCCGACGCCACCTGCCCCGTCCCTTCCCCTCGCAGAACCGGCCGCGGTCGCGCCGCCGCGCCTCGCGGTAACCGCCAGCGTACGCACCGGCGTGGTAGCCGGTGAGCCTAGGCGCTGTTCGCGACGCGCGGTGTCGCGGGTCACCTTCACCCGTTCCGCGTAATGCCCCTCGGTGGCGATCGCACCACGGACGGCTCCGCGCGAGCAAGCCGACTCGGCGGCGAGGTGATGTTTACGACGCCGGGGCAACCCGAACGGAGGACAGGCGTCTCACCTGCGCGTTCCCCCTCCCGGGTGACGCTGGACCGGCAATGTCCGACTCGGTGCGAGACGCGTCCGGCGGTGAGCTACCCTTCCCGGGCTCCGGCCGCAGAACGAGGTCCGCCAGGCTGAGACCTGGGTCACTCGCGGGCCGGGCACAAACAGGGGCGCTGGAACGTTGACCAGCGGCACGACCGGTATCGGGCGCCTCCGGAACCGGTGCAGGACGACACGCTGAATCGCAGGGGTGAGGGACACCATGGCTACCGACTACGACGCTCCGCGCCGCAGCGAAGCCGACGAGCTGGCCGAAGACTCGTTGGAGGAGCTGAAGGCCCGGCGGAACGAGAACCAGTCCGGCGTCGTCGACGTCGACGAGGACGCGACCGCGGAGAACTTCGAACTTCCCGGCGCGGACCTTTCCGGGCTCTCCGGGGAAGACATGACCGTGAAGGTCGTGCCGAAGCAGGCGGACGAGTTCACCTGCTCGGTCTGCTTCCTGGTGCACCACCGGAGCAGGCTCGCCGAGGACAACGGCGGCAGGCTGATCTGCCGCGATTGCGCCTGACCTGGGGATTTTCACAGGGAGATCTAGGGGAGATTCACGGGGTCAGCGTTTTCGCGGTCTTGGGAAGACCGGGTAAGCACGGGGGTCGGCCGGTTGGTCGGCCCCTTACTCGTGTTCGGGGGTTCTCGTCGCCTGGCGGCGACATCGGCTTTTGGTTGCGTGGGGCACCCCGAAGTTTGATTGTGCTGACGGTTCGGGGGTGCTTGTCAAGGCGGGAAAGATGCCTTGACAAGCACCCCCGAACCGCAGATGCGCTTCGTATCGGGGTGCGGGGGAGGGGCTGGGTGCCTCGCTCGTTGGGTGCATCGGTTGCGGGTGAGGCTGGGTGCCTCGACCGTTGGGTACATCGGCTGCGGGTGGGGGCTGGGTGCCTCGACCGTTGGGTACATCGGCTGCGGTTGGCGGGTGGGATAGCGCCCCAATGTGGCATTGGGTGCATGGGACGCACCCAATGTGGCGTTCGGTGCATCTGACGCACCCAATGCCGCATTGGGTGCGTGTTCCGGCGGCGGTGGGGTCGTGACGGCGGTGGGGTCGTGAGGGGAACCCTGAGGGAATCAGAGTCAATGAGGGTGGCCCTCACGTACGGCGCGAGCGGGTCAGGCGGGGCGGAGAAGTTCCACGACTCGCTTCGGTTTGCGGGTGCTGAAGAGCCAGTACGGGGTGGGGTCTGCCGGGTCGGTCAGGGTGATGCGGACTGCCGGGCCCACCCAGCCTCGGTGCAGGACGAAGGCGGCGGGATCGCCGTCGCGGCCCAGGGCGTGGCGTTTGGCGTCCTTTTCCACGACGGTGATCTCGCCGACGTAGCGGAGCGGCAGGTGGGCGTCGCCGACCCAGAGTTCGGGGTCGTCTCCGCCGGTGATCTTGATTTTCGCCCTTCCCAGCGAGAGCAGGAGGGCGGCCATGACCGGCACGGCGATCGCGAGCGGGATCCACATCGGGATGGACGGGTAGCCCAGGTGGACCTCGACGCCCAGCAGGATCGCGCCTGCCATCGGCAGGGGCCAGCCCCACCACGGCAGGTAGAGCCGTTCGGAGTGTGCGACGACGCCCGTCGCGGCGGTGTTCACGCGGTCAGCCACAGGACAAGGGTAGTCTCGCCGCCCGTGTCCAGCGTTCAGGTCCTCCTCCAGCGGCTCGACCCCGAAGTCCCGCCGCCCTCCTATGCCCGGCCCGGCGACGCCGGGGCCGATCTCGTCACCACCTCGGATATCGTGCTCGGACCCGGAGAGCGCGGGGTCGTCGGCACCGGGGTCGCGATCGCGCTGCCCGCCGGGTACGCCGGGTTCGTGCATCCTCGCTCGGGGCTCGCGGCGCGCGTCGGATTGTCCGTGGTGAACACTCCCGGCACGATCGACTCGGGCTACCGCGGCGAGATCAAAGTCTGCCTCGTCAATCATGACCCGCGCGAGAAGATCGTGCTGGCGCGCGGCGACCGGATCGCGCAGCTGGTGGTCCAGCGGGTCGAGCACGCGGAGTTCGTCGAGGTCGCCGAACTCGAGACGACCGAACGCGGCGCGGGAGGTTACGGCTCGACCGGCGGGCACGCCACACTGGCACCCGGCGCCGGAGACACCGGCGCGGGCACCGGGGAAGGAACGGAACGATAGTGGGGATTTTCGGACGCAAGCGCCGGTCCGGCGACGACGAGACCGGAGGCGTCGCTTCCCAGCGCGGCGAGGACGCCGAAGCTGACGGCGCCGACGACGCGCTCGAACCCGAGGACCAGCTGTCGGAGACGACCGACGGCCCGTTCGACGCCGCCGAAGCCGAGGAAGACGGCATCCCGCGCATCGACCTGGGCTCGGTGCGCGTGCCGGTGCCCGACGGTTCGCAGGTACAGGTCGAAATGGACCCGGAGGAGGGCGGCGTGCGCGCGGTGCACGTCGTGACCGAGGTCGGGCAGATCACCGTCAGCGCCTACGCGGCCCCGAAATCCGGCGGCCTGTGGCGCGAGGTGAGCAACGAACTGGCCGACCAGCTCCGCGCGGACGGCGCGAAGGTCAACGTCGGCCGGGGCGAATGGGGCATGGAACTGTCCGCGATCGTCGGCGACGTGGCCCTGCGTTTCGTCGGAGTCGACGGCCCCCGCTGGATGCTGCGCGGCGTGATCGCGGGTCCGCAGTCCACCGCCTCGCAAGCTCCCGAGGTCCTGCGAGCGATCGTGCGCCGCACCGTCGTGGACCGAGGCAACTCCCCGATGCCGGTGCGCACCCCGCTCCCGATCACTCTCCCGGACGCGGTCGCCCAGCACATCGCCGAACAACAGGGCTGACCGTTTTCGCTCTCCAGAAGGCCCTCGCGGACACCGTTCCGTGAGGGCCTTTTCGGCGCATCCTCACAACGCCCGCAAAAACGCCAAAACAGTCGCCCGCCCCAACGCCTCGCGATCCCGCCCCATCGCGGCGAGCGACGTCTCCCCGTACCGCCCTCGCGGCAACGCACGTGCCCATTCCCGGGCAACCGAAGCGGGATGAACCGGATCATCCGCGCATCCGCCCACCCCGGCCGGAACGTCCACGCCCCGCAAGTCCGCCAAAGCCGGCGCGGCTCTCCCCGCCGCAGCCCGCAACCCGGCTTCCAGGCCCGCCCCGTGTCGCCGCCAAGCCCGGTCCAGCTCCTCCGCGAGCCATCCCGGGCTCCCCGCCGCGGCCTGCGCCAGCGCCCCGTCCACCCCCTCGGCGGCCACCAGATCCGCTGTGACCGTCGCGGCCAGCGCCGCGGGTGCTTGCCCGGATTCCCCGTTCCAAGCCGGGAGCGCCGCGAGCAGCCCACCGCAACGCCCCGGATTCGCCGCCGCCCACTCCGCCGCGAGATGCGCCCCGAACGAGATCCCGCCAACCAGCACCGTCCCGTGCCGGTCAGCGAGACGGTCCAGTTCGGCCAAAAACGCTTCCGCGAGACCCGCCCCGGGCGCCGGCGCGGGCGTGATCATCGGCACGCCGAGCGCCGCGAGCGGGCCGCCGAACACCGAGCGCACGAAGATGTCGTCCGAGCCGGTGCCGGGAAGCAGGACGGCGGCCGGGAGACGGATTGCGGACGTCACGTTGCGATCTTGCCGCAAACCCGTTTCCCTGGCTGAGACCGCAGCTACGCTGGAATACGCACGGGCCGAACGAAGTCGGGGGCCCCGGAGCACAGGAGCACACCATGTCCGCCAAGGACGGCGGCTACTTCAGCCGGTTGGTTCGCAAGCTGACCAGCGACGTCGAGGACCTCGACGCCGACGAGATGTCCGAGAGGTCGGGTGCCGAAGGCGCGCAGCGCGCCTGTGACTGCCGGTCCGGCGAAGAGGTGACGGTGCTCGGCAGGCTCCGCAGCGTCGAGCTGTCGCCGACCGACGGGCCCGCCTCGCTGCAGGCGGAGCTGTTCGACGGCACGCAGGGCGTGACGCTAATCTGGCTGGGCAGGCGCCGGATTCCCGGCATCGAGCCCGGCCGTACCGTCAAGGTTCGCGGCCGGATGGCCGAACGGGACGGGCAGAAGGTGCTCTACAACCCGTATTACGAACTCCAGAGCCCGGTAGGGTGATCAACACTCGTGACTGAACCCGCTGCTCCCCGCGACGACAAGGACGCGCCCGGAAACGGGGACGAGCCCGAGCGGCAGCCGACGCTGATGGAGCAGATGGGCGGGGTTTCCGGCCTGTTCTACTCCTCGGTGCCGGTCATCGTGTTCGTCCTGCTGAACGCGTTCTTCGGGCTCACCGTGGCGATCTGGGGCTCGATCGGCAGCGCGGTGGCGATCACCGTCCTGCGCGTCGTGCGCAAGGAGCCGCTGCAGCCGGCGATCTCGGGATTCTTCGGCGTCGCGATCGCGGCGTTCATCGCGTTCCGCACCGGGTCCGCGAAGGGGTTCTTCCTCTTCGGCATCTGGGCGAGTCTCGCGTACTGCGCCGTGTTCGTGATGTCGGTGGTGGTGCGCTGGCCGCTGGCGGGCGTCGTGTGGAACGCGCTCAACGGCAACGGCACCGCCTGGCGCAAGGACAAGCCGTCCCGCTACGGCTACGACGTCGCGACGCTCGCGATGGCCGTCATCTTCGCCGCCCGGTTCGTGGTGCAGCGCTGGCTGTACGACGGCGACCAGACCGGCTGGCTCGCGTTCGCCAAGATCGCGATGGGCTACCCGCTGTACGCGATCGGGCTGCTGGTGGTCGTCTGGGCGGTCCGCCGTTCCGACAAGCGGCTGAAGGCGCTCGCCGAGGAAGAACCGGAGCCGGAAACCGACGCACAGGTCGAGGCGCGGCTGCGGCAGAAATACGCGCAGGCGCCGACTCCGGAGACCTGATCCGACTTACGAAAAAAGGGCGGACCCGTCGCGGGCCCGCCCTTTTTCGCGTCTCAGTAGCCCAGCGCCGTCCGGATCTCCGGCTCGACGTCCGAGGTCGCGACGAACAGCAGCTCGTCGCCCGCCTCGAGCGGGTCCTCCGGCTGCGGCACGATCACCCGGTCGCCGCGCAGGATGGTCACCAGCGCCGCGTCGCGCGGCAGCGCCAGTTCGCTCACCGGCTTGCCCGCGAGCGGCGTCTCCTCCGGCAGGGTGAGTTCCACCAGGTTCGCCTGCCCCTGCCGGAACGTCATGAGCCGCACCAGATCGCCGACGCTCACCGCCTCCTCGACCATCGCGGCGAGCATCCGCGGGGTCGACACGGCCACGTCGACGCCCCACGCGTCGGTGAACAGCCATTCGTTGGCCGGGTTGTTCACCCGCGCCACCACGCGCCGCACGGCGAACTCCGTCTTCGCCAGCAGCGACACCACGAGGTTCGCCTTGTCGTCGCCGCTCGCCGCGATCACGACGTCGCAGCGTTCGATGCCGGACTCCTCGAGGATCGACACCTCGCACGCGTCGCCGAGCACCCAGTCGGCCTGCGGAACGGATTCCGGCTCGAATTGGTCGGCGTCCCGCTCGATCAGCATCACCTGGTGGTTGCCGTCGATGAGCTCGGCGGCGATGGACTGCCCGACGGCGCCCGCGCCCGCGATCGCGACCCGCATCAGTTCTCCTCCTCGGGGGCGCGAGCGGCCAGGCTCGTCACGTCTCCGACGGTGCCCGAACGCGCCGCCACCCACACGTCGTCGTCGGCCTGCACGACGGTTTTCGCGTCCGGCAGCACCGGGGTGCCGAACCGCATCATGAACGCGACCCGCGCGCCGGTGGTCTCCTGAAGCTCGTGCACGCTGCGGCCGACCCAGCCCTCGTGCAGCGGCAGTTGCAGCAGCGCGACGTTGCCGGACGGATCGCGCCAGGCGGAGGCGACGCCGTCGGGCAGCAGGGTGCGCAGGAACCGGTCGGTCGTCCACGGCACGGTCGCGACGGTCGGGATGCCCAGCCGTTCGTAGACCGCGGCGCGCTTGTGGTCGTAGATGCGCGCGACCACGTGCTCGACGCCGAAGTTCTCGCGCGCGACCCGCGCGGAGATGATGTTGGAATTGTCGCCGCTCGAAACGGCCGCGAAAGCGCCCGCGCGCTCGATCCCGGCCTCGACGAGCACCCGGCGGTCGAAACCCGCCCCGACGACCTGCTGGCCGTGGAAGTCGCTGCCCAGCCTGCGGAACGCCTGCTGGTTCTTGTCGATGACGGCCACGTCGTGGCCGAGCCGCTCCAGCGCCGCGGCCAGAGACGCGCCGACGCGGCCGCATCCCATGATCACCACGTGCACGCTTAGCCTCCTCGCAGGGTGCGGATGACCCGTCGGTGGGTACCCTCGGACACCAGCGCCGAACCTACCTTGCGGCGACCCGGTTACCTCCACCGTCCTCCCCTCCACCGCCCTCAGCGGGGGAGCTTCGCTCCGCTGTACATTCTGCAGGTGTCGAAGTTCCCGACAGTGCTGAAGCGACTGGTCCTAGGGCGCCCGTTCCGCAGCGACCGTCTCGCCCACACGTTGTTGCCCAAGCGCATCGCGCTGCCCATTTTCGCCTCCGACGCGCTGTCCAGCGTGGCCTACGCGCCGGAGGAGATCTTCCTGACGCTCAGCGTCGCGGGCCTGTCCGCGTACGCCTTCGCGCCGTGGATCGGGGTCGCGGTCGCGCTGGTCATGCTCGTCGTCGTGGCGTCGTACCGGCAGAACGTCCACGCGTACCCGAGCGGCGGCGGCGACTACGAGGTCGCGACGACCAACCTCGGCGGGAAGTTCGGCCTGACGGTGGCGAGCGCGCTGCTGGTCGACTACGTGCTGACCGTCGCGGTGTCCACTTCGTCCGGCGTCGCGAACATCGGCTCGGCGATTCCGTGGGTGGCCAACCACAAAGTGCTCGCCTCGGTCGTGATCGTGGCCGTGCTGACCGCGCTGAATCTGCGCGGAGTGCGCGAATCCGGCAAAGCGTTCGCCATTCCGACTTACGGGTTCATCGCCGGCATCCTGCTGATGGTCGTCTGGGGACTCTTCCAGACCGTCACCGGCACCGAGATGCGCGCCGAGAGCGCGGGTTTCACGCTGCACGAGGAAGGCAACTGGGCGGGCATCGCCTTCGTCTTCCTGATCCTGCGGTCGTTCTCCTCCGGCGCGGCGGCGCTGACCGGGGTCGAGGCGATCAGCAACGGCGTGCCCGCGTTCCGCAAGCCGAAGTCGAAGAACGCGGCCACCACGCTGCTGCTGATGGGCGTGCTGGCGGTGACGATGCTCGTCGGCATCATCACGCTCGCGATCGTCACGAAGGTGAACTTCGCCGAGGACCCGGCGCGGCAGCTGGCCGGCGCGCCTCCCGGCTACGAGCAGAAGACGATCGTCGCGCAGATCGCGCACGCGGTGTTCGCCGACTTCCCGCCCGCGTTCTACTACATCTCGTTTTCCACCGGCATCATCCTGCTGCTGGCCGCGAACACCGCGTTCAACGGCTTCCCGGTGCTCGGCTCGATCCTCGCCCAGGACCGCTACCTGCCGCGGCAGCTGCACACCCGCGGCGACCGGCTGGCGTTCTCCAACGGCATCCTGTTCCTCTCGATTTTCGCGCTCGTGCTGATCATCGCGTTCGACGCGGAGGTCACCCGGCTGATCCAGCTGTACATCGTGGGCGTGTTCGTGTCGTTCACGGTCAGCCAGGCGGGCATGATCCGGCACTGGAACCGGTTGCTGGCCAAGGAAACCGACGCGGCGGCGCGGCGGCGGATGCGCCGTTCGCAGACGGTGAACGCGATCGGCCTCACCATGACCGGCACCGTGCTGGTGATCGTGCTGATCACCAAGTTCCTGCTCGGCGCGTGGATCGCGATCGCCGCGATGGTGGCGATTTTCGCGTTGATGACCGCGATCCGGAAGCACTACGACCGGGTGTCCGAGGAGCTCAAGGACATGGGCGACGCGCCGACCGTGCTGCCCTCGCGCAACCACGCGATCGTCCTGGTGTCCAAACTGCACCGGCCGACGCTGCGCGCGCTGGCGTACGCGAAGGCGATGCGCCCGGACGTGCTCGAGGCGGTGACGGTCAATGTGGACGACGCCGACACCCGCGCGCTCACCCACGAGTGGGAAGCGCACAAGTTCAAGGTACCGTTGAAGGTCGTCGAATCCCCGTACCGGGAAATCACGAAGCCGGTGCTGGATTACGTGAAGCGGGTCCGCGGCGCCAATCCGCGCGACGTTGTGACGGTGTTCATTCCGGAGTACGTCGTGGGGCACTGGTGGGAGCAGGTGCTGCACAACCAGAGTGCGTTGCGGCTCAAGGGAAGGCTGCTGTTCCAGCCCGGCGTGGTCGTGGCGAGCGTGCCGTGGCAGCTGGAGTCGTCGCAGAAGGCGGTGGCGCGGCTGCGCAAGGCCCGTCCGTCCGCCGGTGACGTCCGGCGCGGCTTCACGCCGACGACGCCGCGTCCCCCGGACGCCCCGAAGCCAGCCCCTGCGACAAAGGAATCATCAGAATGACCGAGAGCTGGCTAGGCCGGATCCTGGAACTGGAAGTCGGCCCAGTCGCGCACGGCGGGCACTGTGTGTCGCGTGTGGACGGACGAGTGCTGTTCGTGCGGCACGCGCTGCCCGGCGAACGCGTCCGGGCCGAAGTGACCGAGGACAAGGGCGGCTCGTTCTGCCGCGCCGACGCGATCGAGGTGCTGAGCGGGTCCGAGCACCGGGTGGCGCCGCCGTGCCCGCTCGCCGCTCCCGGCGGGTGCGGAGGCTGCGACTGGCAGCACGCCGAACCGGCCTACCAGCGGGAACTGAAGGCCGCGGTGGTGGCCGAACAGCTGCAACGGCTCGCCGGGATCACCCGCGACGTGGTCGTGGAACCGCTCGAAGGCGGCCCGCTCGGCTGGCGCAGCCGGGTCCGCCTCGTCGCCGGACGCGACGGCCAGGCCGGGTTGCGCGCGCACCACAGCCACCGCGTCATCCCGATCGACGACTGCCCGATCGCGGTGCCGGGCTCGCTCGACACCGCGCTGAGCAAGCGCTGGCGGCCGGGCACCGAACTGGAAGTCACCAGCGACGCAGAGAACCACCTCCACCTGCGCGAACTCGCCACCGTGCGCGGGCGGACGCAAGGCAAGCAGCTCTCCGGCGGCATGGCGATCCAGCACGCGGCCGGCCGCGACTGGCGGCTCGACGCGCACGGCTTCTGGCAGGTCCACCCGCAGGCGGCGGACACACTCGCGGAACTCGTGCGGGAGTGGGCGGCCGCGCCACGCGGCGGGGTCGCCTGGGACCTGTACGCCGGGGTCGGCCTGTTCGCCTCGGTGCTAGCCGACCAGGTCGGCCCGGACGGCCAGGTGCTGGCCATCGAATCCGGCCGGCGCGCGGTCTCCGACGGCGAGCGCAACCTCGCCGACCTGCCGCAGGTGAGCTGGCGTTCCGGACGCGTGGAACACCTCATCGGAGACGCCCCGACGCCGGTCGACGTCGTGGTCCTCGACCCGCCGCGCAAGGGCGCCGGCCGAGCGGTCGTCAACGCGATCGCCGAGGGCGAACCGGACCGGATCGTCTACGTGGCGTGCGACCCGGCGGCTCTCGCGCGGGATGTGCAGTTCTTCTCGGAGCACGGGTATTCGCTGACGGATCTGCGGGCCTTTGACGCTTTCCCGATGACGCATCACGTGGAGTGCGTCGCGCTGCTGCAGTGACTTTTGTTGCGCCTGTTGGACATCTCCCGCCGCGGCGAGTCCCGTCGCGGCGGCCGGTCCGCGCCGGGCAGCGTGATTACGAGGTCGCGCAGGCCAGCGGCTCGCCTCGGCGTCGGCGGAGGGTCAGGATCGCCAGCGCGAACGCTCCGATGCAGGCCAGCCGGAGGCTGAGGTCGAGGTCGGGTTCTGCGGTGCCCGGCGGCAGATAGTGCGCGGTTGATAGAGCAAGCCCGACACCGCCGACCGCGGCGATCGTCCCGGCCTACGCGAGCGCCTGATTTCCTGCCATGCAAGGAAGTCCACGTTGCTGGGCCGTGGTTTTCGCCCAGCCTGGTCTCCCCTCGCGAGGCCAGATGCGGACCTGGCCTGACTCGGCGTTCGGCAGCTTTCTGCCTTCGATTTCGCTGCAGTGCAACGGAATCCGCGGTTCGTGCGGCACCGGGCGAAGGTGACTGTTGGTAACGATTCGGTTACCCGAGAACCTCGGCGCTCTCGCTGGCGACTGACCTGATGTGCATCGGAAAGGTGCGCTCCGGCAGCCGCCGGAAGACGAGGCGAGGAGTGGACATGATTCTGCGCGCGATGGTGGCAGCGGCACGTGCTCTGGTGACTGGCCGTCGGACCAGTCCGGCAAACCGGGGCGAGCGGGTGGTGGGGCCCGATCGGACACCACCACCCGCCGAGAGGTCAGCCTCGGTCTTCCTTCAGCATGTCCGCGCACTTCTCGCCGATCGCCATCGTCGTGATGCACGGGTTCACTGTCACGAGGAACGGCATCACCGAAGCGTCGGCTACCCGCAGGCCCTCGACGCCGCGGACGCGCAGTCGCTCGTCCAGCACCGCCTCGGGGTCGCCGTCCGCGCCCATCCGGGCCGTGCACGCCGGGTGGTACACGGTGTTGTGCGTTTTGCGCAGGTAGTCGGCGATCTCGTCGTCGGTCGTGCAGTCGCGGCCCGGCGCGAGTTCCACGCCCGCCCATTCGTCGAGGGCGGGCTGGGCGGCGATCTCGCGGGCGAGTTTCACGCCGTAGGTCATCACGCGCATGTCGTACTCGTCGGTGAAGTACCGCGGGTCGACGCGGGGCTTGTCGCGGAAGTCGCGCGTGCGCAGCCGCACCGTGCCCCGCGATCGGCTGCGCGTCACGTTCGGCGTGAGGCAGAAGCCGTTCTCCGTCGTCGGGTAGCCGTGCCGGACGGTGTTCATGTCGAAGGGCACCGAACCGTAGTGGAACATCAGGTCCGGGCGGTCCAGGCCCTCCTCGGTCATGGTGAAGATGCCGATTTCCCACCACTGCGTGGATTCGGTGACCATCGGCTGCAGCGCGTCCCACATCACCAGGCCCTCGGGGTGGTCCTCGAGGTTCGAGCCGACGCCCGGCGAGTCCACGAGCACCTCCACGCCGACCTCGCGCAGGTGCTCGGCGGGCCCGATGCCGGACAGCATCAGCAGTTTCGGCGTGTCGATCGCGCCGGAGCTGACCACGACCTCGCGGCGCGCGGTGATCGTGCTGTGGTGGATGAGGTCCGCGTCCAGCACCTCGACACCGGTGCAGCGGCGGCCGTCGAACAGCAGCCGTTTCGCTCGGGCGCCGGTGCGGATTTCCAGGTTCGGCCGCTTGCCCATGATCGGGTGCAGATAGGACACCGACGCCGAAGACCGGGTGCCGTCCTCGCGGGCGTTGATCTGGAACCAGTTCGCGCCGTGGGTGACGGTCTTGCCGGAGTTGAACTCCGTCGTCGGGATGCCCGCCTGGGCGCACGCCGACAGCAGGGCCGCGCCCGCCGGGTCGTTCGGCGGGACCGACCGGATGGTGACCGGGCCGGAGCGGCCGTGGTGGTCGCCGGGGCCGTCGTTGGTCTCGAGCCGCTGGTACAGCGGGAAAACGTCGGCGGCCGACCAGCCGGGCAGGCCCATCGAGGACCATTCGTCGAGGTCTTCGGCCGGAGCCCAGAAGGCGATGCACGAGTTGTGCGACGAGCAGCCGCCGAGCACCTTCGCGCGGGCCTGGCGCAGGTAGGAGTTGCCCGCCTCCTGCGGTTCCACCAGGTAGTCCCAGTCGTACCCGGATTCCAGCAGGCCCATCCAGCGGGTCAGCTCCAGCACCTCCGGCACGTCCGTGTCGGACGGTCCGGCCTCGAGGAGGCAGACGGTCACGTCCGGATCCTCGGACAGCCGGGCGGCCACCACCGATCCGGCCGTTCCGCCGCCGACCACCACGTAGTCGAACTCGCTTGCGCTCACCGGGAAACCTCCTCATCGGGCGCCGGGGCGGCGGCGTGGTCCGCCAGCACCCCGACCTTGTGCCGTTGCACGAACCAGTAGTAGGCGAAGCCGCCGGCCGCGAAGACGCCGACGAACAGCACCGAAATCCACTTCAGATACCAGTGGAAGGGCGGGGAAGCGTTGTAGATCTCGTTGCGGGGCCAGGCCAGGTTGACCGTCATCGCGCCGCCCCACAGCACCGCGAGCACGTTCACCGGGAGACCCCAGCGGCCGAGGGAGAACCGGCCGGCCGGGGCGCCCTCGCGCGGCCACCGCCCGCGCAGCCTGCGGATCAGCATCGGCACAGTCACGAGGAGGTAGGACAGGTAGATCAGGATGATCGCGAGGCTGGTCACGGCCGAGAAGATCTGCGTGGAGTTGATGTTCAGCACCAGCAGCGCGACCGCGAGCACGCCGATCACGATCGCGGGCAGCACCGGCGTGCCGGTCTTCTTGTTGACCCGCGCCAGTTTCCGGCCGCCGGGCAGCGCGTTGTCCCGTGCCATCGCGAACGCGATCCGGATCGCCGCGGTGTGCACCGCCAGCACGCACACAGTGATCGCGATGAACACGACGAACAGGAACACGCGTCCGATCGCCGGGCCGAGCGCGTCGGTGAGCACGTACTGCAGGCCGACCGTGCCGAGTTCCGGAGCGTTGATGTTGCCGACCGCCATGAGCGCGAACAGGATGATCAGCCCGCCCAGCACGAAGGAGGCGACCAGCGCGCGCAGGATCGCCTTCGGCGCGTTGCGGTGCGGGTTCAGCGATTCCTCGCCGAGCGAGGCGGCGGTGTCGAAGCCGTACATCACATACGAGGAGGCGATGCCGGCGATCAGGAACGCGCCGAGGTAGCCCGACGAATGCCCGGCCTCGGTGCCGTTCGTCTGGATCACCACCGACGGGCCGCGCACGAAATGGAAGGCGAGGAACACCACCAGCAGCACCGCGAACAGCAGCTCGACGAACACGCCCGCGCTGTTGATCCGGGCCATCAGCTTCACGCCGAACGCGTTCACCAGCGTGGTGAACACGATCAGCACGGTGGCCAGCAGCACGCCGTTGGCCGCGTCGCTGGTGCCCGTGCCGTCGCCGATGAACTGGAAGAACGACGTGATCTGCGGGAGCGTCCGCTGGTAGGCGAGCGCGGTCGCGGAGATCGAGACGATCGAGGCCAGCAGCATCATCCAGCCGGCCATCCACGCGATGTGCGGGTTGCTGAGCTTCTTCGCCCAGTTGTAGACCGACCCGGCGACCGGGTACTGCGCGGCCAGTTCGGCGAAGCAGAGAGCCACCATCAGCTGCCCGACGAACACCGCGGGCCAGGACCACCAGTAGGCCGGTCCGCCCTCGGACAGGCCGAGGTAGGACAGCTGGAACACCCCGGTCAGCACCGAGATGTAGCTGATGCCGGCAGCGAAGGTGTGGAAACTGCCGAGCGTTCTCTTGAGCTGGTTGGTGTAGCCGAATTCGCCGAGTTCGCGGTCGCCGGTGTCGCTCAAGGGCACGGTCCTTTCGGTGGGGGAGGGGGGGATCAGCCGGAGAACCAGTGCTGGGGGCCGGGCTTCAGGTTCTGGTGGATGTGCTTGACCTCGGTGTATTCGGCCAGGCCGGTCGGGCCGAGCTCGCGGCCGAAGCCGGACTGCTTGTAGCCGCCCCATTCGGCCTGCGGCAGGTACGGGTGGTAGTCGTTGATCCACACCGTGCCGTGGCGGAGCCGGTTCGCCACGCGCTGGGCGCGTGCCGCGTCCTGGGTGAACACGCCGCCGGCCAGGCCGTAGTGGGTGTCGTTGGCGATGCGGACCGCGTCGTCCTCGTCGGTGAACGTCTCCACGGTCAGCACCGGGCCGAAGGACTCCTCGACCACTGCGGTGCTGCCTTGCTGGACGTTGTCGAGGATCGTCGGCAGGTAGTAGAAGCCGTCCTGCAGCGCCGGGTCGTCCGGACGCTTGCCGCCGGTGCGCAGGACAGCGCCCTCCTCGATGGCGGTGGCGACGTAGCGCTCCACCTTCTCGCGGTGCGCGGCGGAGATGAGCGGCCCGGTCTCGGCGTTCTCGTCGAACGGCCCGCCGAGGCGGATCCGCTCCGCGCGGCGCACCAGTTCGTCCACGAACTTGTCGTGCCATTCCTGCTGGATGATCAGCCGCGCACCGGCCGAGCAGACTTGCCCGGAGTGCAAGAACACCGCGGTCAGCGCGTAGTCGACGGCGGTCTCGAAGTCCGCGTCGGCGAACACGACGTTCGGGTTCTTGCCGCCGAGTTCGAGCGCGACCTTCTTCACCGTCGCCGCCGCGTTCGCCGCGATCACCCGTCCGGTGGCCAGGCCGCCGGTGAACGACACGAGGTCGACGTCCGGGTGCTCCGACAGCGGCGCACCGGCCGACGGACCCGCGCCGAGCACGAGGTTCGCGACCCCGCCGGGCAGCCCCGCCTCGGCGAGCAGCCGCATGAACAGGATCGAGGTGTGCGGCGTCAGCTCGCTCGGCTTGAGCACGAACGTGTTGCCCGCGGCCAGGGCCGGGGCGATCTTCCACACCGTCTGCAGCAGCGGGTAGTTCCACGGGGTGATGAGGCCGCAGACGCCGACCGGTTCGTGCACGATCCGGCTGAACGAGTCCGCGCTGCCGGTGTCCACGACCCGGCCCGCGTCATTGCCCGCGAGCTTGCCGAAATAGCGCAGGCAAGCCGCGATGTCGCTCATGTCGTAGCGGCTCTCCACCAGGCGTTTGCCGGTGTCGAGCGATTCGGCGCGGGCGAATTCCTCGGCGTCGCGGTCGAGCAGGTCGGCCGCGCGCAGCAGCAGGTTGCCGCGCTCGCCCGCCGGGGTCGACGGCCAGGGTCCGGTGTCGAACGCCCGGCGAGCCGCGGCGATGGCGGCCTCCGTGTCCTCCGCGGTCGCTTCGGCGACCTCGGCGACCAGGCTGCCGTCCGCGGGGCACCGGATCTCGCGCCGCCCTCCCGCACGCGCGTCCACCCATTCGCCGCCGATGTACAAGTCCGCCATGGGGTCCTCTCGAGCTCGGGGGTCCGTCCGGGATTATCACGGCCACGCGGGGTGACCGCGACTTGACTGACCGGCCTCGTGATCTTCCCCGCTCGTGGAGTTGCGTTTCCGCCGGAGCTGTGATCCGGGACGCGGGCGGCCGGACCGAGGTGGCGGCCGTCCGTAGACTGGCCGGAACCGGCGGAGGAAGAGACGGACGGGGTGGAGCGGTGACCATGCTGGACTCGGTGCACGGACCGGCGGACCTGAAGCGCATGAGCGTCGAGGACCTCGGGGAGCTGGCGGCCGAGATCAGGGACTTCCTCGTGGACAAGGTCCGCCGCAGCGGCGGGCACCTCGGTCCCAACCTGGGCGTCGTCGAGCTGACGCTGGCGCTGCACCGCGTGTTCGACTCGCCGCGCGACGCGATCGTGTGGGACGTCGGGCACCAGGCGTACGTGCACAAAATCGTCACCGGGCGGCACGGCGACTTCGACAAGCTGCGTCAGCAGGGCGGACCCACCGGGTACCCGTGCCGCGGCGAAAGCGAGCACGACCTGGTGGAGAACAGCCACGCGTCCGCCGCGCTGTCCTATGTGGACGGCATGGCGAAGGCGTTCGAGCTGTCCGGCGGCCCGCGCAGGCACGCGATCGCGGTGGTCGGCGACGGCGCGCTCACCGGCGGCATGTGCTGGGAGGCGCTCAACAACATCGCCGGGCGCAAGGACCGCCCGGTCGTGATCGTGGTCAACGACAACGGCCGGTCGTACTCGCCGACCATCGGCGGGATGGCCGACCACCTGGCGTCGCTGCGGCTGCAGCCGGGCTACGAGCGGCTGCTGGACGGCGGGCGCGAGCTGCTGCGCAGCACCCCGGTGGTGGGCAAGCCGATCTACGCGGCGTTGCACGCGGCTAAGGCGGGCATTAAGGATGCGTTGAGCCCGCAGGTGATGTTCTCCGACCTCGGCCTGAAGTACCTCGGCCCGGTCGACGGCCACGACCTGGTCGCGCTGGAGAAGGCGTTCCAGAGCGCGCGGGCGTTCGGCGGTTCGGTGATCGTGCACGTGGTCACCGAGAAGGGCCACGGCTACGCGCCCGCGGTGAACCACCAGGCCGACCAGATGCACCAGACCGACCCGATCGACCCGGAGACCGGCCTGCCGCCGGTGAAGGGCCCGAGCTGGACCGGCGTGTTCGGCGACGAGCTGGCGAAGATCGGCGAGGAGCGCGAGGACGTCGTGGCGATCACCGCCGCGATGCTGCGCTCGACCGGGCTGGAGAAGTTCTCCGAGCGCTTCCCGGACCGCTGGTTCGACGTCGGCATCGCCGAACAGCACGCGGTGACGTCCGCGGCGGGCCTCGCGATGGGCGGCTGCCACCCGGTCGTCGCGCTGTACTCGACGTTCCTGAACCGGGCGTTCGACCAGGTCCTGATGGACGTCGCGCTGCACCGCCAGCCGGTGACGTTCGTGCTGGACCGCGCGGGCATCACTGGACCGGACGGCCCGAGCCACCACGGCATGTGGGACCTGTCGCTGCTGGGCATGGTGCCGGGCATGCGGGTGGCCGCGCCGCGCGACCCGGGAACGCTGCGCGAGGAACTGCGCGAAGCGGTCGCGGTCCAGGACGGCCCGACCGCGCTGCGGTTCTCGAAGGGCAGCGTCGGCCCGGACGTGCCCGCGGTGGAACGCATCGGCACGGTCGACCTGCTGCGCCGCCCCTCGGGTTCGACGGATGTGCTGCTGGTCGCGGTGGGTCCGTTCGCGCAGCTGGCCCTGTCGGCCGCGGACCGGTTGGCGGACCAGGGCATCGGCGTGACGGTCGCCGACCCGCGCTGGGTGGTCCCGGTGCCCGCGGAGCTGGTCGCGCTGGCTGATCAGCACAAACTCGTGGTGACAGTCGAGGACAGCGGCCGTCATGGCGGCTTCGGCTCGGCCTTGGCGGCAGTGCTGCGCGACGCCGAGTGCGACGTCCCGCTGCGCGACCTCGCGGTGCCGCAGGCGTTCCACGACCACGGAACCCGCGCGGAGGTGCTGGACCGGATCGGCCTGACCGCCCAGGACGTGGCGCGGCGGATCACGGAGTGGGCGTCGGGTCGGCTGGGCGCCGATGTGGAGGAGACGGCGGGGGAGAAGCCGCGCGCCTGAGCGGAGTGAGCCTCGGGTCGGCTGGGTACTGGCTTGGCGGGAGCGCGGAGGTAGGGCGCGCTTGAACAAAGCAGGCTTCGAGTCGGCACTGGCTCGGAGGGAACCGCGGGAGACAAGCGCGCCTGAACGGAGTGGGGCTGGGGTCGGCACTCGGTGCCGACTTGCCGGGAGCGGCGGGGAGAAGCTGCGCGTCTGAGCCGAGTGGGCTCCGGGGTCGGCTGGCTGACATGGCGGGAACGCGAGGGATCAGCCGCGAGCCCGAGCGCTTTGGGGCAGGAGCGAAAGAAGCCTCGCGCTTGAACGGCGGGGGCCCGGAGCAGGAAACCCGCCGTGCTCATCACTCAGCAGCAGCGGTAGGGACCTCGGCAGCGAAGGTCTGGTCGATGTCCGGGATCCAGTAGCAAATCTCGAGCGTCTTGATCCGAGACATGTGCCAGACCTTCCGGCTGCTGCCCAGTGCCCCGGCCGCGCCGAGCAGTGAAAGCGCGGCGGCTCCGGCGGCGACCACCCGGTGCGGCCCCGTCGCGGTCTGGACGAGCGCGACCACCGCGGCCAGCGCGAACGCGAAGGCGATGTTGCGCAACATTACCGACTGCGCGCGCATTCGGACGATTTCTCCCGCCGCGTCCTTGTCGTGCAGTTCAGCCGCAGCGACGAGCAGCGCCGGGTTGGACTGGACGTAAGCGCGGTCGCGCGCCTGCGGAACCTGGGCGACGAACTCCTGCCGCGCGGCGTCCGCGTCCCGGCGGGGGCGGAGTCGCTCCAGTTGTGCGGCCAGGGGGTGGAAGAGGTGTCCGAGCAAGTAACTGGCTACGACGGCACCGGCGACCAGCAGTGCGCCCGGTGCGGACGTCAGTGCGGCGACGTGCAGCACGCCCAGCCGGTCGAGTACGTAGACCAGCAGCGACAACTGGACCGCTCCGGGCACGGCGAAGCTGAACAAGTCGAAGATGCCGACTGCGAACGTCACGAATCGCCTCCAGGACCGGGGTTTCCGGGATCCTCCCACAACTGTCCCGCGCGGGTACCGCGTTTGGTCATCGCTGCGCGCGATAGCTGTGATCCGCGCTGGGCCCTTTCCGTTTTCCGCGTTCCCGGAAGAATCAGGGGAGCAGGTTATGGGAAAGGTGGATAGAATGTCGGAAATTAGCAGGCGTGGCGCGCTCGGGGCAGGTGCCGGAATCGCCGCGGCGACCGCGCTCGGGGCGAGTGGGACCGCGCGGGCGAGCACGGAGAAACCAGCGAAACCGACGTACGTTTTCCCGCTCGCCAAATCCGCGCCTGCCGTCCACGACGGCGGGACACTGCGCGGGGCTCACGAGAAGAACTTCCCGGTATTGGCAGGTCAGCAGGGTTCGGTGTATCTGGTGCATCTCGACCCCGGCGGCGTCCGCGAGCCGCATTGGCATCCGTCCGCGTGGGAGTTGAACTACATCATTTCTGGCAAGGCGGACTGGAGCATTCTCGGAACGCACGAGGATGGCAGTTACCACAATGCGGTTTTCAGTGCGGGAGCCGGGGAACTCGTCTTCGCGCCGCAGGGATTCTTTCACTACTTCGCGAATTCCAGCAACACCGAGGGGCTGGATGTGCTCGTCATGTTCAACACCAGCACCGGCGAGCCGAACGACGACATCGGCATCGTCGGGACGCTGAACTCGCTGCCGCGGGAGATCCTCGCCGCCTCGTTCGGGGTTCCGGTGTCCGCGTTCGCCGCGGTGCCGAAGGATCTCAAGCCGGTGGTGATCACCCGCCGCCGGTAGTGGCAGTGGACACACCTGGTGCACGGTCGCACACCGAGAGTGGTACTCCGGAGTAGTGATCGATCCGGTGCTGCTGCGCACTTTTCTCGCGGTTGCCGAGGCGGGCGGGTTCTCCGAAGCCGCCCGCAGGCTGGATCTCGGGCAGTCGACGGTGAGCCAGCACGTCCGCCGCCTCGAAACGGCGCTCAGTTGCGTGCTGTTCGAGCGCGACACGCACAGCGTGCGCCTCACCGGCGACGGCGAGACGATGACCGGCTTCGCCCGCGGCATCCTCGACCAGCAGGACCGCGCACTCCGCTATTTCTCCCGGCCGGGCCCGCGCGGACGGGTCCGGTTCGGGGTGTGCGAGGACTTCCTGCTCGGCCACGCCGCGGACGTCCTCGGCCGGTTCCGCGGCGCGCATCCGGGGATCGACCTCGAACTGTCGGTCGAGTTGAGCGACGTGCTGCATTCCCGGCTCGCCGACGGAGACCTCGACCTGGTGCTCGCCAAACGCGATTCCGGACAGGGCGTGCGACGCGACCCGCTCGTGTGGGTGGGCGCGCCCGGGCTGGAGTTGATCCCGGGCGAGCCGGTGCCGCTGGTCCTCTACCCGGAGCCGAGCGTCACCCGCGCCCGCGCGCTGACCGCGTTGCGCCGCAACGGTGTCCAGTGGCGGATCGGCTGCGTCAGCGAACGGCTGAACGGCCTGCGGGTCGCGCTCGAAGCCGGACTCGGCGTGGGCCTGTTCGCGGAATCCGTGGTCCCGGACGGACTGGTCCCGATCGCGGGCCTGCCCGATCCGGGATCGGTGACGTTCGTGCTGAGCCACCGAGGAACGGCGCGGGGTTCGGCGGCGGCGCTGGCGGACGCGATCCTCTCCGCACAGTGGAGCCGCCCGCCGCTCACGCTTCGGCGACCACCGCTTCCGCAGCGACAGCCGGCGAAGGCCGGAACACCTCCCGAGGCTCCGGAAACACCTTCACCAGCACCGGATACGCCACCGCGGCCGTGCACAGCGTCACCACCAGGCTGATGTCCACCCCGCCCGCGATGCCTGCCAGCGGTCCGGTGATCATCGGCGTGTTCGCGCACAGCAGGCCCAGCCCGGTGGCCGGGATCCAGGCCGCCATCGCGCGCCAGTTGACGCCCCGGTGGAACCAGTATCGTCCGCCGGTGCGGCCCTCGTTGAAGACTTGCAGGTCGGCCGGGTCGTAGTAGCCGCGGCGTTGTACGTAGCCGATCATCATGATCACCATCCACGGCGACGTGCACAGCACGATCAGCGTTGCGAACGCGTTGATGCTGGACACCATGTCGAGCACGAAATTGCCGACGAAGATGAACAGCACACTGAGCGTCCCGATCAGCAGCGTCGCCCGTACGCGGGACAGGCGCGGGAAGATCGAGCTGAAGTCCAGTCCGGTGCCGTACAGCGCGGTGGTGCCGGTGGACAGCCCGCCGATCAGCGCGACCACGATCAGCGGGATCGCGTACCAGAGCGGGGAAATCGCGGTCAGGCCGGTGACGTAGTCGGCCGGGTCGGCGACCAGGGTCGCGGTCGCGATGCCGAAGCCGAACGGCAGCAGCGTCGCCAACTGGGCGAGGAACGGCGCGGCCAGCAGCGAGCGGCGCGAGTGGGTGGCCGGGATGTAGCGCGACCAGTCGCCGAGGAACGCGCCGAACGAGATCGGGTTCGCCATCACGGTCAGCACGGCGAGGATCCACGTCGGCCAGAAGCCGCCGAGGGCGAAGTTGCTGCTGCCGGCGAACGACGGGTTGAACGAGCCGCCGTAGGCGAAGATCCCGACCAGCATGATGAGCGTGCCCAGCGTCACCGCGACACGGTTGACCAGCAGCATGAAGCGGTAGCCGTAAATGCACACGACGAGGACGGCGATCGCGATCACGCCGTAGGCGACCGCGCGCAGGACGGGGCCGCCGTCGATGCCGAAAAGCCGTTGTGCCGCACCGGCTACCGCGTCGCCGCTTACCCACACCGAGATCGCGAAGAAGGTGATCGCGGTGAGCAGCGACAGGAATGAGCCGACGCACCGGCCGACCACGCCGAAGTGCGCGCCGGACGAAACCGCGTTGTTGGTGCGGGTGACCGGGCCGAACAAGGCCATCGGAGACAGCACGAGCGCGCCGAGCACCACGCCCACGACGGTTGCCGCGAGCGCGGCCCAGAAGCTCAGCCCGTACGCGATCGGCAGCGTGCCGAGGATGATCGTGGCGAACGTGTTGGCCCCGCCGAACGCGAGCCGGAACAGGTCGCGCGGCCGGGACGTCTGCTCGGCGGGCGGGATCGGGGCGATGCCGTGCTGTTCGACCTCGGTGACTTTGTCGCTCATCACTCGAACCTCGTCATCACGTGCTTGACCCGGGTGTACTCGGCGAACGAGTACGCCGAGAGGTCCTTGCCGTGCCCGGAGTGGCCGAACCCGCCGTGCGGCATCTCGGCGGTCAGCGGGCCGTGCGTGTTCACCCACACGCAGCCGAAATCGAGGTCGCGCGACACCCGTGCGACGCGGGCGACGTCGTTCGTCCAGACCGAAGAAGCCAGCCCGTACGGGACCCCGTTGGCCAGCTCCAGCGCTTCCGTCTCGTCGGCGAACGGCTGGACGGTGATCACCGGCGCGAAGACTTCCTCCTGCACCAGTTCGTCGTCCTGGCGGAGGCCGGACACGACGGTCGGCGCGAGCTGGAAGCCCGGTCCGGGCGCGGTGCCGCCGGTTTCGACACGGGCGTGCGACGGCAGCCGCTCCAGCAGGCCGAGCACGCGGTCGAGCTGGGCGCGGCTGTTGAGCGGGCCGTAGTCGACGTCCGGACGGCGGGTGGCGGCCGTTTTCGCCAGCGCGGCAACGAATTCGTCGTGGACGCTCTCGTGCACCAGCACGCGGCTGCCCGCGGTGCAGTCCTGCCCGGCGTTGTAGAACGCGGCGTCGGCGATCCGCTCGGCGGTGTCGGCGAGGTCGGTGTCCGGGAAGACCAGCAGGGGAGCGTTGCCGCCCAGTTCCAGGTGGGTGCGCTTGAGATCGGCCGCGGCGACGGTGGCCACGTCGATGCCGGCGCGCGTCGAGCCGGTGATGGACACCAGGTCGGTGTGCGGGTGCCGGACCAGCGCGCGGCCGGTTTCCCGGTCGCCGCACACGACGTTGAACACGCCCGGCGGCAGGAATTCCGCCGCGGCCTCGGCCAGCAGCACCGCGGTGGACGGCGTGGTTTCCGCTGGCTTGAGCACCACGGTGTTGCCCGCGGCGAGCGCCGGGCCGATCTTCCAGACGGCCATCATCAGCGGGTAGTTCCACGGCGCGATCTGCGCGCACACGCCGATCGGCTCGCGGCGGATCACCGACGTGTGCCCGGGCAGGTACTCGCCCGCGCCGGTGCCTTCTAGCTGCCGCGCGGCGCCGGCGAAGAACCGCAGCGTGCTCACGCATTCCGGGATTTCCTCGTCCAGCATGACCGAACGGACCTTGCCGGTCTCGCGGACCTCGGCGTCGGCGAACTCTTCCGCACGGGCTTCCAGCGCGTCGGCGATCTTGAGCAGCGCTTCCTGACGCTGCGCGGGCGTGCTGCGCCGCCACGACCGGAACGCGCGCGCCGCCGACTCCATCGCCAGGTCGATTTCGTTCCGCCGGGAAATGACGCTGGTGCCGAAGACCTTGCCGGTGCCCGGGTTGGTCAGTTCGAGGGTCGCCTCGGTGTCGGGAGTGTCGACCAAGGCTCCGCCGACGAAGTTGCGGACGTGGGTCATGAATGCTCCAAATGGGTTGGGGCGAACATCTTCAGCAGCGCGGGAAGCACGACGACCGACGGTCCCGGGGTGCGCAGCGCGTCGGCGAGATCCGTGCGGACACTGTCCACAGTGGTCTTTCGGGCGGGGATGCCGAATGATTGGGCGAGTGCGACGAAATCCGGTCGCGGCAGTTCTGTCGCGGTCGTCTGGCCGAACGCGCCGGTGAGGTACTCGCGGAGGATGCCGTAGCCGCCGTCGTCGACGACCAGCCAGGTCACGTCGAGCTGGTGCTGCACGGCGGTGGCCAGTTCGGCCAGTCCGTACATCGCGCCGCCGTCGCCGGACACGGCCAGCGACCGCACGCCTGCCGCTGCCGCGCCGAGCGCGCCGGGAAGGCCGTAGCCGAGCCCGCCCGCACCTTGCGCGGTATGAATCGGCGCGCCGTCCGGATTCCACACCGACCACGCCCAGTAGGCCGCGATGGTCATGTCCCAGAAGGTTTGCGTGCCTTCGGGAAGCGCGGCACGGATGTCGTCGATCAGCTTCCGTTCGAGCGTGAGCGGCTGACTGTCCAACCTGGACTCGACGCGCGCGAGCAGATCGTTCACCGCGGCTTCGGCGCGGCCGTCCGGAGTGCGCGGCGTGAGCTGGCCGAGCAGTGCGCGAAGGGTGTGCCGGACATCTGCGTGCAGCCCGAGCGCGGGGTAGTTCGACTCCAGTTTCCCGAGATCCGCTTCGACCTGCACGACCTGGCCGCGCGGCGCGAACTCGCGGTAGTTGCTGGACAGCTCGCCCAGCCCGGAGCCGAGCACCAGCAGGACGTCGGCGGCGGAGAGGAATTCCGTGGTGTGCCAGTCTTCCATCCACGATTGCGCGGACAGTTCGTGGTCCCAGGCGAAAACGCCCTTGCCGCCGAACGTCGACACCACCGGCGCGCGCAGGGTTTCGGCGAGCTGGCGCAGTTCCTCGTGCGCCCCCGAACGCAGTGCGCCGCCGCCGGCGAGGATCACCGGATTCTTCGCTGCGTCAAGGAGTTTCGCGGCTTCGGCCACCAGCTCCGGCAACGGTTCGAGGGGAGCCGGAGCCGTGGTCACTGACGTCAGCTGCGGCAGGATCGTCTCAGCGAGCAGCACGTCCTGCGGGATTTCCACCCACACCGGCCCGTACGGCGCGGTCGCGGCGGATTCCCACGCCTCGCGCAGCGCGGTCGGGATCTGGCTGATCGACCGGACCACGTGCACCGACTTCGCGACGTCCCGGAAGCTGGCCTGCTGGTCGGTGAGTTCGTGCAGGTAGCCGTGCCGTCCGCCGCCGAGCCCGGCGACCGGGACCTGGCTGGAGATGCCGAGCACCGGCACCGAGGCCGCGCGCGATTCCTGCAGCGACGCCAGCGTGAGCAGCGCGCCGGGGCCGGTCGATACGATCATCGGCGTGACCGGCACCGGACCGTGCGGATCGGCGGCGAGCCGGGCGCGCGCGTGGCCGTCCGCGGCGAAGGCGAGATTGTTCTCCACCCGCGAGCTGACCACGCGCACGTCTTCAGCGCGGCGCAGCGCTTCGAACAAGCCGAGCGCGTGCTGTCCGGGCAGGCCGAACACGGTGTCCGCGCCGAGCGCCCGCAGCGTCTCTACGACAACGTCGCCGCCGATCCGGGTCATGCGCCGCGTCCCAGCGCCAGCAGGCTGACCAGGTCGTAAGCGACGTGCGAAGCAGCGACCGCGGTGATCTCGGCGTGGTCGTAGGCCGGGGCCAGTTCCACGACGTCCGCGCCGACCAGGTTGAGCCCGCGCAGGCCGCGCAGGATCTCCAGCAGTTCGCGGCTGGTCATGCCGCCCGCTTCGGGGGTGCCGGTGCCGGGCGCGTGCGCGGGGTCGAGCACGTCGATGTCCACGGACACGTACAGCGGACGGTCGCCGATGCGCTGGCGAAGCGCGTCCACGGTCTCGTCGATGCCGCGGCGCAGTACGTCGCCGGAAGTGACGATGCCGAAGCCGAGGCGACGGTCTTCCTCAAGGTCGCGCTTGCCGTACAGCGGGCCGCGCGTGCCCACGTGCGACACGGCGCTGGTGTCGAGGATGCCTTCTTCGACCGCACGACGGAACGGCGTGCCGTGCGTGTACGGCTCGCCGAAGTAGGTGTCCCAGGTGTCGAGGTGGGCGTCGAAGTGAAGCAGCGCAACGGGACCGTGCTTCTTCGCCGCCGCCCGCAGCAGCGGGAGCGCGATGGTGTGGTCGCCGCCGACCGTCACCAGCTTCGTCTCGCCCGCCGTAAGCGCTTCGGCTTCCTGCTGCAGCTTCTCGATCGCTTCGCCGATGTGGAACGGGTTGACCGCGATGTCGCCGGCGTCGACGACCTGCTTCTCCGCGAACGGCGAAACGTCCAGACCCGGGTGGTAGGGCCGCAGCAGCCGGCTCGCCTCGCGAAGCGCCGAAGGACCGAACCGCGCGCCGGGGCGGTAGGACACGCCGGAGTCGAACGGCACGCCGACCACGGCTACATCGGCGCTCGGCACTTCGTCGATCCGCGGCAGCCGCGCGAAGGTCGCGAAGCCGGCGAAGCGCGGGATCTGCGACGAGTCGAGCGGGCCGACCGGACGCTGTTCACTCACTGGGTCAACTCCTGTCGGGTTTCGGATGCGCTGAGATCTTCAGCGGCTTCGGAACCGTGAAGACGGCTTGTCCACACGGAAAGAATGCTGTCCGGCGTACGCGGTGTCGCGAGGCTGACGCCGACGTACACGACCAGGCTGACGCCGAGGCCCCAATAAATCGGACTGTTGGCCGCGACACCGTCGATGATCATGAAGGCGATGACGGACACCGTGCCGGCCACCATCGACGCGTACGCGCCTTCGCGAGTGCCGCGCTTCCAGAACAGCGCGCCGACGATAGTGACGAGAAGGCCGCCGACGAGGATGTCGTACGCGATGGTGAGCGCGTTGACGACGTCGTCCACGAGCATTGCGATACCGATGGCCACGATGCCCAGCACAAGTGTCGTCACTCGGTTACGCAAGACCTCGCCACTCTTAAGGCCGATCTTGCGGAACAGGTCCGAAGTCGTCGTGGTGGCGCACGCGATGAGCGCGCCGCTAGAAGTCGACATCAGCGCCGAGAGCGCCGCAGCGAGCACGAGACCGCGTACGCCGGTGGGCAGCAGCCGTTCGGCGATGGTGGCGAAGGCGTCCTGCGCGCTGCCGAGGTCTGGGTACAGCACCTTCGCCGCCGTACCGATCAGCGCGCCCGCGATGCCGTAGACGAGGCAGTACACGCCGGAGATGACGCCGCCGCCGGTCGCGACGCGCGGCGTGCGCGCGGTGAAGACGCGCTGCCAGATGTCCTGCCCGATCAGCAACCCGAACGTGTAGATCAGGAAGTAGGTCAGGATCGTCTCGCCGCCGATCGAGGTGAACTCGAAGTACGACGCGTCCAGCTTCTCGGCCATCCCGCTGAACCCGCCCGCCGAGACGAGCGCGACCGGCAGCAGCACGAACAGGATGCCGATCGTCTTGATCACGAACTGCGCGATGTCGGTCAGCGTGATCGACCACATGCCGCCCAGCACCGAGTACAGCACCACGATCGACCCGCCGATCGCGATCCCGGCCCAGCTCGGGATCGAGAACAGCACCTTGAAGATCGACGCGAACGCCAGCGTCGAGGTGACCGTGAGCATCAGCGTGTAGCCCCACATCACCGCGCCGGACACCGCGCTCGCGCGGCCGCCGTAGCGCAGGTCGAGCATCTCGCCGACGGTGTAGACGCGCAGTTTCACCAGCCGCCGCGCGAAAACCGCGTGCAGCACGAGGATTCCGACGCCGATTGTGATCACCAGCCACGCGCCGGAGATGCCGTAGGTGTAGCCGAGCTTCACGCCGCCGACGGTCGACGCGCCGCCGAGCACGACGGCCGACATCGTGCCGGAGTACATGAACCAGCCGAGCCGCCGTCCGGCGACCAGGTAGTCGGATTTGGTCTTGGCCAGCCGGAGGCCGATCCAGCCGACCCCGATCATGCCCGCGATGTACAGCGCGATCACCGCATAGTCGCCGCCCACGGGTCCTCCTCGAAACGGGGTGGGGTTCTTGCGGGACACCGTAGGGTCGGGCGACCCCGCGGCGGCATGGGACGATGTATCCAGGACTTCGCCGGAGATTGGTTGAAATGACCCACCAGGACGTGCTGTTGCCCGCAGAGGTGACAGTTCCACTACGCACCGTCGCGGGCAACCCGGAGCTGGCGCTCGACGTCGTGCCCGAAACGCTCCGTCCGGGCGCGCTGGACCGGCCGGTGCGGTGGGCGCACGTGAGCGAACTGGCCGACCCCGCGCCGTACCTGGTGGGCGCCGAACTCGTGCTGACCGCGGGCGTGAACCTGCCGAAGGACGCCGACCGCTACGTCCGAGGGCTGCGTGACGCGGGCGTCACCGCGCTCGGTTTCGGCCTCACCCCGACGGTCTCGGAAACCCTGCCGTCCTCACTGCGCGACGCCTGCGCGGAGCACGGCCTGCCGCTGCTGGTCGTGCCGCCCGCGACGCCGTTCCTGGCGATCAACCGCGCCGTCGCAGTAGCGCTCGCCGAAGCGGGGCGGCATGAAGAACGGCGACTGGCGGAAGGCCGCGAAGCGCTGACGCGAGCCGCTGGCGGCGGCCTGGGGGAGTTGGTCGCCGCGCTCGCCGGACGCTTGCGCGGGTGGGTCGCGATGGTCGGCTCCGGGGACGTACTGGCGGCGGGCTACGACGCGCCGCAGCCGTTGCCGTCGCCGGTGAATGAATTGCTCGCGACCTTGCGCGCTCGCTCCGGAATCCGCATCGCCTCTACTGAATTGCCGGACGGCACCCATGTTGTCGCACAGCCGGTCTATCCGCAGGCGACCGCCGCGCACCTGGTCGTGGTCGGTCGGGCGCAACGGTTCGACAGTGGAGATCGGGCGATCCTGGCGGTCGGTGCGGCATTGCTGGGCCTCGTCGGCCGCGCCGGGTCAGACAGCGCGGAACTCGGTGCCGCAGCGACGGCGTTGCTGCTCGGCGGTCCCGGCGCGGATGCGCTCGCTGGAGTCGTCGGCAGCGACAAAGCGCGGCTCGTCGCCGGGGTCGCCCACCGAAAGGGCCCGGACGCACTCGCCCGCCGGCCGGACTGGCTGCGCGCCCGCCTCGACACCCCGCTGGTCCAGGTCCTGCCAGGCCCCCGGTTCTACGCCATCGCAGGCGAACCCAGCGACCTGGACGGTCTTCTGGAACATGGCTGGCTCGCGGTCGCCAGCCCGCCGCACCCCGCCGCGGACCTGCCCGCCGCCGTCGCGGAAACCGAACTGCTGCTCGCCCGCGCCCGCGCACTGGCCCGTCCGCTGGCCGCCAGCGCCGACCCGCTCGGCTTCGACGAACTGATCCCGCCCGCCGCGGCAGGCGCGTTCGCCGAACGACTGCTGGCCCCAGTGCGAGAATTGGACCGCGCGCACAGCCGCGAACTGGTGCCGACGCTGCGAACGTGGCTGGCGAACCACGGAAGCTGGGACCGGACCGCCGCCGAACTCGGCGTGCACCGCAACAGCGTGCGGCACCGGATCGGGCAGGTGGAACGGGCGCTGGGCGTCGAGCTGGCCGACCCGGAAACGCGGATGCGGCTGTGGTTCGCGTTGCGGTGGGGCTGAACGAGAGTGTCCCCCCTCCGGTATTGTGTGCTGGTCCACCGGAACTCGGTCGCATGCCGGATCGCGCGAAATCTGTTCAAGACCGGAAAACGAGCTTTTTTAGCAGGAACTGCGCCGATCGGCGCAGAACCCGCTATGCGTCAGCGAGATCATGGAAGGCAGGGTTGAGACATCGTGACTGTTGTCCGTTCGTTTCGGCTGCATTCCAGTGCCAACGAGGGCAAGCACGCTCAAGTGGCAGCTCTGTTGCCGCGGTGGCAAGCCGGTCTGGGCCGAGCGCAATCCGAAGCGGTCGCTATCTTCTTCACCACAGGAAAGCTGCCGCGGTGGATCGACGCCAAAACATGGGGCGGCGGGTTGTCGCAGCGCCAGTGGGATTCGGTCGTCGCGCAGGCGATCGCGGCGCACCGTTCGTGGCTGGGCAGTTGCGAGAACGAGTTCCGTCGAATAGTCGCTCGCTCCGCTCTTTCAGCCGCGTGCAAGCGCGACCTGTTCTACCTCAACAAAGCACACGCATGGCATGCTCCCGCGACCGGCGAGCGGGTGGCGATCTCCGGCAAAAGCAGTATCCCGGCAGAGGTGCTGAGGCTGGCCCGCCGTATCTTCAAACAGGCCAGGACTCGTGTCCGGCATCCGGATTTGCGGCGGGCCCGCACGATGGTGATGGACGGTAAAATAGCCGCCGTGGAGACCTCCGAAAGGGAGCACGCCGACTATTGGGTGCGGATTTCCACGCTGCGGGCGGGCAAGCCGGTGCGGATTCCGCTGCACGCTCACCGTGCCTTCCTCGAACGCCTCGCCACACCGGATGCGCGGCTGGCCAGCCACTGCCAGGTTCGAGTTGCGGAGGACGGCACCGTGACCTACCGGCTGGCTGTCCATACCCCCGTCGCCAGACCACGTGAAGGCGGACGCACTGTCGGCGTGGACTGGGGTCTCTCAACACTGCTGGCCACCAGCGACGGCCATCTGCGCGGACGTGGCTTTCTCGCCCGGCTCCGTGCGTACGACGACCGATTGCAGCCTTTGGCGGCGGCGTTGCAGCGCAACGGAATCAAGCTCGGCAACTCCCGGCGTTATCGGGCGCTGGTCAACGACATCCGCGAGTTCGTCACCAACGAAACCAACCGCTGCCTCAACCGCATCGCGGCCGACCCCGCGATCTCGACGCTGGCGGTCGAACGGCTGGACCTGCGAGGCATGGTGCGGCAAGGCCAGCTCTCCCGTCGCATGCGCCGTCTGATAACCGTCGCGGGACGCGGGGCTGTGCGAGCCAAGCTCGATTCCTTGCGTGAAGACACGGGACTGTCCACTGTCGAAGTCAATCCTGCCCACACCAGCCGCGAATGCGACGGCTGCGGATACACGCACCCTGGCAACCGCCGAACCCAGGACATCTTTCGGTGCCGGTTCTGCGGAAAAACCGTCCACGCCGACATCGGCGGCGCCCGCACAATCCTGGGACGTTCCCAGCTCGAACGGCACTGGCTCGACCGGCCTCGTGGACACATCCTGACCGCACTCGACAACGACTTCCAGGCCCGCTGGGGACTGAGATTTGCCGATGTGGTTCAGCGACGCAACACCATGGTGCCACGAGTCGCACCCGCGCCGGCTGCTTCAGCGGCGGAAGCAAACGCTCATCCGCGCGTTGCATGACTCTCTCAGGTGCTCTCAGGAAACTATGGGATTGTGGTCTGGTGCGAGTTCTGGTAGTCGAAGACGAAGAGCCGTTGGCCGACGCGATCGCCCGCGGGCTGCGGCGGGAGGGCATGGCCGTCGACATCGCGCTCACGGGCGACGACGGGCACGAGAAGTCGTCCGTCACGCGGTACGACGTGGTGCTGCTCGACCGCGACCTGCCCGGGATGTCCGGCGACGACCTGTGCCGCGAGATCGTGACGTCCGGCGAGCTGACGCGCGTGCTGATGCTGACCGCGAGCAGTTCGGTGTCCGACCGGGTGGACGGGCTGTCCCTGGGCGCGGACGACTATCTCGCGAAGCCGTTCGCGTTCCCGGAGCTGGTCGCGCGCGTGCGGGCGCTGGGCCGCCGCGCGACGCCCGCCGCGCCGCCGCTGCTCACCGCGGGCGACGTCGAGCTGGACCCGGCGAAGCGCACCGTCCGGCGCGCGAGCGGGCCGGTCGAGCTGACCCGCAAGGAGTTCGGCGTGCTCGAGGTGCTGCTGTCCGCCGGCGGATCCGTGGTCAGCAGCGAGGAACTGCTCGAACGGGTGTGGGACGAGAACGCCGACCCGTTCACCACGACCGTCCGGGTCACCGTGATGACCTTGCGCAAGAAGCTCGGCGAACCGGGCATCATCGAGACCGTGGTCGGCTCGGGCTACCGGGTGTCGGTCGCCGGTTCCGAGTGAAGCTTCCCGGCGCCCGCAGCCTGCGGGTGCGCGTCACCGTCCTGGCGACCGTCCTGGTCGCCGCGGCGGGGTTGCTGCTGCTGTGGCTGGCGTGGACGCTCGTCGGCGACGCCGTCGACGCCGTGCCGCACATGCCGCCGGGCACCATCGTGCGAGTCGACGGCATCGACGTGGACGCGTCCACGCTCGCGCAGCACCTGCGTCAGCACGCGGTCACCCGGGTGCTGATCTTCGGCTCGCTGGCGTTCTGCTTCGTGGTGGCCGCGGCGGCGATCCTGGCTTGGACGTTCACGTCCCGCGTGCTGCGGCCGCTGCGCGAGATCACCGGGACCGCGCGGCGGCTGTCGATCGAGTCGATGGGGGAGCGCATCGGCGAGATCCGCTCGCGCGACGAACTGGCCGAGCTGGCGCGGACGTTCGACGACATGCTGGACCGGCTTCAGGACGCGTTCGATTCGCAGCGGCATTTCGTCGCCAACGCGAGCCACGAATTGCGCACGCCGCTGTCGGTGATCCGTACGGAATTGGACGTCACGCTGTCCGACGAACACGCCGACGAGGCCGAATTCCGCCGGATGGCCGGGGTCGTGCTGGACGCGACGAACCGGGCGGGACAGCTGGTGAATTCGTTGCTGTTGCTGGCCAGGACCGACGGAGCCGGTCTGGTGACGCGGGAACTGGTCGACCTGACCGTGCTCGTGGAACGGGCGTGGTCCGCGGTCCGCGGCGAGGCCGAACAACGCGGCCTGCGCGCGGATTTCGCGATGCAACCCTCGCCCGCGATCGGGGATTCGGCTTTGCTGGAACGGATCGCCGGGAACCTGGTCGAGAACGCGGTGCGGCACAACGTCGACGGCGGCTGGATCGAGGTGACGACGGAGCCGGGCGCGCAATGGTCGACGCTGCGGGTGCGTTCGTCGGGCGGGCTGCTGGACCCGGCGGCGGTGCCGGAACTGTTCCAGCCGTTCCGCCGCGCCGGGGTGGCCCGGACGGCGCGTTCCGGTGCGGGACTGGGACTTTCGATCGTGCGGGCGGCGGTGCAGGCCCACGGCGGGACGGTGTCCGCGGAGCCAGTGGTCGGCGGCGGGCTGGCGGTGACTGTGCGGCTGCCGGCCGCGTAGCGGCTCGTGGGTGGCTAGGCCGGTGAGAACCGGTCTAGCCACCCACGGCGTCAGTGGACGTCGACGAACGTGGGGTTCCCGTACAGCCACAAGTCTTCGTACGGGTTCGCCTGCCCGATCACGTCCACCGCCGGCTCGATCCCGCCCGCCACGTGCCGCTTCCCGTCCGTCCCGCGCACCCGGACGTAGAACGGCTCCCGCACGTTGCGGAACGTGTGCTTGAACGTCACCCGTCGTCCCGCGTAGCCGCGCGAAGGCGTGAATGACTCGACCACGCGCGTACCCGGCGCAGTCATCGTGTCGCGATTCGCCGCCGGGCCGGTGACCGGGCCTGAGATCAGGTCCAGCCGGCCGAGGCGCGGCACCGAACCCGAGCCGTTCGGTCGGTATGCGGTCACCGCGGAAACCACGACCGTCACCGTCGAGCCCCGGCGCACGCGCAGCCGACCGCCGAACGTCGCGCAGTCGCCGCTGCCGTGCACGCCGACTTCCAGCTGTTGCACCAGACCGCCGTGGGACAGCCAAATCCGGCCCGCGCGCAGGCCTTCCAGCACGCCCTCGAAGCCCGGCCGGGACACGCCGACCACGGTGCGGCTGAACTCGCCGGGGTAGAAATCCGCATACGGCGCGGACAATTGCGGAACCCCGCTGTCCACCGGGTCCGGGTACTTGCCGGTCTGCTCGTACCAGCCGTCCGGCACCGCCGGGCGCACCAGGTGGTCGCCGCGGTTGTAGTGCGAATCGGAGTTCGTGGTGATCCACCACGGTTTTCCTTCGGCCAGCAGGGAATCCCACAGCCCGCCGACCTTCGCCGTGGTCCAGTCCCAGCCGCCGAACGTGCGGTACGCCTCGGCGGGGAAGCCGGGCCACGAATCCGCACCGGGATTGTTGGCGTAGCCGCCTCGCGCACCGCCATTGCCTTGCGACTTGGGGAATCCGTCGGCCTGCGCGCCGGGTGCGCCTTCCATGCCGATCACGATTCCGGGTGCAGTGTCGCGGTAGTTGCGCAGTTCGTGCGGTGACACGCGGCCGTTGCGCAGCGGGTGATTGATCAGCACGACCGGCGCGTGGATCCGGCGCTTGCGTTCCTGCTCGGCAAGCCATCGCAAACCCTTGAGCGCCAACGCTTCGTGCTCCGGGCTGGACGATTCGGAACCCGTCAGCCGCCAGTCGAAGCTGCGCTCGAACTCGCGCAGCACGGTGGCCTGGTCGCGGCCGGCCTGGAAGAACAGCGTCGCGTGCTCCGCGCCCGGCACGTTCCACTCCATGCCTTGCCACAGCAGCAGATCCGGATGCCTCCGCTGCGCGGCGAGCACGTCGCGGCTGGTCGGCTCCACCGACGACTTCTCGTGCGTCGCGTGCCCGTGATCAGTGAAAACGATCCACTTCGCGCCGTGCTCGCGCGCGCCGGACGCGATCCGGTCGATGGTGTACATCGCATCGTACGAGTACTGGCTGTGCGTGTGGTGATCGCCGACGACCCACTGGTAGCGGCACCCGAACAGCCAGTCGAGATCGATCCCGAGGTCGAGCCCCAAATCGAGGCCCGCCGCGTCGGCCTGGCCCGAGGCCAGCGCCGGGACCCCGGCCGCGACCGCGCCGGCCAGTCCCGCGCGCTTGAGGAATCCGCGACGGCCGACGCCGTCCGGGTTCGTGCTGTTCATCCTGCTCCTGACCTGCTCCGATGATTCGGCAGGACGCTATGGGGCAGCGGTGAACGGCTGGTGCTCAGAAGGTCACGAAGCGCTCGATGTGTCCGGGTTCACGGCGGAGCCGCCCTGCACGGAACAGGGCGGCTCCGCCAAGGCGTTACGCCGGAACCGAAGCGACTCCCTGGGAGAGGAACGGCTTGCCGTTGACCCGCTCGGACACGCCCGCCCGGTCGAGGTACGGCGTGATGCCGCCCAGCCAGAACGGCCAGCCCGCGCCGAGGATCAGGCACAGGTCGATGTCCTGGGCCTCCGCGACCACGCCCTCGTCGAGCATGATCCGGACCTCTTCGGCGATCGCGTTCAGCGCGCGGTCGCGGACCTGCTCGGCGGTGGACGGCTGGTCGCCCTGCGTCCACAGTGCGGCGACCTCCGGGTCGACCGACGGCGTGCCGGTCGCGTCCCAGGTCCAGACGCCCTTCTTGCCCGCCTTCACGAACTTGTCCAGGTTCTCGCTCACGGTGAAGCGGTCCGGGAACGAGCCGTGCAGCGTCTCGCCGACGTGCAGCGCGATGGCCGGGCCGACGAGCTGCATCAGGTTCAGCGGCGACATCGGCAGGCCGAGCGGCTCCAGCGCGGAGTCGGCCACGTCGAACGGCGTGCCCTCGTCCACCGCCACCAGCACCTCGCCGAGGAAGCGCAGCAGCAGCCGGTTCACGACGAACGCCGTCGCGTCCTTCACCAGCACGCTCGACTTCTTCAGCTGCTTGCCGACCGAGAACGCCGTCGCCAGCGCCGCGTCGTCGGTCTTCTCGCCGCGCACGATCTCCAGCAGCGGCAGCACGGCCACCGGGTTGAAGAAGTGGAAGCCGACCACGCGCTCCGGGTGCTGCAGCTTCGACGCCATCGCGGTGATCGACAGCGACGAGGTGTTCGTGGCCAGGATCGCCTCGGGGGAGACGTGCTGCTCCAGCTCGGCGAACACCTGCTGCTTCACGCCCAGCTCTTCGAACACGGCCTCGATCACGAAGTCCGCGTCGGCGAACGCGGCCTTGTCGAGCGAGCCGGTGACCAGAGCCTTCAGGCGGTTCGCGCCGTCCGGGGACACGCGCTTCTTGGCCAGAAGCTTGTCGATCTCCTCGTGGACATAGCCGACGCCCTTGTCGATGCGCGCCTGGTCGACGTCAGTGAGCACCACCGGCACCTTGAGGCGGCGCACGAACAGCAGCGCCAGCTGGCTGGCCATCAGGCCCGCGCCGACGATGCCGACCTTGTTCACCTTGCGCGCCAACGACTTGTCCGGCGCGCCGGCCGGCCGCTTCGCCCGCTTGTTGACCAGGTTGAACGAGTACAGCCCGGCCCGCAGCACGTCCGACATCAGCAGTTCGGCGAGCCCGTCGGTCTCCGCCGCGTAACCGCGGTCGAGGTCGTTCTCCCGCGCCAGCTCCAGCAGTTCGACGGCCTTGGTCGCGCCCGGCGACGCACCGTGCGTACGACCGTCCACGATGGACTTGGCCCGCGCGATCGCCGCGTCCCACTCCGCGCCGCGGTCGATTTCCCGGCGAGCCGGGGTGATCTCGCCGTTGACCACCTTCGCCAGCCACAGGAGCGACTGCTCGAGGTAGTCCGCGGAACCGAAGACCTCGTCGACGATGCCGAGTTCGGCGGCCTTGCGCACGTTCAGCATCTTGTTCTGCGCCAGCGCGTTCTCGATGATCACGGTGACGGCGGCGTCCGGGCCGATGAGGTTCGGCAGCAGCTGCGTGCCGCCCCAGCCCGGGAACAGGCCGAGGAACACCTCGGGGAACGCGATCGCCGCGGTGTTCTCCGACAGCGTCCGGTAGTGGCAGGACAGCGCGAGTTCGAGCCCGCCGCCCATCACCGCGCCGTTGACGAACCCGAACGTCGGGATCTTCGACTCGGTGAGCCGGCGGAACACGTCGTGCCCGGTCTGCGCGATCTCGCGCGCCAGCTTCGGGTCCGACACCGCTTCGACGCCGGAAAGGTCCGCGCCGACGGCGAAAATGAAGGGCTTGCCGGTGACCGCGATCGCGGCGGGCTCGGCGGCGAACGCCTCGTCCAGCGCGGTGTTCAGCGCGACGAGACCCTGCGGGCCGAAGGTGTTCGGCCGCGTGTGGTCGTGGCCGTTGTCCAACGTGATCAGTGCGACCGGCTTGTCCAGCCCCGGGACCTTGACCAGGTTCGTGACGGCGTTGGTTACGACCTCGTCCGGGAACGCGGCCTTCGCCTCTTCAGCGGTGAAAGTCATTACTTCGCCCCCTCAGAGCCGTTGTAGGCCGGGTTTTCCCAGATCACGGTGCCGCCCATGCCGATGCCGATGCACATCGTGGTGAGGCCGTAGCGCACGTCGGGGCGCTCGGCGAACTGGCGCGCCAGCTGCGTCATCAGCCGCACGCCGGACGAGGCCAGCGGGTGGCCGCACGCGATCGCGCCGCCCCACTGGTTGACCCGCGGGTCGTCGTCGGCGATGCCGAAGTGGTCGAGGAACGCGAGCACCTGCACCGCGAACGCCTCGTTGATCTCGAACAGGCCGATGTCGTCGATGGACAGGCCGGTGCGCTTGAACAGCTTCTCGGTGGCAGGCACCGGGCCGATGCCCATGACCTCCGGCTCGACGCCCGCGAACGAGTAGCCGACCAGCCGCATCCCGATCGGCAGGCCCAGCTCGCGCGCGGTGTCCTCGTCGGCGAGGATCGCCGCGGTGGCGCCGTCGTTCAGCCCGGCCGCGTTGCCCGCGGTGATCCGGCCGTGCGGGCGGAACGGCGTCTTCAGCTTCGCCAGCTGCTCGACGGTCGTGCCCGGGCGCGGCGGCTCGTCCTCGGTCGCGAGGCCCCAGCCCAGTTCCTTGCTGCGCGTGGCGACCGGAACCAGCTCCGGCCCGATCTTGCCGGTCTTCACGGCCTCGGCGTAGCGCTCCTGGCTGCGCGCGGCGAACGCGTCCGTGCGCTCCTTGGTGATCTCCGGGAAGCGGTCGTGCAGGTTCTCCGCGGTCTGGCCCATCACGAGCGCGGTCGGGTCGACCAGCTTGTCCGCGACGATCCGCGGGTTCGGGTCGACGCCCTCGCCCATCGGGTGGCGGCCCATGTGTTCGACGCCGCCCGCGATGGCGATGTCGTACGCGCCGAAGCCGATGCCGCTCGCGGTGGTGGTCACCGCGGTCATCGCGCCCGCGCACATCCGGTCGATCGCGAAGCCCGGCACGGACTTCGGCAGCCCGGCGAGCAGCGCGGCGGTGCGGCCGATGGTCAGGCCCTGGTCGCCGATCTGCGTCGTCGCGGCGATCGCCACCTCGTCCACTCGCTCGGGCGGCAGCTCCGGATGCCGCCGCAGCAGCTCGCGGATGGCGTTGACGACGAGGTCGTCCGCCCGGGTCCCGGCGTACATGCCCTTGTCGCCCGCCTTGCCGAAGGGCGTGCGTACCCCTTCGACGAAGACGACATTGCGCACCCCTCGCGCGGTGGGCGCGAGCGGCGGCGTTGCTGGTGCGGCCACGAATGCTCCTGAAGTCGAGAGTGTTCCTGTCCCGCACCCTAGCCCTTGTTACCGGTGGGTAACCAGGGGAGTGGCCCGGTCGAGTGGGGGACGGCACACTCCCGGGTTCGCGGGGCAGCCCTGATGGCCCGGCCACGGCTGCTGCTTGCGGAGGCGTTTGGTCCGAAGCATCCGGATGCCGTCGAAGCATCCGGGTGGTTGACGGAGGATTGAACGGCGCAGCAGGCAGACTGTCCAAGTGGGACTCTTCCGCACGAAGCCAGAGCCGGCCGACGAGGTCGCCGCGCTGCAGTCCGCCCTCGCGAAGGCGCGCAACCCGAACAGCGTGCCGAACCTGCGTAGGCGGCTTCTGCTGGGTCAGTCGCTGGTCAAGAACGAGGACTGGCCCGCCGCCGAACGGCACTACGCGGACCTGGTGCCCGCGTTGACGGACGTCTTCGGTCCGCGCGAGCCGAACACCCTTGCCGCGTGGGCGAATCTGGCGTGGTGCCAGACGTCGCAGGGCCGTCCGGCAGAGGCGATCCCGCTGCTGGAACGCACTGCGGAGCTGTTCGAGGAAACGTGGGGCGCCCGCCAGCCCGCGACCTTCAAGACCCAGCTGTTCCTCGCGGAAGCCTATGCCGTGGCGGCGCAGTACGAAGACGCGCTGGCGGTCCTGGACGCGCATGTCGGCTACTGCACGGCTGAACTCGGCCCGGCGCACCTCCGGACGAAAGCCGGTCGACGCCGGAAGATCGCCCTGCTGCGCGCGCTGAACCGCTACGAGGCAGTCGAGCAATTGCTGTCGGACGAGGATGCGCTCTGCGAGACCGACGAGCAACGGGACGCGATCCGCGGTCTCCGTTTGGTGGTGCAAGCCGAAACCGGGGATCCGGAGGCGGCGATCGCTCCGCTGCGCGAGTTGTACGGGAAGCGGCAAGCTCTGGCGGAAAGCCTGGCGACCGTGCTGCTGAAAGCGGGGCAAGCCGCCGAGTCAGCCGACCTGCTCCGCGAGCTTCTGGTTGAAGCGCGAGGCCGAGGCGCGCTGCTCCTGCGCGGCACCCTCGCGCAAGCCTGCGTCGAGAGCGGCAACCTGGACGAAGCGGAGCACTCTGCGCGAACCGTGCTGGCCGCCGGTGCCTGGCCAGCCGGACACCCAGTGGTACTCGGCCTCCGCGCGACACTGGCCCGAGCCGCCGCCCAACGCGGCGACCGAACGGGTGCTGCGACCGAGCTGGAATCCGTGGTGTCCGGCTTCAAAGCGGTTTTCGGCGATGCCCATCCGCGCACCGTCCAGGCAACCGGCTGGCTGAAGGAGTGCTGACGGCCGCGGGCCCGAACCCGCGGCCGCCGAAGGATCACTCCGCCGATTCGTCCTCCGGACGCACCGGAACCGGCGTCCCGTCCCGCAAATGCGGTTCCCGCAGCCGGAAGATTTCCTCGAACTCCCGCATCCGCGCAGTCCGGTAGTCCGGCACCCCGGCCTGGTCGAAGCGGTAGAACCCGGCTCCGTCCTGGAGGCCGCGCCGCTGGCCGGTCATGTTGTCCTCGACGATCGCGGGCGCCTGGAACCGCTCGCCGAGTTCGCCGGTCAGGTAGCGCGAGGCGTAGTACAGGATGTCGCCGCCGCCCCAGTCGATGAATTCCAGCGGGCCCAGCACCGAAAACCGCGGACCGAGCCCGGCGCGCACGGCGAGGTCGATCTCGGCGGCTCCGGCCACCCCTTCCTCGACCATCCGCGCGGCCTCGTTCATCAGCAGCGCCTGCAGCCGCGGCACGATGTACCCGGCGGCGGGCCCGCACACCACCGGCACCTTGCCGATTTCGCGCAGCAGTTCCACGAGCCGGTCGACCGCGGCCGGGTCGGTGGCGTCGCTGCGGCTGACCTCGACCAGCGGCATCAGCTCGGCCGGGTTGAGCCAGTGCGCGTTGACGACCCGCTCCGGCCGTTCGGCGAGTTCCGCGATCTGCGTGACCAGGAAGGTCGACGTCGTCGAGGCCAGCACCGCCGACTCCGGCACCTGCGAGCCGAGCCAGCCGAACACCTCGCGCTTGACGTCCATGACCTCCGGCACGGCCTCGAACACCACGGTCGCGCCGGCGAGTTCCTTCGCCGAACGGTCGCCGAGCGTCAGGCTTTCCAGCGCGTCCGCGTGGCCGAACATCGCGCGGAGCCGGTCGGCGAGACGCTTGCGGACCTCGTCGCGCCGGAGCTGGCGTTCCTCCTCGGTGCGGTTCTTGACGTCCGCGAGCAGCACCGGATGTCCCGCCGCGAGGAAGGCCAGCGCGATGCCCTCGCCCATCCGCCCGGCGCCGACGATGGCGATCACGACTGGACTCCGTCCCGCAGCAGCTCGGTCAGCCCGGCCCGGTCGAGATCCGCCAGGCCGAGGTTCTCGAAAGTCCGTCCCTCGGCGTAGAAATCGCGGCCGGTGATCGCGGAACCGAGCGCCAGCAGGCCTTCCGCGACCGGCGTCGGCACCCCGGCCCACCGGCCCGCGGACACCAGCAGCGACAGCCCGAGCCGGGTGTCTTCCACCATGTAGCGGTGCGTGTGGAGGTCGATCTTCTCGCGCCAGTCGCCGCTGTCGGTGAGCCGCTCGTGCGCCGAGCGGCCGTACATCCACTCGTCGCCGTCGGCGGCGTAGTGATCGGCCAGCGGGAAGTGCGGCGCGCCGTAGCCGAACGCTTCGCGCAGCGCGACCCGCTCGGCGTCCAGCGCGTCGGTGACGCTGCGGATGGACGGCTGTGTGCCCTCGTTGTGGATGTCCCAGGCGGCGAAATGCTCCAGCGGACCGGCGTTCATCGTGATCAGCGGCGGGTGGATGATCGGGCCCGCGTTCATCAGCGCGCCGCTGAGCCCGTCGCCCGCGTCCTCGACGCTCGGGTACGCCTCGCGCAGCGTCTTGAACGCGCTTTCCGCCAGCCGCAACGGGAAAACCCCGGTCGGCAGCCGGGTCGCGTACCCGCTGATCACCACTTCCGCGTCCCCGTGCCGGCGCGCGAGATACGGCAGCGTCCCGGCTTCGGCGAACGCGATCTCCGCACTGCCGCCCGCCGCCGCGACGGCCTTGGCGAACACCATCGAACCGAACGTGCCCGGCGGCATGAACACCACCTGGCCCTCGGTCAGCAGCGGAGCGAGCTGAGGAGCCAGGTCGTCGTGCGTCGTCGACGGCAGCGGGATCACGACCAGGGCCGCGTCGCGCACCGCCTCGGCGAGGTCCGCCACCGGGTTGATCTCCCCGGCGCCGTCGCCCACCGGCACCGATCGGGAACCTCGGTAATCCCGGACGCTCACCGCTCCGGTCGCGCGCACCGCTTCCAGCGCCTCGGCGTTCCGCCGCCACCAGCGCACTTCGTGGCCGTTCTCGGCGAGCTCCGCCACCGTGGCCCAGGAACCGTGTCCGCCCCCGAGAACCGCGATCTTCACTGTCATGTGCTCCTGTCTCGTACTGGTGTGCTGTCGCACTTTCTCACGGATCGACCAGGTCGGTCTCGGCCCACAGCCGATCTTGCTGCTCGCGCACGATCGCCCCGAACTCGCCCGGCACGATCGTCCGGTACGACCCGGATTCGACCGCCACCCGAACGATCGTCTCGACCGCCTGCGCCGGATCGCGTTGCATCGCGAGGAAATCCGAAAAGTCGTGCTCCGAGGCAGGTGCGTTCTCGACGAGTTTTTCGTTGAATCCCGTGGAAAACGGCCCGGGCTCGACGACCCGGACTTCGATCCCGTGCGGCCGCAGTTCCTGGCGAACCGCCTGCGCCATGGCTTCGAGGGCGAACTTGCTCGCCCCGTACGGACCCGCCCCGGGCGCGACGAACAGCCCGGCCACCGACGTCACGAACACGATCCGCCCGCCGCGCCCGGCGGCGACGAGCCGATCGGCGACCAGTCGCGTCAGCTCGAGCGTGCCGAAGACGTTGACCTCGAACGTCTTCCGGACCACGGCGGAATCCGTGCGCAGAAGCGGACCTTCCGCACCGAATCCGGCGTTGTTGAGCAGAACGGACGCGTCGAGCGCCGCCGCTGCCTCGCGATCAGCCGGATCGAGCAGATCGAGCCGGGAGACCTCCGCGGCGAGCCCGCGCTCGGCGAACGCCGCCCGCGTCGGCTCGATCTGGTCGTCCCGTTCGACTGTGGCGAACACCCGATGCCCGCGCGCCGCGAGCGTCAATCCCACTCCCAGCCCCAGACCCGATCCCGCCCCGGTGATCACAACTGACTCGCTTGGCCGACCCACGCCCGCAGTGTCGCTTGCGCCGAGGCCCGGCCTCAATCAGACTTCCGCCACATGGAAGCCAGACCCACCGCGGCGGCGCGGCTGCTGTCGGTGCTGGACTGCTTCAGCCCGCGGACGCCGGTGCTTTCCCTGACCGAAATCGCCCAGTCCGCGAGCCTGCCGTTGAGCACGGCACACCGGCTGGTCGGCGAGCTGGCCGACTGGGGAGCGCTGGTCCGCGACGAACACGGCGGCTATCACCTCGGCCTGAAGCTGTGGGAGCTCGGCTCGCTGTCGCTGGCCAGGGCGTCGATCCGCGAAATCGCCCTGCCGTACCTGGGCGACCTGTTCGACGCGACCGGCGAGAACGTGCACCTGTCCGTGCTGGACGGGACTGACGTCGTGTTCCTGGCCAGGCTGGCCGGACACCGTTCGGTCGGCATCCTGACCACGACCGGCAGCCGCCTTCCCGCGACCACCACCGCCACCGGCCGCGTCCTGCTCGCGCACGCCGCCGCCGACACCCGCGAATCCGCCCTGACCACCCCGATCGCCGCGGAAACCCCGCACACCACGACCGACCCGGAAACCCTGCGCGCCGAACTCGCCGACATCGCCCGCACCGGATATTGCGTCGCCGATCGCCAGCTCGCCGACGACGCGGTCGCTGTCGCTGCCCCGATCCGCGACGCTACCGCACGGGTCACCGCCGCGGTCGCGGTCGTGGGCCGCCGGGAGACGACCTCAGTCGCCCATCTGGTGCCCGCGGTGGTCACCACGGCGACCGGCGTGGCGCGGTCGCTCGGCTACCGCCGACCGACGCGTCGCCGTACGTGAGATCTCACCTAGAGGTCTGAACCACCCGGCGCAGGTCAGGAAGCCGTGCTGTGCAACGCCTTGCTCAGCACCGCCGCGGTCAGCTCGACCTGCCACGGCCGCGCCCCGCCCGCCCGCAGCGCGTCCGCGACCGAGTCCTCCGCGAGATCGGCCGGGGGACGCCAGCAGGTGCGCCGGACCAAATCCGGCAGCAGGAGGTTCTCCACCGGCAGCTTGCGGTCCTCCGCGATCGCGGCCAACGCGGCACGCGCGGCGGCCAGCCGGGCGGCGGCGTCGGGGTCCTTGTCGGCCCAGCGGTTCACCGGCGGCGGACCGTCGTTGGGCTGGCTCGGGCTCGGCAGCTCGCTCGCCGGCAGCGCTTTGGCCGCCTGGAGGTGCCGCAGCCAGCTGGCGGTGTACTTGCGCTGGACGCGTCCGCTGAACACCGGCAGCGCCTGCAGCTCCTCGACCGTCTTCGGGTCGGAGGTCACCGCGTTGACGATCGCGCTGTCGGGCAGGATCCGGCTCGGTGCGCGGTCGCGTTTGCGAGCCAGTTCGTCGCGGGCCTGCCACATCTCGCGCACCGCGGCGAGGCCGCGCGGGCTGCGGATCTTGTGCACCCCGGACGTCCGGCGCCACGGTTCGGCGCGCGGTGCGGGCGGGGGAGCGGTGCGCACGGCCTCGAACTCCTGCTGCGCCCACTCCAGCTTGCCCTGCGCGGCCAGCTCGGTCTCGAGCTTCGCGCGCAGTTCGTTGAGCAGCTCGACGTCGAGCGCGGCGTAGTTGAGCCAGTCGATCGGCAGCGGACGCTTCGACCAGTCCGCGGCGCTGTGGCCCTTTTCGAGGGTGTACCCGAGCAGCAGCTCCACGAGCGTGCCCAGCGCGACGCGTTCGTACCCGGCCAGCCGTCCGGCCAGCTCGGTGTCGAACAGCGAACGCGGCCGCAGGTCCAGCTCCGCCAGGCACGGCAGATCCTGGGACGCGGCGTGCAGCACCCATTCGGTGTCGTTGAGGACGTCCCGCAGCGGGGCGAGGTCGTCGGCGAGCGCGATCGGGTCGATCAGCACCGTGCCGGAGCCTTCGCGGCGCAGCTGGACGAGATAGGCCTTGGGCCAGTAGCGATAGCCCGACGCCCGTTCGGTGTCGACGGCCACGGCGCCCGTGCCCGCGGCGAGCCGCGCGCACGCCTCGGCGAGCGCGTCGGGATCGGCCACGACCGGTGGGGTGCCCTCCGCCGGTTCCCTGAGCAGCACCGGCGTTCGGGAGTCCCCGGAGGGGTCGGTGGTCTCGTCTCCGGTCCGGGCTCCGTCCGCCTGTGCAGTTCCCATGTCCGACGACCCTACGGGACGGGCGGACCGCGCCTGGTCCGCCCGCCCCGCAGGGACGTGGTTCGTCGTCGTCAGCGGATCACGCCGGCTCGCATCGCCAGCGCGACCATCTGCGCCCGGTCGCCCGTGCCGAGCTTGCGCCCGATGCGGGACAGGTGGGACTTGACGGTGAGCGCGGAGAGGGAAAGCTCCTCCCCGATCTCCTTGTTCGACTGCCCGTCCGCGACGAGCTGGAGCACCTCCACCTCGCGAGCCGACAGCTCGCGCGGGGTGTTGTCGGTGCCCGCCACTCGCGTGCCGGTCGCCAGGACCGGGGCCACGCTCGGGTCGGCGTAAACGCCGCCTTCGAGAACCCGGCGCACGCCGTCGGTGACCACCACCGGCGACGCCGACTTCAGCAGGTACGCCTGAGCTCCGGCCTGGAACGCGGAGCGCACCGCGTACGGGTCGTCGGAGGATGCCAGGACCACCACGCGCGGCCAGCCGTGGCTACGGAGTTCCGTAACCAGTTCGATTCCGCTGCCGTCCGGCAGTCCGAGATCGAGGATCGCCAGGTCGCACGGGCCGGTGGCCTGTGCTCGCGCCCTCGCCTCGGCCACCGTGGCGGCTTCGTGGACAGTGCCCGCACCCATTTGTGCGAGTCGTGCTGCGATTGCCTCCCTCAACAGCGGGTGGTCATCGACCACCAACACGGAAAAAAGCTCTTCCCGCGGGTGCGGAACCATGCTCGCCGGCAAGGCGCCGGCTGGCGTGGATCGGACGGCCTGAGATAAGCCGACGGTAGCCACGTCACTACCTCCCTGGAGTCGGTCGTGCCCCCCGACCGGCACCGGGACCTTCGGCCGTTCAGCCGCGCCAGCTTTAGACCGAAAGTGGTGTCGTCCCAGGCACTGTAGCCGTCCGGACGCCGTTGCGGGGGGATCGAATGGGTATCTATCCGAAACAGTTCGTCACTCAGCGAGGTCGTTGTAACACGATCGGACTAACGATCGAAGTCTTGTTAACAACTGACGACCGGGCTGCGATGCACCTGAGTTACCGGCAATGAAACGGGCGTGCAGATGGCCCGTGCACCTGCGGGTGCTCGCGGAGCCGGGCCGCCGCCCCCGCGATCCGGATCCGGAAATGCGCCCCGGCCGGGGCAAGATCATTTTCTTTCATGTTTTGTCGCCCGCGCCGCGCGGCCGCCCGCTCCTGGCCGGAGTGCCCGGAAAGGGCCCGGAAACCGCGTCGGAGCTGGTTACCGGGGGTTCACTGCCTGTGATCACGCCCGGCCACGAACGTGCAGCATCCGGAGCAGCGCCCGCTGCGGTCCACGATGGACGGTCGGGAGCGGACGCCCGGAAGCCCCGCCGAAGATCCCGCCGGAGCGCCGCGGGGGCCCGGATCCGCCCGGGAAGGCGCGTTCGTGCGCGTGCAAGCGCGGCGGAGACGCTGCCCGACCGGGTGAACTTAGGAAATCAGGAGCTCTGCCGCTGCTCGAACAGCGTGACGCCCACCGGAGGCAGCCCCACGACGCTCGCCATCACCTGGCAGAACGCGAGCCCGTGCGGCCCGAGCGCGCCGTCGGTGGGGGTCCAGGACGCCCGCAGCTCGAGGTCGTCGGTGCGGGCCGGACCGGAGATGTCGCCGAACCGGGCCGAGGACGTCTCGGTGACGGTGCCGCCGAGCGCCTTCCACGACGCTCCGGAGGCCTCCAGCGCGTCGGTGAGCCACGACCAGCCGACCGCCGGGAGGAACGGGTCCGTGGCCAGCTCGCGGTCGAGCTCGGCGCGGACGTACATGACCAGCCGCAGCACGCCGTCCCAGCCCTCCTGGCCGTCCGGGTCGTGCAGCAGCACCAGCCTGCCGGACGCCAGCACGTCTGCGGGCCCGGAAACGTCGCAGCTCAACGCATAGGACCACGGCGCGAGCCGCTGCGGCGCACGCATCGTCTCCAGGCGGATCTCCGGGCGCGGCCGGACGGCTTGCAGCGCCGCGACGGCTTCGCGGAAGAGATCGGGCACTGGCGTCATCGCGGTCACGCTCCGACTGTAGGGCGGCGACACCCGGTTGCGGACGCAGGCGCGCCGAGCGAGACCGACCCGCGACCCACGGGACCGCTTCGGCTGCCCTCCGCCTCCCCTGCGCGGGGCCGCGGCATGTGGAGGTCCGTGACGGAATCAGACCACGGGACGGCTCCGGCGGCCTTCCGCTTCCCTTGCTAGGGGGAGAGGGAATCAGATTCCCCAGAGTTCCCCTCGTGGATTCCCCAGAGTTTCCCCCCGTGGACCTAATCAGCGCGCCGTGCTGGGCGGACCCTCGTTCTGGGGTAGGTGCTGCGCTGTGCTGGGCGGATTCTTGCTCTGGGGCAGATGCGGTGCCGGGTTGGGCGCGTTCCCCCAGGGCTCGCCTCGCGGATCTGCGCGGCCGTGCTGTGCTGGGCGGACCCTCGTTCTGGGGTAGGGGCTGGGTGCGTCTCCAGAGTCCCCCTCGCGGACCTGATCAGCGCGCTGTGCTGGGCGCACCTTCGGTCTGCGGTAGACGCAGCGCCGGGGCTGGGCGCGTTCCCCAGGGTTCCCTCGCGGATCTGCTCGGCCGTGCTGTGCTGGGCGGACTCTCGCTCCGCGGAAGACGCAGCGCCGAGCCAGGGAGCGTTGGGCACGGGGCGGCCCGGGACTGTCGGGCCCGCGTGGGACCATGGGGTTCGTGCCTCAGGTTTCGTCCGCGCCCGTCGGCGCTCCGTCCGTTTCGCCCCGTCGCGCCCTGCCCGGGTCGGCCTTCCTCGCCGCCGCGCGCGGGGAGCGGCCCGCGCACGTTCCGGTGTGGTTCATGCGCCAGGCCGGTCGTTCGCTGCCGGAGTACCGCGCGCTGCGCGAGGGCGTCCCGATGCTCGACGCGTGCTTCGACCCGGAGATGCTCGCCGAGATCACGATGCAGCCGGTCCGCCGGCTGGGCGTCGACGCGGCGATCCTGTTCAGCGACATCGTGGTCCCGCTCAAGGCGGCGGGCGTCGACATCGACATCGTCCCCGGCACCGGCCCGGTCGTGGCCTCGCCGGTGCGCGACGCGGACGCCGTGCGCGCGCTGCCGAAGCTCGAACCGGAGCAGGTCGGCAAGGTCGCCGAGGGCGTCCGTCTGCTGGTGGAGCGGCTCGGCGAAACGCCGCTGATCGGGTTCGCCGGCGCGCCGTTCACGCTGGCCAGCTACCTGATCGAGGGCGGCCCGAGCCGCAACCACGAGCACACCAAAGCCCTGATGCACTCGCAGCCCGAGGTCTGGCACGACCTCGCCGCGCGCCTCGCCGACATCGCCGCCACGTTCCTGCGCGCCCAGCTCGACGCGGGCGTCGACGCGGTGCAGCTGTTCGACTCGTGGGCCGGTGCGCTGTCCGAGCGCGACTACCGCGAGTTCGTGCTGCCGCATTCGACCCGGGTGCTGGCCGTGGCCGGCGAGTACGGCGTGCCGCGGATCCACTTCGGCGTCGGCACCGGCGAACTGCTCGGCGCGATGCGCGAGGCGGGCGCGGACGTGGTCGGCGTCGACTGGCGGATCCCGCTCGACGTCGCGGTCCACCGGCTCGGCGGCAAGGTGTCCGTGCAGGGAAACCTCGACCCGGCGCTGCTGTACGCGTCGTGGCCGGTCCTGGAGGCCGAGGTGCGCCGGATCGTCGAAGAGGGCCGCGCGGCTCGCGGACACGTCTTCAACCTCGGCCACGGCGTGCTGCCGAGCGTCGATCCGGAGGTGCTGAAGCGGGTCGTCGACCTGGTGCACTCGCTGTGAAACACGTCGCGGTCGTCGGCGGCGGGATCTCCGGGCTGGTCGCGGCGTACCGGGTGCGCCGGCTGCTCGGCGACCGGGTGACGATCACCGTTTTCGAGAGCACGCCCGCGATCGGCGGCAAGCTGCGCACGGCGGAGGTCGGCGGGGTCAGCTACGACGTCGGGGCCGAGGCGTTCCTCGCCCGGCGGCCCGAGATGGTTTCGCTGGTCGAGGAGGTTGGCCTCGCCGATCACCTGGTGCATCCGACGAAGGCGCGCGCCAAAATCCACGCCGGCGGTTCGGTGCAGAGCCTGCCGCCCGGCACCGTGATGGGAGTCCCGGCGTCCGCGGACTCGGTCGCGGGCGTGCTGTCCGAGGACGGCCGGAGCGCGGTCGAGAAGGAACGCTCGCTGGGCCCGGTCGAACTGGGCGAGGGCGACGTGCCGCTCGGGCCCTTGCTGCGCACGCGCTTCGGAGATGAGCTGGTAGACCGGCTGGTCGACCCGCTGCTGGGCGGCGTGTACGCGGGCGGTGCCGACGGCCTCGGCCTCCGCGCGACGATGCCTGGCCTGGCCAACGCGATCGAAAGCGGAGCAGGTTCCCTCACCGAGGCCGCGGCGTCGCTGCTGCCGAAAACGCCAGGCACCGCACCGGTTTTCGGCAGCCTCACCGGCGGCTTGCGGGGCTTGCTCGACCGGTTGCTGGAGCTTTCCGGTGCCGAACTGCGCACTTCGTCGACGGTCCGCGCGCTGACGCGGACGCCGTCCGGCTGGCGCCTCGAATTCGGTGCTGCCGCGCCAGCGCACGCGCCTGCCGACAGCCCGGTCGATGCGGACGCAGTGCTGCTCGCCGTGCCCGCGCCAGCCGCCCGGAAACTGCTCGACGGGGTGGTCCCGGCGGCTTCGACCGCGTTCGGCGAGGTGGAACTGGCGTCGATGGCAGTCGTCGCGTTCGCTTTCCCGCCCGGCACGGAGCTGCCGGATGCGTCCGGAATCCTCATCGGTGCGGGAGAGCGGGACGCGGAAGGCGTGCCGTACGCGTCCAAGGCGTTCACGTTTTCGTCGAACAAGTGGGCTCACCTCGGCGACGCCGGACCGGTGCTGGTGCGCGGTTCGGTCGGCCGGTTCGGCGAGCCCGGCGCGCTGAACGGCGACGACGATGCCCTGGTCGCAGCGGTCCGCGCGGATCTGGCCCGGCTCGCCGGCGTCACCGCGAAGCCGATCGACACCCTGGTGACGCGCTGGGGCGGCGGCCTCCCGCAGTACGGCACCGGGCACCTGGAACGGGTGACCCGGATCGAGACGGCAGTCGCGGATGTCCCGAGCCTGGCAGTGGCGGGCGCCACGCTGCACGGCGTCGGCCTGCCCGCGTGCGTGGCCACGGCCGACGCCGCTGCCCGGCGGATCGCGGAGCAGCTCTTCGTGTGACGGAGCCCCATGGCGATCGCCGGGCGAGGAGTGCCAGGATGGAGTCATGGCGCGGCTGAATTACAACGAACTCAACGACACGATCCGCTACACCACGTGGTCGGTCTTCCGGATCGAACCGGGGAAGTTGGGGGAGGACCGCGGCGCCGCGGGCCGGGAGACGGCCGAGTACCTCGACGGGCTCGAGGCCAAGGGCGTCGTGGTCCGGGGCGTGTACGACGTGTCCGGCCTCCGGGCCGACGCGGACTACATGATCTGGTGGCACGCCGAGGAGATCGAGCAGGTCCAGGCCGCCTACACCGGGTTCCGGCGCACGCCGCTCGGCCGCGCGTCCACGCCGGTCTGGAGCCAGACCGCGCTGCACCGGCCCGCCGAGTTCAACAAGAGCCACGTGCCCGCGTTCCTGGCCGGCGAGGAGGCGCGCAAGTACATCTGCGTGTACCCGTTCGTCCGGTCCTACGACTGGTACCTGCTGCCCGACGAGGACCGGCGCAAGATGCTGGCCGACCACGGCAAGGAGGCGCGGGACTACCCGGACGTGCGCGCCAACACCGTCGCGTCGTTCGCGCTCGGCGACTACGAGTGGATCCTCGCCTTCGAGGCCGACGAACTGCACCGGATCGTCGACCTGATGCGCCACCTGCGCAACACCGAGGCGCGTCGCCACGTGCGCGTCGAAATCCCGTTCTACACCGGCACGAAGGTGCCGCCCGCCGAACTCGTCGCGGCTCTGCCGTAACCGCCGGTGCAGGACGTACTCGCCGGGGCCTGGCAGTCGCTCGCCGGGGAACCGCTGCCCGCCGTGTCCTTGACCGGCGACGAATCCGTGCTGCCCGGACACTTCCGGGTCCCCGCCATGGCGACCGCGAGCATCGCCGCGGCCACCCTGTCCGCGGGTGAACTGCTGCGGCTGCGCGGCATCGACCCAGGCACGGTGTCGGTCGACACCCGGCACGCCGCCGCCGCGTTCCGCAGCGAGCACCTGCTGCGCATCGACGGCGAGCCCGGACCGAGCCCGTGGGGCCCCATCGCGGGCGACTACCGCGCCGCCGACGGCTGGATCAAGCTGCACTGCAACACCCCACGGCATGAAGCGGCGGTCTGCTGGGCGCTCGGCGTCCCGGCGACCCGTGAAGCCGTAACCAAGACCGTGGCCGCGAAATCCATGGCAGAGGTCGAATCCGCCGTGGTGACCGCGGGCGGCGCGGCAGCGCTGATGCGCTCGCGCGAGGACTGGCTGGCCCATCCGCAAGGCCAAGCCGTCGCGAACCTGCCGCTGGTCGAACTGAACCGCATCGGGGACGCGCCGAAGCGCACCCTGTTCGACTCGGACCGTCCGATGGGCGGCGTCCGCGTGCTGGAGCTGACGCACGTCCTCGCCGGACCCGTCGCAGGCCGCGTGCTGGCAGCGCACGGCGCGAACGTGCTGCACGTCGGTGCCGCACACCTGCCGCGAATCCCGGTCCTGACCATGGACACCGGCCAGGGCAAGCGCTCGGCGTTCATCGCACTCGACACCGAGGGCGGCCGCGCGAAGCTGAAGAAGCTCATCGCCCGCGCGGACGTCCTGCTCCAGACCTTCCGCCCCGGCGCACTCGCCCGCATCGGCTTCGGCCCGGAAGAGCTCGCCGAACTCCGCCCAGGCCTCGTGGTCGCGGATATCTCGGCATACGGCTGGACCGGCCCGTGGGCCCGCCGCCGCGGCTTCGACAGCCTCGTGCAGATGTCGTCCGGCATCGCCGAGGAGTACGCCACCGACGCCCCGGTGCCGCTGCCCGCGCAAGCACTGGACCACGCCACCGGCTGGCTCACCGCCGCCGCCATCATGACGGCCATCCGCCGCACAGTCACCGACGGCGGCACCTGGCACGCCCGCCTGTCCCTCGCCGGCACCGGACGGTGGCTGGATTCCTTGGGCCGCAAGGATCCGGAACCGTCCGAAGTGGACTACACGGACGTGCTCGAGACGGTCGACAGCGACTTCGGCCAGCTGACCCGCGTCCGGATGGCCGGCGAGTTGCCGGGCGCGCCGCCGCACTGGGACCGCCCGTCGCACCGGCCTGGCGCGGATACGCCGGTGTGGTCGCCGGTCGTGGCTCAGCCGGTCTCGTAAGCGACGCCGGACCCGGCGAGCGGCCGCGCTGGCGACGCGGATACCGGTGTGCTGCACCGGCCTCGTGCGCGGCTTCGGCGAGCTGACTCGCGTGCGGATGGTCGGCGAGTTGCCGGGCGAGCGGCCGCACTGGGACCACCCGTCGCACCGGCCTGGCTCGGACACGCCGGTGTGGTCGCCGGTGGTGCCTCAGCCACTCTCGTAAGCGGCGCTAGCCTCGGCGAATGGCCGCGCTGGCGACGCGGACACCGGTGTGCTGCACCGGCCTCGTGCGCGACGTCGGCCAGGTGACCCGCGTGCGGATGGCCGGCGAGCTGCCGGGTGCGCCGCCGCACTGGGACCACCCGTCGCACCGACCCGGGGCGGATCGCCGGTGTGGTCGCCGGTCGTGCCTCAGCCGGTCTCGTAAGCGACGCCAGACCCGTTGAGCGGCCGCGCTGGCGACACGGACACCGGTGTGCTGCACCGGTCTCGTGGGTGCCGCGTTCCGCAAGAGCGCCGTGGTGGTTTCGCGTGGTGCCGCCGGTGTGGTGAGCGCCGTCGGCCCCGCGAGTGTCGCGTCGGTCCGGCGAGCGCCTTGTCAGCCTCGCGTGACACCTACCAGTCCAGCGAGCACCGCCAGCTCCCGCGCGCCCAGGTCTGCGGTCGTCCCGCCAGTCCCGGCTCGCACGCCGGTCACGCGAGCGCTGCCGTGCCCACCCCCAGCCTCCTGTAGCACCGCCAGCGAACGCCGCCCGTGAAGCAGCGGCTAAATCGGCATAAGCCCTCCTGTAACCCGCTTGTCCGGATAAGCCGCCAGCCCGCCCACCGCGACCAGTTCAGCCGGTCCTGCGCCGCCACCCGCAGCCGCCTGCTGTTCGGCCCGTGCGAGGACCGTCGCCCCCGCAGTCGTCGGCGGCAGCGAACTGACCTTCCGTTCGCCGAACTGCTTGGTGATCCGCTGGCTGCCGACGAGACAGAGCCAGAGCGTCAGCGCCACCTCGCCGAAAACAAGCACCACCATGGCGTTCAGATGAGACCGGCCCACGTCGTAGACCAGCCGCCCCACCCCGGCCGCCAGCACGACCACGGCCACCGCGGTGAGTGTGTACCCGAGACCCGTCAACGGCCTGCGCCTGCTGACCAGCCGCCGCTGGACGAGATCGGTTTCGAGCGCCCGGATCGCAGGCTTGAGCACCGACGATCGCGCGACCCACGAGGCGAGACGACCGCGACCAGCCGCCCGATGCACGGCTTGCTCAAGCGGCGGCGACGCTGGCGGCGGACCAGCGGCGACGATCTCGCCCAGCGACCCGACCTGCAGCTGGCCGCGCGCGAACAGCGTCGCGATCACGGCCTCGACCAGCCGAGGCCGCCCGCCCGCCAGGTACGCGACGTCGTAGACATCGCGCGGCACGGCGGCCGACTCCGGCGCGGACGCCTGTGTGGCCAGCTTGTCCTTGCCAGTGGCCAAAATGCTCGCCAAACCCGCGGCGGTGGCGACGTAGACGAGCAGCATCGGGCTCACCGCGGCCCAGAATCCGTTCACGACAGGTTCCCTCCCTCCCGGCTCGGCAGAGATCGGATAACACCGCCGTAACCAGACATGTCGTCAGCGTAGCCAGCACCACCGACAAAAACCGAACGGGCTCAGCGCCGGAACCATCTGCGTCGAGGTTTGGGCAGGTCACCGCGGGCGATGAGCCACTCCGCAAACGCGTCGGCATACTCGCGCGCCCGGATCGAAGTCGTCTTCGGACGCTCCGCCGCGTACGCGTCGAACAATGGCCGATACCGCGGGCCCAGCGCCTCGGGCAGGTCCGGCCGCAGGTAAGCCACCAGCCGCCGTCGCTTGGCGAGCAGGACGTCCGCTTCGATGCGCAACCGCGAGGCATCGAAGCCGGACGGCGCCTCGGCCCCGGTCAACAAGCTGTCCAGCAGCGCAGCTTGCCGAGCCGCCAGTTCTTCCCGGCTCACAACGTCACCGCGGTGCGCAATGCGACCAGTTCGGCGGCGAGTTCGGAATCGGTGGGGTAGTCGTCGTCGCGCTCCAGGAGAACGCCCGGCGGATCCGTGCGCCGACGCAGTTCGGCGAGCAGATCCAGCACCTCCGGCAGCACCGGATGCGCGTGCGTGTCGTGATAAACCCCGTCGCGCTCCACGCCGCCCGCCATGTGCACGTACGCGAGCCGTTCCCACGGAATCCCGTCCAGGAACGCCACCGGATCGGTGCCCACGTTGCGCGCGTTCGCGTAGAGGTTCGCGACATCGATGATCAGCAGGCAGCCGGTCCGCTCGGTCAGCTCGGTGAGGAATTGTTCCTCGGTCAGCTCGTTGTCCGGCCACTCCAGCAGCGCGGCGATGTTCTCCAGCGCGAACGGTACGTCCACAATGGACTGTGCGAGCCGGACGTTGTCCACCAGCACGTCCAGCGCCGCGCGCGAGCGAGGCAGCGGCATCAGATGTCCGGAGTCGAGCCCGCCCGCTCGGACGAAGCACACGTGGTCGCTGACCAGCGGCGCGTCGAGAGCCCGCGCCAGTTCGGCCAGGTGCTCCACTCGCGCGGTGTCCAGCGGCTCGGCTCCGCCCAGCGACAGCGACACCGCGTGCGGCAACACCGGCATCCCGCGATCCTTCAGCGCCAGCAGGCTTTCCGGCAGGTGCGGGGCGTGCAGGTTCTCCGCGACCACCTCGACCCAGTCGACGCCCGGCAGCCGCGCGATCGACAGGTCCAGTTCCGGCCGCCAGCCGATGCCGATCCCCAACCGGTCAGCCACCGCACCCACCTCCGCCTCCGCACCCGCTGCCACCGCCGCAGGACGATCCACCGCCGGACGACGTTCCCGCACCGCTCGTCAACGCCAAGCTTGTCGCATGGTCCGGGTACTGCGCGAACCCGCCCAGCGCGACCAGCGAAGCAGCACCGAACAGCAGCGCGCCGGACTGGGCCCGCTGCGTCGCCGGGTCTGTCCGCACCGCGACGACCAGCGCGCGCCCGGCTTTGGTCGGGCGGACTTTCGGCCGCCTGCTGCCGGCCACCGCCAGGACCGTCAGAATCGCTGTGACGGCCAGCAGGACGTTCAATCCCGCAGTCGGTCGGTGCAGCGCGGATCCGTTCACTGAGCGCACCAGACCGACTGCGAACAGGGCGACGTAGACCAGAACCACCCCGGTCGCGAAGGAGGCGGAGGCGATCGTAACGAGACCGCGTTTGCGGAGGTCGTTTCCGATGCTCCGCACCGGCGCGGACACCGCTTCCGCGGTACGCAGCGTCGAAGCCGTGCGGGGCCGCTTCCGCACGGCCTCGTAGACCGCCTGCTCAACCGGCCCCGTCGGCGCTCCGGAGACAGCCGTGAGCTGGCCCCTGCTGTCGACCCGCAGCAGCCCGCGCTCCAGCAACGCCGCGATCGCCGTGTCGACCGTGCGGTGAGGGCCGCCGACGAGACAGGCGAGCTGGTAGACGTCGAGCGGACGGTGCACGTCCGCGGGCGCTTGGCGCAGCAGCGGCCAGACCAGCTGCACCGCCAGCGTCAAGGCCAGCGCGGAACCGTAGACCGCCAGGAACTGCGGGCCGGAGATCCCCCAAGGCTCGTGCATGGCGCCTCCCTCCTTCGGTTATCCGCCGCAGCCGCCCCCGCCGCCGCAACTGCTGCCTCCGCCGCACGAAGACCCGCTGCTGCACGAGGAACCGCCGCTGCTGCACGACGATCCGCCGCTCGAACCGCCGCCCCCGGTCCAGCTGCCGCCGCCGCTGATCAGCGCTGTGCTCATCTCCTCGTCCGGGTACAGCGCGATTCCGCCGAGCGCGACCACCGCCGCGGCGCCGACGAGCAACGCTCCGTTGCCGTTCCGGCTCGTGGCAGCGAACTCCTCAGGCCGCTCCTCGGCAGCTTTCGCGTCTTCGCGGGCGCGCACGACGATCGCGTGGCCTGCGTCGGTGGCGCGGGATGTCTTCGAGCCCTTGCGGACCGCGTAAGCGATCAACGTCAGGGTCCCGGCCACGACGAGCAACCCGATCAGCCCGCCGATCGGCCGGTCCAGCTGCGCTCCGTTGACCGCGCGGACGATCCCGATCAGCAGCAACACGGCGTACGCGGCCACGATCCCGGCGCGGAAGCCGTCCAGTCCGTCGCCGGCGACGAGCAGCCCGCGTCGTTCGAGGTCCTGGCGGATCTTCTCCACTTCCGGCTGGACCGTCGGCGACTTGCGCACCATGGCGACGGTCGCCGTTCCGCCCTGCGCGGCGTCGTGCACCGCGCGTTCCAGCCTCTTGCGAGCCGGTCGCTTGCCGATCGCGCTCAGCTTGCCCTTGCTGCTCACCCGCAGGAGTTCCTGTTCCAGCAGCGTCGCGATCGCGGTGTCGACCGTGCGGTCCGAGCCGCCGGCCAGGTAAGCGAGTTGGTAGACGTCCGGCTGCAGCGGCGCCTCGACGGTCGCGGGCGCGTTCCCTCGCCGCGACCGCGCGATCGACGGCCAGCTGATCTGCACCAGCAGGACGACGGCCAGCGCCAGGCCGAAGATCAGCAGGAATTGCGGGCCGGAAATGCCCCACGGTTCGTCCACGGCTTCCCCCTCGTTTCAGCGTTGCCGGAACCCTAACCGGCCGGTCGCCGGAGGCTGTCGGCAGAACTGACGCACTCGATGTCCGGTTCGTTCCCGGCTCAGCTGTTCCCGCCGCCGCAGCCCCCGCCGCCGCATCCCGACCCGCACCCGGAACCGCCGCATCCGGAGCCGCAGCCCGCTCCGCCGCCGCAACCAGACCCGCAGCCCGTCCCAGCGGCCCAGTACCCCGCCGGTCCGGCGAACCCGCCCGCGGCTCCCGCGATGGCCGCCCCCGCCCGACGGGTCGCCGGGAGACCGCGGAGCAGGGCGACCCGCAGCTCGCGATCCGGGTGATTCGACAGGCCGCCGACCGCGACGCTCCCGGTCAGCCCGCTGATCAGGCTCTGATCCGGCCAAGCCGCTTCTGCGGCCTCACGGCCGGCGTCGGTCGGCCGGATCCGCCGAGCAGCCCGGCGACGGGACAGCGCGGCGAACACGAACCACGCGGGCAGCAGAACCGAAATCAGCACGTAGCCGTTCAGCCCGCCGACAAACGCCGCGATACCGGCCGCCGCCAGCACCGCTTCTCCGATCGCGGTCCACTTCCACGCCTTGCGCAGCGCCTGGCCGTCGGCCAGCAGTCCGCGCTTGGTGAGGTCGTCGACCAGTTCGCGGACCGAGTCGCCCCAGACGAGACCGCGCAGCACCGTCGCGATCCCGACCCCCGTGCCGGTCAGCTCGGCAGCTTCCCTGCTCAGCGCGTCCGACGGCTCGGTCGGCGTGCGATACAGCCGTCCCACGGAGTCCGCGCGCAGTTGCTCCCGCTCCAGCATCGAGGCGACCGTCGTCTCGGCGACGCGGAACGGTCCGTTTGTCAGCAACGCGGCCTGCGCCGCGGACGTCAGCCGGGTTTCGGGATGCCTGCCCCGGTGCAGCCGGGCGGCGGTCCGCCGTCCGAGCCACCAGCAGACCAGCGCCAGCACCAGGATCAGCGCGGCCGGCATCGCGCGTTCGATCGTCCAGTCCATCACGGTCCCCCTCCGGATGAACAAACCACGTTACCCGCCTGCCCGGGGTTGCCGCCGGACGAAAAACCGCCCTCCCCGGGCGCGGGAAGGGCGGTTTCAGCGGACCTCGGCGTCAGTCGCCGGAGTCCTCGACGAGCTTCAGGGAAATCGAGTTGATGCAGTACCGCTGGTCGGTCGGGGTCGCGTAGCCCTCGCCCTCGAACACGTGCCCGAGGTGGCTGTGGCACGAGGCGCACAGCACCTCGATGCGCCGCATGCCCATGGTGCGGTCCTCGCGCAGCAGCACCGCGTCGGAGTCCGCCGGGTCGTAGAACGACGGCCAGCCGCAGTGGCTTTCGAACTTCGTGTCGCTGCGGAACAGCTCCGCGCCGCAAGCCCGGCACTCGTACACGCCGGTGGTCTTGGTGTCGGTGTACTCGCCGGTGAACGGCCGTTCGGTGCCGGCTTGCCGGAGCACCGCGTACTCCTCGGGGGCAAGCTGCTCCCGCCATTCCTGGTCGGACTTCACCACGCGCGGAGTGGTGCCGACGACGGGTTTCATACCTTTCACCCTTCCCACGTTACCTGGAGAGAAAAGCGACCGTGTGCAGCGCGATGTCCCAGGCGGTGACCAGCAGCCCGAGCACGATCAGCACCACGACCAGCGCGGACACCCAGTAGCGGAGCCCGCCGGTGCGGTTGCTGGACTCGGCGAAGTCGGCGACCTGGTCCAGGCACGCCTCGACGGTGAAAGTCGGCCCGGTGCGCTCCATCCGGTCGAGATGGGCGGCGAACGCACGGGCCTCCGGGTCGTACGGATCCAGCCCGACCAGATCCTCGTGGAACCGAGGATTCCAGCCCGGCGGCAGAGCTCCGTTCTCGGCCATGCTTCAAAGGTAGGCTATTCGTCCCGCTGGACCCACCTCTGCGGCGAGTGTCACTGCGCTGGCGCGTCGCTTCCGAGGCGAGGGTCGCTGTTGATCATCAGCGTGCCGTCCTCCGTGGCGATGACCTGCACGACCTTCTGCGTCTGCGCGCCGTTTTCCGGAATCAGCGTGATCTGAACGTCGGCGGAGCCGTCCGGGTTGTTCTGGCGTTTGTAAACGCTCGCGTTCCGGTAGGTGTTCAACTTGTTCTGTGCCCAGTACGAGGCGAACGCGGCCTGATCGCCGAAGGCTGCCTGCGCCGAGGGGGTCAGCATCGCCCACGCCTCGGGTTTTCCCACAGCCCCGTAAAAATCAATGACCCGATCACCCGCTGGCCCCCACTGCACGGTGCCGTTGGACTTGACCGGCGGCGCAGAGGAACTCGGCGTGCTCGACGGAGACGCTGGAGCGGAGGAGTTCGGCGCGGGCGGCTGCGCGTTCGACGAACTGCCGCCCTTGTCCCGACTGCTGCTCAACACGAGAAACACCACCAACGCCACCGCAACGACCGCCGCGGCACCGCCAGCGAGGAACGCCATCTTCTTCTTCCGCGCCGCAGCAGGCGAAACCCGATCCCCAGACCCGGCACCGGAGTAGTTCGGCGCAGCAGCAGTAGGCGTAGGTCGCACAGCGGGCTGCGGACGCGGCGGAGTGTTCGCCGGGGGAGCGGGACGCGAAGGCGCACCCATCGGCATGAACGCCGCAGTCGGCGTCCGAGGCGGGTTCGACGGAGCTTTCGGCGCAGCAGCGGCAGCCGCCGGAGCACTCGCACGCGCCCACGGCGGACGGGACCCGTTGCTCCCCGGACCGCGATTCCCCGACAGCAACTGCTGCGGCGCAGCCGGTTCCCCGGTCGCCAGCTGAGCCAGCCGCTCCCGTGCCTCGGCCATGCTCGGCCGCTCGGAAGCCTCGCTGCGCAGCAGGCTCATCAGCAACGCGGTCGCCGGACCGGCCTGCGTCGGCGGGTTGACCTGGCCGTTCGCCGCCGCGTAGAGCAGCGCGAGCTGGTTCGTGGTGTTGCCGTACGGGGTTTGCCCCTCGATCGCCTGGTACAGCGTCGCGCCGAGGGCGAAGACGTCCGAGCTGGGCACCGGGTCGGCGCCGCGGGCCAGTTCGGGGGCGAGGTACGCCGGGGTACCGCCGATGAGGCCGGTCTGGGTGAGCGTCATGTCGCCGGCCGCGCGGGAGATGCCGAAGTCGGTGATCTTCGCGGTGCCGGTTTCGTCGATGAGAATGTTGCCGGGCTTGACGTCCCGGTGCACGATCCCGGCGCGGTGCGCGGCGACGAGCGCCGCGGCGACCTGCTCGCCGATCCGCGCGACCTGGCCGACCGGCAGCGTGCCCTGTTCGGACAGCACCGCGGACAGGCTCGGGCCGTTGAGGTACTCCATCACCAGGCACGGGTCGCCGCCGTGCTCGGCGACGTCGAACACGACGATCGCGTTGGGGTGCTGGAAACGGGCCGCGTTCTTCGCCTCGCGCATCGCGCGCTGGCGCATGTTGTCGCGTTCGGCCTCGGAGACGCCCGGCTGCGGCAGGATCTGCTTGATCGCCACCGACCGCTCCAGGCGCACGTCCACGGCACGCCACACCACGCCCATGGCACCGCTACCAATGTGCTCGACGAGGCGGTAGTGCCCCGCGATCAGCTGCCCGGTGTCGATGACGCCCGCTCCTGACGAAAGTCCCGTGATCGTGGTCGTGCGCAGCGCGGATACCCCTCGCGCACCCGAACGAGTGTAGCGGTCGGAAGTACCTGCCCGCCGTCAGCCAGCCGGTGCCGACGGCACGGGCGCCTCCGGCTCGGCGGCGGGGACGCGCTTCCGCAGCACCCGCACCAATCCTGCCGCGCCGAGCGCGGCGAAGACCGCGTAGCAAGCCAGCAAAGCGGGCGGCGTGTCGCCGGTCAGCGCGTCCGCGAAAACGACCACCGCGATAGTTCCGGGGACGCTCCCGAGCGCCGTTCCGGCAAGGTACGGAACGAGTTTCACGGACGAAACGCCGCACAGGTAGTTCATCGCCGAAAACGGGACGACCGGGATCAACCGCAGCGACGTGATGGCGAGCACGCCGCCGTCGGAGAGCCGGTCGTTCACGGCTCGCACCGGTGCGCGGTGCAGGTGCCGCAGGATCAGGTCCCGGCCGAGGAGCCGGGCCAGCCCGTACGCCAGCCCGGCGGCGATCGTGGTGGCCGCCAAGGCGATGACCACTCCCGCGACGCTCCCGACGAGCAAACCGGCGGCCAGATTGAACACCGTGCGCGGGATCGGTGCGACGGTGAGCAACGAGTAAGCCACGAGGAGCGCCAGCGGAGTCATCGATCCGGTCTCCGCGGCCCAGGTGCGCAGCTGTGCCGGTCCCGGAATCGGCAGCCACAGCGCGGCGGCGCCGAGAAGAGCTAGCACGACCAGGGCGGCGATCAGCTTGGTTCTCCCGGACACCCCGCCACGGTACGGCACTCGCGGCTACGGTGGCCGCATGGCCAAAAACGGCGATCCGGTCGAGTACCAGGTGGGGGAGCGCACCGTCCGGGTGTCGAGCCCGGACAAGGTCTACTTCCCCGAACGCGGCATCACGAAGCGGCAGGTGGTCGAGTACTACCTCGCCGTGGCCGATCCGTTGCTGCGCGCGATCGGCGAGCGGCCGACCACGCTGAAACGCTACGTCGACGGCGTCACCGGCGAGTGGTTCTACGCCAAGCGCGTGCCCAAGGGTGCGCCGGACTGGCTCGAGACCGCTCGGATCACCTTCCCGTCCGGCCGCACCGCCGACGAGGTCTGCCCGACCGAACCCGCGGTGTTCGCCTGGGCGGCCAACCTCGGCACGTTCGACTTCCACCCGTGGCCGGTCCGCCGTCCTGACCTGGATCATCCGGACGAACTGCGGATCGACGTCGACCCGCCGGAGCGCGCCGGGTTCGCCGACGCGGTCGAGGTCGCCGGCGTCGTCCGCGAGGTGCTCGCCGACGCCGGGCTCACCGGCTACCCGAAGACCTCCGGCGGCCGCGGCGTGCACGTCCTCGTGCGGATCCGCCCGGAATGGGACTTCATCGCGGTGCGGCACGCGGTGATCGCGCTCGGCCGCGAGGTCGAACGGCGGATCCCGGACAAGGCGACGGTGTCCTGGTGGAAGGAGGAACGCGGCGGCCGCGTCTTCCTCGACTACAACCAGGCGGCCCGGGACCGGACGGTCGCCTCCTCCTGGTCGGTGCGCGGCACCCCGCGCGCGACCGTGTCGACCCCGCTGACCTGGGATTTGCTCGCCGACGTCGACCCGGACGACTTCGACGTCCTGACCGTCCCCGGCTTCCTCGCCGAGCACGGCGACCTCCACGCGCCGATGGACGAGAAGGCGTTCGGCCTGGAGACGCTGCTGGAGTGGTACGAGCGCGACGACCGCGATCTCGGCGGTGCGGAACTGCCGTACCCGCCGGACTACCCGAAAATGCCTGGCGAACCGAAGCGAGTGCAGCCGAGCAAGGCCCGATCCGACCAGGCGTGATCGTCCGATCGCCGGGCGTGTTCACTCTCGGTGATCAACATTGCGGGGAATTTCGCGAATGTTTCCGCAGGTCGCACTGGTTTTTCCGAGGTCGATTACCGTGAGGTGCACCGCTAAGCGGTAACGCGCCGGGGTCGAGGTGCGACTATTGCCGGAACCGGAGGGGAGCCGGGACCGGAGGAGGGAGACGTCGTGGACGACCTGATCGCGTTCCTGGCCGCGCGCGTCGGACAGCGGCAGGCGCTGATCATGCAGGCGGTGCAGAAGGGCAAGGCCGGCGAGTCGCTCAACCGCGGCGAGGCCAAGGTCGGGCTCGAGGAGCGGGTCCGCTCCCTTGGCGACCTCGAACTCGACGTGGTCAACCAGATGATCAACGAGATCGAGGCGACGCGGCGGATCATGCTCGCGCATCGGACCACGGTGTCGGAGAAGGTGCCCGGGTTTCCGTTGTACGGCAGCGAGTATTGGTGTGAGACCTGTCATGTGCCCGCGGACGAGGCCGGGTCGAATTGGTGTTTGACGTTGCGGTTGCTGGCGTTGCCGTATGCGGATCATCCGGATTACAGCGAGCGGTGGAGGCCCTGAGCGGGTTCGGCTCGTCGCCTGGCGGCGACATCGCGCTCGCTGTGGGGGCCCGCCACCCCGAAGTTTGATTGTGCTGACGGTCGGTGGGTGCTTGTCAAGGCGGGAAAGATGCCTTGACAAGCACCCACCGACCGCAGGGATGCTTCGGATCGGGGTTGCGGGCGGTGTGGGTGCCTCGATCGTTGGGTGCGTCGGTGCCTGTTTAGGGCCGTGAGGGGAACCCTCGGGGAATCTGGGGCTGTGAGGGTGGCCCTCACTGACGGTCGTGAGGGGCGGGAATTCGCGCTTGGCGAATGGCGTTGCCGTGGGCGTGGACGTTCCGATTTCCGTGCTGGACCGGTCGCCCGTGCGGCGAGGGCGGGGGACCGCGCAGGCGATCCGGGACACTGTCGCGTTCGCGCGTGACATCGAAGCTCTCGGCTATCACCGGTTCTGGGTTTCCGAACACCATGGCGTACCTGGGGTCGCCGGGTCTTCGCCTGCGGTGCTCGCGTCCGCCGTTGCGTCTGCGACCTCGCGTATCCGGGTCGGGTCCGGGGGCGTGATGTTGCCCAATCATCGGCCGCTCGTGGTTGCTGAGCAGTTCGGGATTCTGGAGTCCTTGTTCCCTGGGCGGATCGATCTCGGGATCGGGCGTTCGGTCGGGTTCATCGAGCCGGTGCGGCGTGCGCTTGGTCAGGGCAAGGACGCGGCCGACGGCTTCGACGGGCAGGTTCGCGAGCTTCTCGCGTTCTTCCGGGGCGAGCACGACGGGGTGCACGCGATCCCGGCCGAGGGACTGTCGGTGCCGGTGTTCTTGCTCGCGACTGGTGCGGGTGCGGATCTCGCGGCTGGGCTCGGGTTGCCGCTGGTGATCGCTCCGGCGCATGGGCAGCGTGCGATGGTCGAGGCGATTTCGCGGTACCGCGAAGCGTTCCGGTCCGATGTGGACGATCCCTATGTCGTCGTGTCGACAGCGGTCGCGGTGGCGGACACCGCGGAGGAGGCTCGGCGGCTGCTGGTGCCCGAGGCTTGGTCCACTGTGTACTCGCGCAGCCATGGCGTTTTCCCGCCGCTTTCGCCTGCGGACGAGATTTTGGCGCTGCCGATGACCGACCGCGAACGCCGTCGTCTCGATGACACGTTGGCCGGGCAGATCAGTGGCACTCCGGACGAGGTCGGCGCACGCCTTGCGGATCTGGTCGACTCGACCGGGGCGGACGAGTTGCTCGTCAGCACCAGTACGTACGACCCGGCGGCGCGCGTCGAGTCGTTTGCCGCGCTTGCTGAGTTGACTGCGGCGGAACGGCTTTCGGTCTAGCCGAGGACGATCGGCAGCTTCTCCGTCAGCGACCCCAGTGCCGCTTTTTCCTCGTCGGTCGCGGCACGGCGGCCGGTCGCTACCAGGAGTGCGGCTTGGTCGTCCAGTGCTGCCGAAAGTGGCGAACCCAGGGCGGTTTCGACGGTTCGCCGGGTCGCGGCCAGGCAGTCTGCGTCTGGACCGTCCACTCCGGACAGATGCATGACGAGGTCCAGGTGGTGCAACGTCGCTTCCACGACGTAGGTCTCGAAATAGTCCGCGACCGTGAGCACGTAGTCGCGGGTTTCGACCTTCGACGCCGGGTCCGCGAGCGCGGCGGCGCGTCCGGCTGCCTGGGCGAGGTCGTCGAAGTGGTGCGCCAGCCAGGCGGTGGAGCCGTAGCTGAGCGCCGCGCGGCGGGTGAACAGGCCTTCTTCGTCCAAGCCGGTCGGCAGGTCGGTGCCGAGTTCCCAGTATTGCGCGGCGGTGTGCGTCGGCTCGCCTTCGGCGGGGGTCGCGAGCGTGATCAGGATGTCCTGCGCGTCGATGACCAGGTGGAACACCAGATCCTGCACCAGCCAGCCGGTGCATCCCGACGGGGCCAGCCACTGCCCGCCTTCAAGCGATTTCACGGCGTTCTGAAGTGCGTTCCAGGAGCGGAAGAAGAGGTCCACGACGGCACTTTAGCGATCACGAACCCCCGCGGCATCCGATTTACAGCCGCAGCAACAGTTCAGTGAGCAGCCGCTGAGCCGGATCAGTCAGGTCGATCCCGGACACCTCCGACGCCCGCCGCACCCGGTAGCGCACGGTGTTCGGGTGGATGTTCAGCGAGCGCGCGGCCGTGCGGACGTCGCCGAAAGCGTTCAGATACGCCAGCACAGCGGGGATCAGGATGTCACCGTGATCGGCGTCGTGGGCGCGCAGTTGCGCGAGCCGCGGATCACGCAACCGGGGTTGATCTCCCAAGTAGGCCAACACTTCCGACAGCAACACGTCAGCCCGGACGTCAGCCAGCGACGCGACGTCGGACGGCCAATGACCGCGCGTCATCGCCATCAGCACCCGATCGGCGTCGCCGCGCGACAAGGCTGCGTCCGACAGACTCGGCACGACCCCGCCGAGCGCGGCGCGGACCGGGGCGTCGAGGTGTTTCCGTGCCGCACCAACGATTTCCTTCGCCAACGCCAGCACTGGCGCATCCGAGTGTTCCGGCAGATCCGGGAGCAACGCGTACACCCGGCCGCCGAGCACGCTCACGAGCGCGGTCCGCCGATAGGCCGCGGTGTGCACGGCGATCAGGTGCACCAGTTCGGCCCGGCGCAGCAACCGGTCCGAAGCGGCCGTCGTCTGCTGCCGGGAAAGCGTGAACGCCAAAACCTGTGCTGGACGCGCCGGATCGGCACCGATGTCGTCTGCGACCGACTCGGCGTCGACGCGTCCTTCCAGCAGCCCGGCGAGCAAATCTTCGCGCAGCCGAAGTTGCGGATCGGGCAGAGTTCGGGCGCGGATCAGTTGCGGGGCAAGGGTTCTGCTCGCGCCGAGCAGCGCCACCTCGGCTTGTTCGGTCAGCGGCTGCGCGCCTTCCTGGACCCAGATCGTGCCGAGCGGCTGCGATCCGGCGTGGATCCCGGCGGCGATGCGGCGGCGGATTCCCAGCTCCGGGCGCTCGTCCACGCGCACGATTCCTTCGCCGGCCCGCAATCGCTGGTAGACGCCCCATTCGCGGAGGATCGCGAGGTACCGTTCCGGTCCTTCGCGGCCCAAGATCGACAACCGCCGCAGCTCGTCGACCTCGTCGCCGGCTCGTGAATACGCCAGGACGCGGCTCGCGGTGTCCTCGATGCTGACCAGGCCGCCGGTGAGCGTCGCGACCGTCTGGGCCAGCGCGAACAGGTCGCCGAGCACCTCGCCGGTTTCCGCTTCGCCGCCCGCCCGGGCCGCGTCGACGACCCCGCGCGCCAGCGCCTCGACCTGCTCCCACCGCGCCTCCGCGCCGACCGTGAGCAGCGCGACGCCAGCGTCCGCCGCGACGTCCGTGCCGCCTTCGCCCTTCACCGCCACCGCGGCCGCTCCGGCGCGTCCGGCCGCCCGGATCGCCGCCGCTGCCGACCGGCCGCGCGCGCCGATCACCAGGACCAGGTCGCCGGGGTGCGTTTCGGGCGGGTCCTCGGGGTCGAGGATCACCACGTCCTGCACCGGAACGCCCAGTCCGCGCGGCGCGACGAGCACCCGCACGAGCGGTTCGCCGAGCGTCGCGAGCACGTGCCGCAGCGAGGCGCCGGCGAACGGTTCGGCGGCCGTCATCGCGTAGGCCGATCGGACAAAACCATATGGGCGATTCTAGCCGCTTGAACAAACCCCTGAACGCCGCGCAGCGTTATCTTTCGGGCATCCGACGAGTAAGCCAACGAGGGAGCCGCCGTGGACGCCGTGACCCAGACCCCCGCCCCGAAGAACGAGCCGGTGCTGACGTACGCGCCGGGCAGCGCCGAGCGCGCCGAGCTGGAGGGTGCGCTGAAGAAACTGGGTCAGGCCGGTCCCGTCGACCTGACGGTCACCGTCGGCGGCGAGCAGCGCGCGGGCGGCGGCGAGAAGATCGACGTTGTCCAGCCGCACAACCACGGCCACGTCCTCGGCACCATCCAGAGCGCCACGAAGCAGGACGCGACCGACGCGATCGCTGCCGCCGCGAAGGCCGCTCCGGAGTGGCGCGCGCTGTCCTACGACGACCGTGCGGCGATCCTGCTGCGCGCCGCTGACCTGCTGAGCGGCCCGTGGCGCTCGACGCTGAACGCGGCCACCATGCTCGGTCAGTCGAAGACCGCGACGCAGGCCGAGATCGACTCCGCGTGCGAGCTCGCCGACTTCTGGCGCTTCAACGTCGCCTTCGGCCGGAGCATCCTCGACCAGCAGCCGGTCAGCTCGCCGGGCGTGTGGAACCGGATGGAGCACCGTCCGCTCGAGGGCTTCGTGTACGCGATCACGCCCTTCAACTTCACCGCCATCGCCGGCAACCTGCCCACCGCGCCCGCCCTGATGGGCAACACCGTGCTGTGGAAGCCGTCGCCGACGCAGAGCTTCGCCGCGCACCTGACCATGCGGCTGCTCGAAGAGGCCGGCATGCCGCCGGGCGTGATCAACCTGCTGCCGGGCGACGGCAAGGCTGTCTCCGAGGTCGCGCTGACGCACCGCGACCTGGCGGGCATCCACTTCACCGGCTCCACCGCGACCTTCCAGCACCTGTGGGGCACTGTCGGCGCGAACATCGCCGGCTACCGCAGCTACCCGCGTCTCGTGGGCGAGACCGGCGGCAAGGACTTCGTGCTCGCGCACCCATCGGCCGACATCGACGTGCTTCGCACCGCGCTTGTCCGTGGCGCCTTCGAGTACCAGGGCCAGAAGTGCTCCGCCGCTTCGCGTGCGTACGTGCCGCGCAGCGTCTGGGAGCAGCTGAAGGACGGCCTTGCGTCCGAGACCGCCGCGCTCTCGTACGGCGACGTCACCGACCTGTCGCACTTCGGTGGCGCGGTGATCGACCGTCGGGCCTTCGACAAGCACGCCTCGCTCTTCGAGCGCGTTAAGAACGACAGCGAGGTTGAGATCCTCGTCGGCGGCACTGCGGACGACAGCGTCGGCTACTTCGTGCAGCCGACCGTCCTCGTGTCGACGAACCCGAAGCACGAGATCTTCAGCACCGAGTACTTCGGCCCGATCCTGTCGGTCTACGTGTACGAAGACGCTGACTTCGACGCCGTGCTGCAGCTGGTCGACGAGACCGCTTCGTACGCCCTCACCGGCGCCGTCATCGCGAACGACCGCACGGCCGTCGCGAAGGCTTCGCAGGCGCTGCGGTTCGCCGCGGGCAACTTCTACGTCAACGACAAGCCGACCGGCGCGGTCGTCGGCCAGCAGCCGTTCGGCGGGGCGCGCGCCTCGGGCACGAACGACAAGGCCGGCTCGGTCTTCAACCTGCTCCGCTGGACGAGCCCGCGCTCGATCAAGGAGACGTTCGTGCCGCCGACCTCCGTGCGCTACCCGCACCAGGGCTGAGAAGGAGACACCGTCATGCTGCGTGCCCCGTTGCTCGCCGCCGCTCGTTCGCAGCGGATGCGTGCGCTCGTCGAAGCGGTACCGGTCACCCGGTCCGTAGTGCGCCGGTTCGTGTCCGGCTCGGCTACCGCCGACGCCGTGCGCGCCGCACGGGAACTGGCCGCCGACGGCCGGAAGATCACCATCGACCACCTCGGCGAAGACACCACCGACGCCGCACAGGCCACCGCCACCGTGCAGGCGTACGAGGAGTTGCTGACGGCGCTGTCCGAACAGGGCCTCGCCAAGGGCGCGGACGTCTCGGTGAAGCTGTCCGCGGTCGGGCAGTTCCTGCCGGGCGACGGCGAGGGCGTCGCGCTCGAAAACGCGCGGAAGATCTGCGCGGCGGCCGAAGCGGTCGGCGCGACAGTGACGCTCGACATGGAGGACCACACCACCACGGACTCGACGCTCGGCATCCTCCGCGAGCTGCGCGCCGAGTACCCGTGGGTGGGCGCGGTCCTGCAGGCCTACCTGCACCGCACCGAGCAGGACTGCCGCGAGCTGTCCGGTCCCGGGTCGCGCGTGCGGCTGTGCAAGGGCGCTTACGCCGAGCCGGAGTCGGTGGCGTTCCAGGACAAGTCCGAAGTGGACAAGTCCTACGTGCGCTGCCTGCGCGTGCTGATGGAGGGCAAGGGCTACCCGATGGTGGCCTCGCACGACCCGCGGATGATCGCGATCGCGGGCAAGCTCGCCGCCGACGCCGGCCGCACGTCCGGCGACCACGAGTACCAGATGCTGTACGGCATCCGGCCCGAGGAGCAGAAGCGGCTCGCGGCCGAAGGCGAGACGATGCGCGTGTACGTGCCCTGCGGCGACGAGTGGTACGGCTACTTCATGCGCCGGCTGGCCGAGCGTCCGGCGAACCTCGCGTTCTTCCTGCGCGGGCTGGTCACCCGGTCCTGAAACGCTGCGAAGGCCCGGCACCCTGGTGGGTGCCGGGCCTTCGTGTTTCCCCGGGTTGCGCCTGTGGCAGCGGGCTCAGGCCTGCTCGGCTTCTTGCGCGGCGGCGGCCTTGCGCACCTCGTCCATGTCGACCTCGCGGGCCTGGCGGATGAGGTCCTCCAGCGCGGCTTCCGGAAGGGCGCCGGGCTGGGCGTAGATGAGGGTCTTGTCGCGGATCACGGCGAGCGTCGGGATCGAGCGGATGTTGAACGCCGCGGCGAGCTGCTGCTCGGCTTCGGTGTCCACCTTCGTGAAGGTGATGTCGCTGTGCTTTTCCGACGCCTTCTCGAACACCGGCGCGAACTGGCGGCACGGGCCGCACCAGCTTGCCCAGAAGTCGATCAGCACGAACTCGTTGTCGGTCACGGTCTGGTCGAAGTTGTCCGCGGTCAGTTCCACTGTGCTCATGCGTGGTCCAACGAACGAATCGGGTGGGGAATTCCCCGGGGCGCGGTAGCGTCCTGGTGGGTGTCCGACGCTTCCTTGGAGGTTGATGTGGCTGACGGGATCTTGGGACGGATCGACGAGCTGATCGCGCAGGAGAAGGAACTGCGCGACCGGGCGATCGGGGTCGGGCTGTCCTCGGACGACCGGGAGCGGCTCCGCCGGGCCGAAGAGGAGCTCGACCAGTGCTGGGACCTGCTGCGGCAGCGCCGGGCCAGGGTCGAGTTCGACGACGATCCGGACGAGGCTTCGGTCCGGTCGGTGGGCGAGGTCGAGGGATACCGGCAGTAGGCTTTCAAAAGCTAACGGTTAGCTTTTGGCAACCGGTCGGATTTTGTGACTGATAGCATCCGCGGATGAGTGAGCCGTCCGGGCGGCGCGAGCGCAAGAAGGCTGCGACCCGCCAGAAGATCGCCGACACCGCGCTCCGGCTGTTCCTCGAGCGCGGGTACGACGAGGTGGGGATCCGGGACATCGCGACCGAGGCCGACGTCGCCGTGACCACGGTCTTTTCGCATTTCGCCTCGAAGGAAGCGCTGGTCTTCGAGCAGGACTCGAACTTCGAGGAAAGCCTGCGCGGCGCGGTCGAACGGCGGTCGTCGGCGGAGGCGCTGATCCCGGCGCTGCGGGACGAGATCCAGGCGCTGGTGCGGCATTGCACCGCGGACAGCGTCGCGCCGGTCTGGCGGATGATCGACGGGTCGCCCGCGCTGCGGGAGTACGAGGAGTCGATGCGGCTGCGGCACGCGGAGTCGCTGGCCGCGGCGATGGCGGCTGACCCCGGTCTCGAGCGGACTCCGACGGCGTGCCGGGCGATCGCGCGGTTCGTGGTCGACGCCTACTCGGTGGCTCGAGAGGCGGCTGATCCGGAGGCCGCGGTGGGCGAGGTTTTCCGGATGATCGAGGCGGCCTGGGCGGCTGCCAGTCCTGCTGTGTCCCGTTAGGACCGTCTCCCGCGCGTTTGCTGCCTTTCTGGTCGCGAGTGGCGGAATTCGGTGCGCTGTCGGCGTTTTCGGCACTCCCGGTGAAAATCTCGGTCTCATGTGGGTGAGCGGATCCCACCGGGTCGAGCGATGCGCTGTCGAACAGGTGTTCGAGATACTGGATGGGTGTTCGAGACGACTTCGGCGGGACAGCCCCGGTTCCGCCACCTCAGACCTCAGCGGGGATTGCTCAGCCGGATCAGCGGGCTGGTGCGCGGCTGGCGGCGCTATCTCGGCGAGAGGGAGCCGTTCGACAGACGCGCTGCGCACACGACGCGGCGCGAGCGGCTCCGCGCCCAACCTGTTGCTCGGCGACGCCGCGATTACCAAGCGGCCGCACCTGCGGCTGATCACCAAACAGCAGGCCGACTGCGCGTACTCCGTCTCGCAGGTCGCCAGCCAGGCCGGTCCCTAGGCCGGACAGAGAGTGCCGTTGTCCGGAATCTTGCCGTCGATCAGGAAGGCCTGCGCGGCTGCGGTGACGCAGGAGGACTGGCCGACCGCGCCGTGCGCGACACCCTGCCACGTGACAGTCACGGCGCTGGGCATCTGATCCGCGGCCCGGGTCGTGCCGATCTGCGGCGTGACCGGGTCGGTGGCGGTAGCGGCCACCAGCATGGGCGGGGCGCCTGGTGCACCGGCAGGAGGCAGTGCCTCGCGGCGGACCGGCCAAGCGCCGCACCAGGCGAGCTCCTGGGCGACCGCAGCGCCGAACTGCGGGTATTTGGCGCGCATGGTGGCGGCGGCGCGGTCCAGTTGATCGGCGGGCAGCCGCGTGGTCGAGTCGTTGCATCGGGTCGCGATGGTGCCGCCGATGCGCGACGTGCGGCCGCGGACGTCCGCGACGATCGGATTCGCGAAGCCGGCCAGCGCGGTGACGTCGCCGTTCTTCGCGGCGTTCAGCGCGTCGGCGAGAGCGGGCCAGTTCGACCGGTCGGCGAGTCCTTGGTACACCGCGTAAGTCGCCACGCCGGGGCTCATCGTCACGCCGTCGTCAGTGTCCACAGGGGACGTACGGAGCCGGTCGGTCACGGTCTTCAGCGCGACCTTCGCATCGCCCATCGGGCAGTTGCGGGCGGCGCAGTCGGCGGAGAAGGCGTCGAACGTCGACTGTGCGCCGGCGGCCACCGCGTCGAGCACCGCCGCCCGGTCGGCGCCCGGGTCCGGGATGCCGTCCAGCACCATGCGGCCGACCTGCGCCGGGTAGCGCACCGCGTACTCCGAAAGCACCTTCGAGCCGTCACCGCGGCCGAGCGCGTTCAGCCGGTCGAGGCCGAGTTGTTTGCGCAGCTGGTCGAGGTCCCCGGCGGTACGCCAGCTGTCCAGCGCGGTCTGCGCGGTGTCGAGGTCGAGCGCGCACTGCTGACCGGCGCGGCGAGCCGCGTCGAGCACCTCGCCGAGGCCGCCCTGCGCCGGGTCCGCGCCCAGCAGGTCCGAACGCACTTCCAGCGGCACGCACTGCACGCCGCCGGACAGCCCGGTGCCGCGCCGGTCCACGCCGATCAGCGAGAACTTCTTGAGGAACTCCGGCGGAAGCCGGGTCGCCAGGCGCGCGGCGAACAGCGAGCCCGGCTCGCCGCCGACGTCGTTGACCACCACGAGCGGGATCGGTCCGTCGCCCGCCTTGAGCACGAAGATGCGGGCGAGCAGGTGCTGCGAGTCCTCGGGCGCGTCGAGCGGGGACGTCATGCGCGCGCAGCTGACGTGCAGCGAATCGGGCAGTGCCGGAGCGGCCATCCGCTGCCGGGTGTCCGCGTCGCAGTTGGCCCATCGCAGGGCGGACTTCTTGGGCTCGGCCAGCGGCGGCAACGGCACAGCGGCAGTGCTCGGGGGCGGCGCGGTGGTGGCGCGTCCGTCGTTGTCGATCACCGCGGGGCGCACGGAGGGACCGCTGGTGCACCCGGCCAGCATGAGCACTCCCAGCGTCGCCGCCACCAGCCGGGCGCGCGTACGGGAACGGCTGGGGGAACGGCGGTGCACGGGCTGGTCCTCACGTCTGCTCGGCGGAACTCTCGGACGAGCTTGGCACGCGTGGTGTGGGAAGCCAGTGAGCGGGTCCTGCGGCGTGTCCGGTCAGCGGGTCCGCACGACCTCGCCCCGGAACACTGCCGACAGGTCGTACCGGGCAGGCTCGTCCAGCTGCGAGTAGCCGCACGACGACGGCTCCCGGTCCGGCCGCCAGCGCGCGAACTGGGCGGTGTGGCGGAAGCGCGACGGATAGCCGCCCTCCGTGTGCTCGTACGAGACCTCCACCACGCGCTCCAGCCGCAGCGGCACCCACGGCTGTTCCTTCGACCGCCAGCGCGTGATGCCGCCCGGGATCCGCTGGCCCTCGCGGACCGCGTCGCCCAGCCACGGATGCCCTTCGCCGTCCGTGATCAACGGGGCCAGCTCCTGCGCCAGCTCGCGGCGGCGCGCGACCGGGAACGAACCGACCACGCCGACGTGGTGCAGCAGCCCGTTCTCGTCGTACAGGCCCAGCAAAAACGAGCCGACCGCTTCGCCCGGCTCGCCGTCCACGTGCCAGCGCAGGCCCGCCAGCACGCAGTCCGCGGTGCGGGAATGCTTGTACTTGAACAAAACCCGCTTGCCCGGCGAATACGGCTCGTCCAGCGGCTTGCCGATCACGCCGTCCAATCCAGCCCCTTCGAACAGCTCGAACCAGCGCCGAGCAGTCTCCGGATCGGTCGTCGCCGGCGTCAGCGCGATGCCCGAAAGGGACTCGAGCCGTTCGCGGCGCGCCGAGGTCGGCTCGTCCACAAACGACTCGTCGCCCAGCGCGAGCACGTCGAAAGCCACGAACTGCGCCGGCGACTGCTCGGCGAGCAGCTGGACGCGACTGTCCGCCGGGTGGATGCGCTCGGTCAGCGCGTCGAAATCGAGCTTGCCGTCGCGGGCCACCACCAGTTCGCCGTCGAGCACGACGCGCTCCGGCAAGGATTCCCGCAGCGCGGCGAGGACTTCCGGGAAATACCGGTTCAGCGGCTTCTCCGCGCGCGACTGCAGGGTGATCTCGTCGCCGTCCCGGAAAACCAGGCAGCGGAACCCGTCCCACTTCGGTTCGAACAGCAGCCCGCCGGAATCGGGAATGGCTTTCGCCGGCTTCGCCAGCATGGGCTTGATCGGTGCCTGCACAGGGAGCGCCATGCGGGCATTCTGGGCGAAACGCGGGATCAGCGCACGCGTGCCGAGCCGGTCGTGTCGAGTTCGAGCCGGACCGCGGTCGGCAGGGTCTCGACGCCGAGCGATTCCCTGGCCCTCGTCAGCACGTACGCGTCGAGGTCTTCCCACACCCGCCGGACTTCCGCGCCCTCGGCCAGCCAGAGCGTGATCCGCAACGCCGGATCGGCCACGGTGCCCACCGAACGGACGCGAGCCCGGGTAACCCCGTCAACGCTCTCCGCGTCCGTTTGCACGGCGTTCGCCAGCGCTCCGGCCGTGACAGTCAGCTCCGCGCCGATCGTCTCGTCGAGCTTCAGGTCCGGACGGCGTTCCGGGCGCAGCGAACGGAAAAACCACCATAGGCCGAACACGAGCAGCAGCAGCCCGAGCACTACTGCACCGATCCGCGCGTACAGCGCGTGGTCGCCGAGCCAGCCGACCGCGATCGGGTCGAGTACCGGCCGGTGCCCGCGGAACTGCCCGAGCCACCCCATGCCGACCACCAGCGCTCCGGCACCAGCCAGCACACCGAGGACACCGACCAAGGAGGTCAGCGTGCGCTCGGTGCCGTACGAACGGCCTTGCGCGCGACGCGCCGCGGAAGCGCTCATCACCGGTCCTTCGGAGAGTCGACGACCACGGACACCTTCGGACGACGCTGCAGCGGGAGGTCGTCCAGCACCCCCGCGACGGTTTCCAACAGCCGCGGCCGCAGCTGTTCCTCGTTTTCCAACCGGCTTGTCGCGCGCACGCGCACCCGGCGGGAGCTGGCCGTCACGGACGCGCCGCGCACGTTGTCCTCCGCGCGCACCGCCAGCCCGACCAAGCGCGCGAGAGCTCGCGGCGAGGTGTTGACGGTGATCCCGTCAGCAGGATCGGTCATCCGCACCGCGCGGTCGCCTGCGCCGAGGGCCAGCAGCAGGAGCACAAGCCCGGCGAGCAAGACGATTCCCGCGGTGAGCCGCACTGGCGTGCTGGTCCAGTCCAGCTCGGCGATCGCGGCTTTCCACCGCGGCCAGGGCACGACCAGCGGTTCCTTGTCAGGCTGCCACCAGGCCCACCCGACCTCGAGCGCTAGCAGTGCGCCACCTGCCGCGACGGCCAGGCCGAGCAGCGTGGACAGAAGACGGACGAGGATGCGCATCATCGCACCCTCGGCGGCACGTCCGGCAGCAACGCGGTGACCGTCACCGCGACCGAACGCACGTGATAGGAGGTGATGCGTTCGACCTCTTCGACGACCTTCTCGCGCACCTGCCCGGTCACCTCGCGCACCGGTGCCGGATAACGCAACGCGAGATCGAGGGACAGCTCGACGTCGTTGTCCGAGCCGCCGACCTTCGCGGAGGCACCGGTGGTCCCGGTGCTGACCCCCGCGACGCGGCGCTCAGTGCGCATCGTCCCGGGCACCTGGTCGGCGGCGTGCTGCGCGACCTTGCGGACCACGGCGTGCGCGATGGTCAGCGAACCGCGCTCGGCGGGCTCCGGAAGGTCGTTGCGGGACGGCCCTGCCTCGACCGCCTGGGTCACTTGTCTCGGCCCTTCCCGAACAGGTCGCCGAGGTCGAGCTCGCCGTCGAGGACCCGGCCGACCACGAGCCCGATGATGCCGACCGCGAAGGTCACCAGGAAAGCGGTGAATCCCTGTGTGGCGGCCAGGCCGAGAATCAGCCCGGCGAGGATCCCGGTCTGCGTAGCGTTCAACGTGCGCCCTCCTGGGATGTCTGTGCTGCGGTGATTGCTGGTGCTGCCCGTGTTCGGTTTGGCGGGCGTTTTCGCGGCTGTGGCTCACGCGGTGCTTCAGGACCGCCGCCCGGCCTGTGCCCCTGGGACCGGACGTGGGCGGGTGCCGCAGCCGACGCACCGGTCGGTCACGAGGTCATTCGACCCGGCTCGACTCGGGTTCGTCCTCTTCGCCGGGCAGGTGGACGTCGTTGACCGCGATGTTGACCTCGATCACCTCGAGCCCGGTGATCTGCTCGACGGAGGTGATGACGTTGCGCCGCACGTCGCGGGCGACCTCCGCGATGCGCGCGCCGTACTCGACGACGACATCGAGGTCGATCGCGGCCTGCTTCTCGCCGACCTCGACCGAGACGCCCGCGGTGGAGGTCGCGCCCGACCCCGGGATCCGGTCCCGGATGGCCCCGATCGCCCGCGACACCCCGCCGCCGAGCGCGTGCACCCCGGCGACCTCGCGCGTCGACAGCACCGCGATCTTCTGCACGACCAGCGACGAGATCGTGGTGCGCCCCGCGGTGTCCGTCTGGTCAGCCGCCGCCAGCGCGGAAGACGGGACAGCAGTAGGCACATCGGGCCGGTTCGTGCTCGGCATGGTTCCTCGCTCCCTGTATGCGGACATGGCGCGTCCAGTGTCACCGCGAGCGGCCCGCGGCGCCGGAGACGTGCCCTCCGAAAGGACCTCCCGACCGGGCGAAAACTCACGCGGCATCCCTCGAATGGGTGAGTCGCCAGCCAGCCCGGCCCGCCCCGCGACGCACCGCATCCGACCGGCAGCCCACCTACTGACCCTCGCGCGATGGCTGCCTCGGCGGAAGCGCTGCTGCCCCGCACGCCGATGACCGACCTCGCCCGCCACGATCCGCCGCTCCTGCCGGACCAGCGACGCAGCCCGCTCCAGCACAGCGGAACGGCCGCCGCCTCGCCGTTCGCGCCGGGGCGGTGGCACACCTCGATCCCAGTGCCGCGGTGGCGGGCGACCTCGCCGCTCGCGCTGGTCTGGTCGCACACCCCGATCCATCGCTCCGGTGCTGCGGGGCCCTCGCCGTCCGCCAGGCCGCGCGCGGCTCGGTTCAGCGCGGTGCCCGGCCACTTCGCCGCTCGCGCTGGTCTGGTCACGCGCCTCGGGCCGGTGCCGCGGTGCCGGGTGGCCTCGCCGCTCGCGCCGGTCTGGTCACACCGCTGCTCCAGTGCCGCAGCGCCGCACCGAGCCACTTCGCCACCCGCCCCCGCAGCGCAAGCCAGACCCGGTGCCGGAGCCCTGACCAGCGCGGCACCGCGGTGACAGTCACCACACGCATCCCGCCTCACCGGCCCCCTCTGCGCCCGAAGGCGGCTCCGACCGGCGGATTTGCCCTTCCCGGCCCGGTCGAGGCGCGCCCAAGGGGCCGGGGCCGTCCGGATAGGCTCTTCCACCATGCCCGCAGCTGCGCTGACCGACCGGTTTCCCGAGCTTGGGGCCGACGAGCTGATCGCGTCCCTCGTGCCGCCGCCGCGGTTTGGCGAGGCTCGGTTTTCCACTTACCTGCCCAACCCGGACGAGCCCAGCCAGGCGGCCGCGGTCGAAGCGTGTTCTGCGTTCGCTTCGCGGATCGGGGCGGCGAAGGCCAAAAAGTCCCGGCTGCGGTCGCTCTTCGGCGGCGGGGCGGCGATTCCGGACGGGCCGATGGGGCTTTACCTCGACGGCGGCTTCGGCGTCGGCAAAACCCACCTCCTCGCGTCGACGTGGCACGAGACTCCTGGGCCCAAGGCGTACGGGACGTTCGTCGAGCTGACGCATCTCGTCGGCGCGCTGGGGTTCGCCAACGCGGTCGCGCGGCTCTCCGAGCACCGGTTGCTGGCGATCGACGAGTTCGAGCTCGACGATCCCGGCGACACCACGTTGGTCAGCCGGCTGCTGCAGGAGCTCACCGACGCGGGCGTCTACGTCGCGGCGACCTCCAACACCCTGCCGGACAAGCTCGGCGAGGGGCGGTTCGCGGCGGAGGACTTCCTGCGCGAGATCCAGGCGTTGTCGCGGCGGTTCGGCGTCGTCCGCGTCGACGGGCCCGACTACCGGCACCGCGGGCTGCCGGATGCGCCTCCGCCGGTCAGCGACGAGGAGATCGACGCTTCCGCGGCCGCGCACGAAGGGTCCACTGTGGACGAATTCAGCGCCTTGATGACGCATCTCGAGCGCCTGCATCCCTCGCGCTACGGGAAGCTGCTCGACGGGGTGCGGCGGGTCCACCTCAAGCACGTGACGCCGGTGCCGGACCAGATGGTCGGGCTTCGGCTGGTCGCGTTGGCGGACCGGCTGTACGACCGGGCGATTCCGGTGGTCGTGTCCGGCGTGCCGCTGCCCGAGCTGTTCGGCGAGGAGATGCTGAACGGCGGTTACCGCAAGAAGTACCTGCGTGCGATCAGCCGGTTGACGGCTCTCGCGCGCGACGCGGTGACAGCGCCGCCCGCAGCGCGGTGACCACTGCGGGGGCGAAGCAGACGCCGCCGACGATGTCGGTCAGGTAGTGGTAGCCGAGGCCGATCATGCCGATGGCTGCGCAGCAGACCAGCACTGCGCCGACCGCAACGGCGACAGCCTTGAACCGCACCAGCAGCACTATGACGGTCAGCACGGCTAGCAGGCTGACGGTGTGGCCGCTGGGGTAGGCGAGCGTGCCGCCTTTCCAGCGGTCGAAGGCGGGTTTCAGCGCCCAGCTGTTCAGCGCGATGGCGACGAGTGGGCCTGCCACGGCGAGTAGTGCGTCCAGGCGATTGCGTTGGTAGAGGCAGATGCCGGCGATGACGACGACGGCTGGGATGAGCACGTACGGCTCGGTGGGCAGCACAAGCGTGTTGAGCAGGGCCGGGCTCAGCGTCGAGGCGTGCCTCTCGGTCCATTGGTCCACTGTGCCCGGTGCGTAGGGGGCGACTAGCAGTCCCAACGCAAGCGTGGCGAGCGCGCAGAGCGCGGCGAAGAGGGCGAGAGTCCGCCTGGCGGTCACAGATCGGAGCCTAGTCACATTCACCGCGGCGCGCGGGTCCTTCTTTCGACACTGATTGGAGGGCTGATGGGGGACACCGAAATCCACGGGACTGTCGCGGACGGCTTCGAGGAGGTTCGCGAGGAGTTCGTCACCGCGGCTGAGGCGAGTGCGGGCGTGCAGTTGGCGGTCCGTGTGCACGGGCGGCTGGTGGTTGATCTCTGGGCGGGCGACGTCACGGGCGAGACGCTGACCGGCGTCTATTCCTCGGCCAAGGGGGCGACCACGCTGGTGGTGGCGTTGCTCGTGCAGGACGGCGTGCTGGACCTGGACGAGCCGGTCGCGCGCCATTGGCCGGAGTTCGCCGCTGCGGGCAAGGGCGGGATCACGGTGCGCGACGTGCTGACCCATCGTTCCGGCGTGATCGGGGCGGACGGCGGGCTGTCCGCCGAGGAGCTCGCGGACGATCGGGTGATCGCGCGACGGCTGGCCGGGCAGCGGCCGTTCTGGCGGCCGGGGTCTGCTTACGGCTACAGCGGATTCGCCGGGTTCTCGATCGTCGCGGAGGTGGTCCGGCGGGTCACCGGGCGGTCGGTGCAGGAGCACTTCGAGACGCGGATCAGGGAGCCGTACGGCTTGGACCTGTACCTCGGACTGCCCGAACAGGAGGATCACCGGTACCGCGAGGTGCTGGCGGGGGAGGCCAGCGCCGAGGAACTCGCGGCGTTCCAGGCGTACGTCCCGAGTCCGTACAGCTTGGGCGGCATCGGCTACGGGCTCGATTCGACGCCGCCGCTTGATCAGGTGGCGTTCGTCAACACGCGGCAGGTGCGGGCGCTCGGGCAGGTTTCCGCTGGTGGGGTCGGCAGCGCGCGGGGGCTGGCTGGGCTGTACGCGGCTGCGGTGTCCGGTTTGGACGGACGGCCGCCGCTGCTCGAACCCGGCACGCTCGGCGAGTTCGCGATGCTTCATTCCGCCGGCCGCGACCTGGTGACCGGGGATGCGGGCCAGTACGCGCTCGGGTTTCAGGCGAAGGGGTTGCGGTATCCGTTCCTCAGCGCGAATGCGTTCGGGCACAACGGATCTGCCGGGTCCGAGTCCTTTGTGGATCCGCGCAGCGGCATCGCGTTCGGGTACACGCGGCGGCAGTTCTCCGCGACCTGGTCCTATCCGGAACACGACCGGCTGGCTGCGGCAGTCCACGCGGCGGCCAGCCGGTGAGCGCCGGGTAACCGCCGTGATGCGATGCTTGTCCCATGTCGCTGTTCTCGCGCCGTCCGGCCGAAACCCCGTCCGGCCCGTTCCGCTTCCGGATCTCCGAGATCTACCAGATCCCGACGCGGGGCATCGTGGTCACCGGCACGGTCACCGACGGCACGGTCCAGGTCGGCGCGAACGCGGTGGTGCAGCTGCCCGGCGGCGCTCGCCAGGTCGTGGTGACGAGGATCGAAACGGCGCGCCGCAAACGGCAGTCCGCGGAAGCCGGTGCCGAGGCCGGGCTTTACCTGTCCGGTCTCAGCACCGGCGACATCCCGACGGTGCCGGGCGGCGACGGGCAGCAGCAGGACAACAACGCGCTGAGCGGCGTCGAGGTGACCTCGGCCTGAACGGACACTCTGTGTGAGCATTACCTCTGGTGTCTTCACGCGGAGTGCAGTAAACACCCATTGTGCTCAATTCACCCGAACCGCGGCGGTCGTCGGTGATCCGGCTGATCCGGTTCCTGCGGCTGGGGTACGCGGTGCCGCTCGGGCTCGCGATCGCGGGCGTGATCGGCGGGTTCGTCCTCGGTTACGGCTGGTATATCGCGGCCGGGTCGGTCGGCGTCAGCCTCACGATCATGGTGCTGATCCTCGGCAGCATCGCCCGGTCGCTGCACGGGACCGCGTCCCCGCAGAGCAGGCGGTTCGTCCAGAAGCACGGCGATCGTGCGCTCGCCAAGATCGAACGACTGGAGACGACCGGGACGCAGGTCAACGACGCCTATGTGACCGAGTTGAAGCTGGTCGTCGCGCCGCCGAACGAGGCCGCGTACCGGGCGACGGCTCGGGAGTTGATCCATCCGGTGCGGTCCGCGGCGTATCAGCCGGGCACGGTCGTCGTGGTCAAGCAGAGTCCGCGGTACGCCGGGGTGGTCGTGGTGGATGCCGATCCGCCGCGGGAATGGACTGAGCGGCCGTGGCAGGTCGGGGTCATCGGCGACGAGCGCACGCCGGAACCCGAAGCGCGGCAAGGGAATGCCGTCGGACGGCTGGCGATGGCGGTGGTGAGCGCGGTCGTCATCGCGGCGGCGCTGCTGGTGCCTATCCGTGACGACGTCCTCGGTCAGCTTCTCTCCCCGCCGAACCTGTTCACTGCGGAAGATTTGCGCGCTGGAGTGGCGAAACTGTCCGCCGAGAGTGAGCGTTTCGATGACCTGACAGTGGAATCGGACCAGCTGCGCGCCACCGTTCCTGGGGCGTACCTCAGCTATCGCGGCGGCACGGTCAAACGCGACTCGATCAGCACTGGCAAGCCGGACAAGCAATTCGCCGCGAACGAGGTCGATTTCGCCGCGATCCCCGGCCTCGTCGCGAGTTTCGGGGGCGACCCGGCGGACGCTCGCGTGAGCATCCGCCGCGAGGACGTCGGGATCACCATGACAGTCCGGTCGGCCAACGACAGCGACCGCCAGTTGGTCGCGGACGCGAAGGGCGTACCGGCGCTCACCTCGGACGCGTTCACGGAGAACGGTTTCCGGCAGGTCGCCGAGTTGCTGACCAAGCTGAGCGGCCGTCAAGAAGCGTACGAGGCGATCATCCGGACCGACCACGTCGAGTTCCAAGTGCCTGGCCCGGGGCCGGGCACTTCGGACGACTACGACTGGTATCGCGGCCGTCTCGTCGAACACCGGCCCTCGCCGATCCAGCCGGATCCGGGCGCACCGCTGTTCGCGTTGTCGCAGCTGTCCCCGAAGGCGCTGCCCGCGATTCTCGCGAAGGTGGACGAGCGCATGCCCGGCTTTCCTCGCGACAAGATTTCGGTGGCGCTCAGGGAAAACGACGGAACGTGGAGCCTGACCACGTCCGTCGAGGACGAGTACGGCCGCGGCATCGAGGTGACCGCTTCGCCGGACGGGTCGACGGTCGCGGTGATGCCCACCCGGTGACCGCCGCCCGGAAAACGGCGGTCACCGAGCAGGTCAGCCGCGCACGACCTGGGCGATCGCGTCGACGCCGCGGTCCAGTTCGGCTTCGGTGATCACCAGCGGCGGCGCGACGCGCAGCGTGCGGTCGTGCGTTTCCTTGCACAGCACGCCCAGCCCGGCCAACGCCTCGGACGCCTCCCGTCCGGTCGGACCGCCGGGCGCGATGTCGACGCCTGCCCACAGACCGCGTCCGCGCACCTCCGACACGCCGTCGCCGACCAGTTTCGCCAGCCGTTCGTGCAGGTGCGCGCCGAGTTCGGTGGATCGCTTCTGGTACTCGCCGGTCTGCAGCATCCGCACCACGGCGCGGCCGACCGCGCAAGCCAGCGGGTTGCCGCCGAAGGTCGAGCCGTGTTCGCCGGGCTTCAGCACGGCCAGCACGTCGCGGCTGCCGACCACCGCCGACACCGGGACGATGCCGCCGCCGAGGGCCTTGCCCAGCGTGTACAGGTCAGCGCGGACGCCTTCGTGCTCCAGCGCCAGCACAGTGCCGGTGCGGGCGAGACCGGACTGGATCTCGTCGGCGATCATCAGCACGTTGTTCTCGTCGCACAGCCGTCGCACCGCGGCGAAGAACCCTTCGGGCGGCACGACGACGCCTGCCTCGCCCTGGATCGGCTCCATCAGCACTGCTGCGGTGCGCGGCGTGATGGCTGCCTTCAACGCTTCGGCGTCGCCGTACGGCACCTGGACGAAGCCCGGCGTGAAGGGGCCGTAGTCGGCGCGCGCGGTTTCGTCGTCGGAGAACGAGACGATGGTGGTGGTGCGGCCGTGGAAGTTCGACGCCGCGACCACGATTTCCGCCGTGCCCGCCGGAACGCCCTTGACCTGGTACGCCCACTTGCGCGCGACCTTCACCGCGGACTCCACGGCCTCGGCCCCGGAGTTCATCGGCAGCACCATCTCGGTGCCGGTCAGCTCGGCGAGCTCGCGGCAGAACAGGCCCAGCTGGTCGTGGTGGAAGGCGCGGGAGGTGAGCGTGACGCGGCCCAGCTGCTCGGTCGCGGCGGCGATCAGCTCGGGGTTGCGGTGGCCGAAGTTGAGCGCGGAGTAGCCGGACAGGAAGTCCAGATAGGACTTGCCGGCCACGTCGGTCACCGAAGCGCCCTCGGCTTCGGCGATCACGACCGGCAGCGGATGGTAGTTGTGCGTGCTCCATTGCTCGTCGAGCGCGATGAAGCCGTCGGAGGAGGAGGGACGCGCGGTGCCGGCAGGCTGGACGGACGCTGTCATGCGTTCAGGCTAGAGGCCGTTCGCGGGGAGTTCAGCCGGGAAACGTTGCTTTCCCCCGTCGTTCGTTGCGCAATCGAGGGGTCTTGCCGGCGATTCGCTGCGCCGCTCGCTCGACCGGATGACACCGGCGGAGAGGTCCCCGGGATTGTCGGCGCCCGCGGTTATCGTCCCGGGATGGCGAAGAAGCAGCAGAACGGAAACCGGGTCCGCGACGCGCTCCGGGCGGGCGGCGAGCTGCCGGACCCGGCTTCGTCGCCGGTGGGGCCGGAAAAGAAGGCGAAGGGCGGCAAGAAACTCGAGTCCGCCGGGGAACAGCTCGCCGGGTTGCAGGAGGCGCTGTACGCGGAGGGCATCGGCGGCGGCGCCCGCAGCGTGCTGCTCGTGTTGCAGGGCATGGACACTTCCGGCAAGGGCGGCACCGTCGGGCACGTGCTCGGCCTGGTGAATCCGATGGGCGTGCAGTACGCCGGGTTCAAGAAGCCGACGGCCGCCGAGCTGAAGCACGACTTCCTGTGGCGTATCCGCAAGAAGCTCCCGTCGCCGGGCCACCTCGGCGTGTTCGACCGCTCGCATTACGAGGACGTGCTCGTGCCGCGCGTGCTCGGCCAGCTCTCGGCGGCCGAGCGACGGAAGCGCTACACGCAGATCAACGCGTTCGAGAAGGAGCTGACCGACAGCGGCACCGCCGTGGTGAAGGTGTTCCTGCACATCTCGCCGGAGGAGCAGCTTCGCCGGCTCACCGCGCGGCTGGACCGGCCCGAGAAGCGATGGAAGTTCGACCCGTCGGACATCGAGGCGCGACGGCAGTGGCCCGCGTATCAGAAGGCGTACGCCGACGTGTTGAAGCGCACGTCGACCGCGCACGCTCCGTGGTACGTCGTGCCAGCCGACCGCAAGTGGTACCGGAATTGGGCAGTTGCGGAGCTGCTGGTCGAGACGCTGACCGACATGGACCCGCAGTTCCCGGAGCCGACCTATGACGTCGAAGAGCAGCGGGCCGCGCTGCAGGGTGTTGGCGTGTCCGGCTGATCATCTGAAAGAGTGCTGGTCGTGACCGATTCTGCACTCGACGACGTTCCGTTCCTCCGCCAGCAGGCCCGCACCCAGCGGTTCACTCTCGGCGCGCCCAAGCAGTTCCGGGTCGCCCCGGACGGTTCGCGGGTGCTGTTCCTGCGCAGCGCCACCGGTACCGACCCGCGGCACAGCCTGTGGTCGTTCGACCTCGCGACCGGCGAGGAGACGAAGCTGATCGACGCGGCCGAACTGGTGTCCGGCGACGAGGACCTGCCGCCGGAGGAGCGGGCGCGCCGCGAACGGGCCCGGGAGACCGGCGGCGGCGTGGTGGCCTTCGGCGTGGACGACGCGTTCACCGTCGTCACGTTTACGCTGTCGGGCAAGCTGTACACGCTCGACCTCGCGACCGGCGAGACGCGCATCCTGGTCGACGGGTCCGTGATCGACCCGCGGCCGAACCCGACCGGCACGCACGTCGCGTACGTGCGCGAGCGGCGGCTGCACGTGATCGAACTGGCGACCGGCGAAGACCGCGTTCTCGTCGGCGAGGACGACGAGGACGTCACCTGGGGGCTCGCGGAGTTCATCGCGGGCGAGGAGATGGACCGCACGCGCGGCTACTGGTGGGCGCCGGACGGGCGCAGCGTCATCGTGGAGCGCGCGGACCGCGGCCCGGTGCCGCGCTGGACGATCGGCGACCCGGCGAACCCGCAGCAGCCGGCGAACGTCGTGGCGTACCCGGCGGCGGGCTCGCCGAACGCCGAGGTGTCGCTGGCCGTGCTGAGCCTGGACGGCAGCCGCGTCGACGTGGCGCCAGGCGACTGGGAGTACCTGGTCACGGTGCACTGGTCGGCGGGCGGGCAGCCGCTGCTGGCCGTGCAGCCGCGGGACCAGAAGCGGCTGACGGTGCTCGCGCTGGATCCGTCCGACGGTTCGGTCGCCGAGGTGCACACCGAGACCGACGAGCACTGGGTCGAGATCTTCCAGGGCGTGCCCGCGTGGACCGCGGACGGCAAGCTGGTGGTGGAGAGCGCGGCGGACGGCGATCACCGGCTCCTGGTGGACGGCGAACCGATCACGCCGCCCGGCATGCAGCTGCGGATGGTGCTGCACGTCGGCGAGGAAATCCTGTTCACCGCCTCGGAAAACGACCCGACGCAGATCCACCTGTATCGCACCGAAGACGGCAAGGTGCGGCGACTGTCCACAACGGACGGTGTGCACGTCGGTTCGGGAAGCGCGGCTCTCACGGTGCTTTCCTCGTGGAGTCTCGACCACAGCGGCCCGAAGGTGACCGTGCTGCGGGACGGCGCCGAGGCGGGGTCGATCGAATCGTCCACTGTGGACCCGGAGATCGTCCCGAACCTGACCTGGCTCACTCTCGGCGAACGTCAGCTGCGCGCGGCTTTGGTGCTGCCGCGCGGTTACGAGCCCGACGAGGGCAAGCTGCCGGTCCTTCTCGACCCGTACGGCGGCCCGCACGCGCAGCGGGTTCTCCAGAGCCGCAACGCTTTCCTCACCCCGCAGTGGCTTGCCGACCAGGGTTTCGCCGTGCTGGTCGTGGACGGTCGCGGGTCGCCCGGGCGCGGACCGGCGTGGGAGAAGGAGATCGCGGGCAAGCTCGCCGACGTCACCCTGGCCGACCAGGTCGACGCCCTGCACGCGGCCGCCGCGGCGTACCCCGAACTGGACCTCGAGCGGGTCGCGATCCGCGGCTGGTCCTATGGCGGCTACCTCTCCGCGCTCGCCGTGCTGCGGCGGCCGGACGTGTTCCACGCGGCGGTCGCGGGCGCGCCGGTCACCGACTGGTCGCTCTACGACACCCACTACACCGAGCGCTACCTCGGCAAGCCGGACGACGAACCGGAAAGCTACGAGCACAACTCGCTCATCGCGAGTGCCGGTTCGCTCGAACGGGCGCTGCTGATCGTGCACGGCCTCGCCGACGACAACGTCTTCCCGGCGCACGCGCTGCGGCTTTCCTCGGCGTTGCTGGCGAAGGGCCGCGCGCACGGCTTCCTGCCGCTCGCGGGCGCGACGCACATGACGCCGCAGGCCGAGGAGGTCGCGGAGAACCTCATGCGCACCCAGGTCGAGTGGATTCACCGGGAACTGGCAGCCCTCGGGAAGAAGGGCTGAAGCAGTCCTCTGTGGACAACGGGCTGACCATGCCCGTACTCGCGGTGCAGGTGCGCGGGCTGGCTCCGTCGCGCTGACTCCTGCCTTGAAACGGCCGGTGCTCCCAAGGGGGCACCGGCCGTTTCGCTGCCGCGCGGGCCCCGCTCGCAGCGTGCCGGTGGGTATCCGTATTGTTGCGCAGGGTAAGGCAAGGTTACCCTAAGAAAGGCGGTTCCATGGCGGATGCGCCCTCAGCGCCGACGGCCTCGTCCGGCGTGGCTTCGGCGGAGTGGCTCGCGGGCGGCCCCGACGGTGCGGACCGGCTGGCCCGGCTGCTTCCGGCGGCGCTGCGCGGAATGGCGGCGGGCACGGCCGAACGCGGCGGTCCGGTTCCGGCAGGCGGCCCTGCCGCGGTGGCGGCGACCCTCGCGCGCACCCAGTCCGCAGACGGGCTCCCTCGGCACGGGGTGGGCGCCGAACAAGCCCTGGAAGAGCTTTCCGCCCTGCTCGCCGCCGGATCCGCCGACCCGGGCGACCCGGCGTGCGCCGCGCACCTGCACTGCCCGCCGCTGGCCGTTTCCGTCGCCGCGGACGTCGTCGCCTCCGCGCTGAACCCGTCCATGGACTCCTGGGACCAGGCCCCGGTCGCGAGCGAGATCGAGCGCGAGTTCGCCACCGGGATCGCCCGGCTCTGCTACCCGGACGCCGCTCGCCCAGACGCCGTCATCACCTCCGGCGGCACCGAATCCAACCTTCTCGGCCTCCTGCTCGCCCGGGAATCCGCCGTCACGCGCCCGGTCTGCGGGGCTAATTCGCACCACAGCGTCGCCCGTGCGGCATGGCTGCTCGGACTTCCCGCGCCGGTCGTGGTGCCGTGCGTCGACGACCGGATGGTCCCGTCCGCGCTGGCCGAGGCGTTGGCACCGCTCGGTGCGCAGGCCGTGGTCGTCGCGACCGCCGGCACCACCAACACCGGCCGGATCGACCCCTTGCCGGAGATCGCCGAAATCTGCCGCCGGACTGGAGCGCGGCTGCACGTCGACGCGGCGTACGGCGGTCTCGCGCTCTGCAGCGAAACCCTTCGCTCGCGCGTCGCCGGTCTGGAGCTAGCCGATTCAGTCGCGCTTGACCTGCACAAATTCGGCTGGCAACCGGTGGCCGCCGGTGTCTTCGCCGCGCGCGGGGAGGCCGATCTGCAGGCGCTCACCGTCCGCGCCGAGTACCTCAACGCCGACGACGACACCGAAGCCGGACTGCCCGATCTGCTCGGCCGTTCGCTGCGCACGTCCCGGCGTCCGGACGCGTTCCGGATGGCGGTCACGCTGCGCGCGCTCGGCACGGCCGGGATCGGGGCGCTCGTGGAACGCTGCTGTGCCAATGCTTCTGGCGTGCACGCGATGGTCGAAGACCATCCGGCGCTGCGGTCGTGGGGCCCGCCCGAACTGTCCACAGTGGTCTTCCGTCCGGTTGCGGCGGACGGAGCGGCCGGAGACCAGCTGGTCGCGCAGGTGCGCCGCACGCTTCTCGAGGACGGCACCGCGGTGATCGGTCGCGGCTCGTTGCCGACCGGACCGGACGGCGAGGCGCAGCTGTGGCTCAAACTCACCCTCCTGCACCCGCACACCCAGCCCGCCGACTACCGCGCGCTGCTGGACGCGGTGGCCACGGTCGCGGCGGACCTGCGCACGAGCGTCACGCGGGAAAGCCCGGTCGCGTCGTGAGGCGTTACGACGTCGCCGGGGTCGGGATCGGGCCGTTCAACCTGTCTTTGGCCGCGCTGGCGGATCCGCTCGACCAGCTGGAAGTCGTACTGTTCGACGCGCGTCCAGAGTTCCGCTGGCACCCCGGACTGCTCCTGGACGGGGCGACGCTGCAGGTGCCGTTCCTTGCCGACCTGGTGACGCTCGTCGACCCGACAAACCGCCATTCGTTCCTCAACTACCTGCGCGAACGCGGCCGATTGCTGCCGTTCTACTTCGCCGAGCGGTTCCATCTGCCGCGCGCCGAGTACGACGACTACGGCCGCTGGGCAGCGTCCCGGCTCCCGTCGTGCCGGTTCGGGCACAAGGTCACCGGCTTGCGCTGGATCGACCGCGAAGAGGCGTTCGAGCTGACCGTCGAGGGTGCGGAACCGGTGCTGGCGGCGGCGGTCGTGCTCGGCGTCGGCACGCAGCCGAGCGTGCCGGAACCGTTGCAGCCCTTGGTTTCCGCGCCTGACGTGCTCGCGCTGCATTCCGCGGACTACCTCACGCATCGGCCTGATCTGATCGCTGCGGATTCGGTGACGGTGGTCGGCTCCGGGCAGTCGGGAGCCGAGGTGTTTCTCGACCTGCTGCGGGCGCGATCCACTGTGGACGGTCTACGGTGGCTCGCGCGGACACCGGCGTTCGCGCCGATGGAGTACTCGAAGCTCGGCTTGGAGCAGTTCACCCCCGACTACACGGCGTACTTCCACGGCCTTCCCGAAGCGGTCCGGGACCAGCTTCTGCCCACGCAATGGCAGCTGTACCAAGGAATCGACGCCGAGACGATGGCGGAGATCCACGACGAGCTGTACCGCCGAAGCATCGGCGGCGGCTGGCCGGGCGCGGTGCTGACACCGGGCGTCGAGGTGGTGACCGCGACCGTCGGCGACGGGATCGAACTGGGACTGCGCCACGCCCAGCAAGGAACGACCGCGATGCACCGGACGTCCGCCGTGGTGGCTGCCACCGGCTACGCGGAAACGCCGACCGGGCCGTTGCTGCAAGGCCTAGGCGAAGCGGTCCGCCGCGATGCGCAGGGGCGGCTCGTGATCGGTGCCGACTATCGGGTCGAGCTCGACGTGCCAGGCCCGTTGTTCGTGCAGAACGCGGAACGGCACACGCACGGTCCCGGCGCGCCGGATCTCGGCCTCGGCGCGTGGCGGGCGGCGGCGATTCTCAACGCGGTATGCGGAAAACCGGTGTACGACCTGCCTGAGCGGACGGCGTTCACCACGTTCGGCCTCGACCAGACGGAGGACCTGTGACCCTGACCGACGACGCTGCTTGGCGGGCCGCTGGCTCGCTCGTCACGCACAAAATGCTCGGCGAGCTGTCGTACGAAGCGATGTTGGTGCCGGAGCCCGGCGAACCGACGCGGGCCGGACACCGCAGCTGGCAGCTCGACCTGCCCGACGGCGTTTCGTACCGTTTCGAAGCACGCCGAGGCGCGTTCGAGTCGTGGACAGTGTTGCCCGGCAGCGCAATCCGGACCGCTGACGGCGTGGAGGCTCCGGCGGACGACCCCCACACGTTGATCGTCGACGCGCGCGAACGGCTCGGCCTCACTGGCTTGCGATTGGCGGACGTCCTCGCCGAGCTGACCTCGACGGTCGCCAACGAGGCAACCCGTCTGCGCCGCGCACCGACCGCCGCCGAACTGTCCACGATGGACTACAACCTCGCCGACGGGCACCTGACCGGCCACCCCCGGCTGGTCCTCAACAAGGGCCGCGTCGGGTTTTCCGCTCCTGACCGTGCCCGTTACGCGCCCGAATCCGGTGCCGACATCCGGTTGCGCTGGTACGCCGTACACCGCGATCTCGCGCAGTTCCGCAGCGTGGCCGGGCTCGACGCGGAAACCCTGCTGCGCGAGGAACTGGACGACCAGACCCGCGCCGAGTTCACCGCCCGCACGGCCCAGCTCGGCGCTCCCGCCGACTACGTCTGGGTGCCGGTGCATCCTTGGCAGGCAGACGAAATCATCGGCACGCTCTACGCGGCCGAGCTGGCGACCGGCCGGATGGCCGAGCTGGGGGAGAGCCGCGACGTCTACCGTCCACATCAGACAGTCCGGACCCTCGCCAACCGCTCCCGGCCAGACCGCCGCGATGTCAAAACCGCCGTCTCCGTGCGCAATACGCTCGTCTATCGCGGTCTGAACTCCGCGGCGACGCTCGCCGGACCATCGGTCACCGAGTGGCTGCGTGGGATCGACGCGGCCGATCCGTTGCTGTCCGAGAAATACCGTTTCGAGCTGCTCGGCGAGGTGGCGAGCGTTTCGGTCCAGCATCCGCTGTTCGGTTCGCTGGAGGAACTGCCGTACCGGTTCCACGAAACGCTCGGTGCGCTGTGGCGCGAGCCGCTCGTCGCCCGGCTCGCCGAGGGGGAGCAGGCGATTTCGTTCGCCGCGCTGCCGTACCGCGACGCCGCTGGCGAGACCGTGCTGACCAGGCTGATCAGGCAGTCCGGCGACGATGCGGAGGCGTGGCTGTCGAGGCTGTTCGATCTGCTGCTCACGCCGTTGCTGCACTGGCTGCTCCAGTACGGCGTCGGATTCTGCCCGCACGGCCAGAATCTCGTGCTCGTGGTGGACGCGGACGGCCGCCCGCTGCGCATCGCGATCAAGGATTTCGCCCAGGGCGTCGACCTGCTGGACGAGGAACTGCCCTGCTACGCGGATCTGCCGCCGGACGCCGCCGCCGACATGCTGCGCTGGCCCGCGCACCTGCTCGCGCAGTCGCTGTTCAGCTCGGTTTTCTCCGGGCAGCTGCGGTTCTGGGCGGAACTACTGCTGGACGATCTCGGGTTGGCGCGCGGTGACTTCTGGGCGCTGGTGCGCGAGGTCGTCGGCCGCTACCGCGACGAAAACCCCGAGGTGGCCGAACGATTCGACGCCTGCCGGTTGTTCGCGCCGGACGTCGAGCGGGTCACGCTCAACCGCGAGCATCTCGCCGGACAGGGCTTCGACAAGGTGGAACGCGACGACGAGTTCGACGTCCGCTGGGGCCGCGTGCCGAACCCCTTGCACGCGCCCGATCCGGACGGTGCCTGGTGAGCCCGTTCGACCGTCCGGTCGGGCCGAGGTCGCTGGCCGTGCGCGCCGAAGCGGGTACGGCGGCGGCTGAGGTGCTGCGTCGAGTGCTCGCGGAGGACGGTGCTCGACTGGTGCTGTTGGTGCCCGATCCGCACGCGCGGTTCGCGGCCGTCGAGCTGGCTGCGCCGTTCGCTGCTGAGGTGGTGGACAGCGGATACGGCGTGTGCAGCTACGTCTTCGCCTGGACTCCGGAGCGTGATCCGCTGCCGGAGATCGGTGCGCTGAAGCCGTATCTCGGCGGGTTCGGCGATTTGCGCGTGCAGCTCGACGCAGCGACAGCGTTTCCGCTCGGCGACCAGACGTGGGCAGTGGTCGGGGACGCGGAGTTTCCGTCCGGCGAACCGGCCGGGCTCGCGCCCCGGACGGTGTTGCGGACGCAGCTGGCGCGCTTGGAGGAGCACGGGCTGGTTCCGTCGATCGGGATCGAACACGAGGTGGTTTTCCGTAACCTGGCAGGGGATCCGCTCACCGGGCATGGCGTGGACTACGCCCTCGGCGGCACCGAACGGCTCGCCCCGCTGCTGGCGGATCTGCGGTCGGCGACGGCCGGTCTCGGCGTGGAATCGGCGCGGGCGGAGTGTCATCCGGGGCAGTACGAGGTTGTCCTGCGGCATCGCGACGCGCTCGCGGCCTGCGACGACGCGTTGCTGCTGCAGACGGTGACCCGGCGGGTGGCGGCTCAGCACGGCGCGCAAGCCGACTACCTCGCCGCGCCGGAACCCGGTCAGGGGAATTCGTGCCACGTGCATCTGTCACTGTCCGCTTCGGACGGACCGGTCGGATTTCCGTTCGCGCTGGGGGCTTTCCTGGCCGGAGTGCTGCGGGACGCACGATCGCTGTCCGCGGTGTGGGCGCCGACGTGGAACAGCTACGTCCGGCTGCGCACCGCTCCGTTCTCGCCGCGTGAACTGCGGTGGGGACCGGACGACCGGACGTCTTCGGTCCGGTTGTGCGGGACGTCCTCCGCGCCGCGGTTGGAATTCCGCTTCGCAGGCGCGGACGCCCAGCCGCACCTCGTCGTCGCCGCATTGATCGCCGCAGGTACCGCTGGCCTGGCCGAACAGCTGTCGCCGCCTGACGCGGGTGCGTTGAGCGGACAGCTGGCGTCGTCTCCGTGGGAGGCACTGGCCCTGCTGGAGAGGGGGCGGTTCGCGGAGTTGCTGGGGGAGGACGTCGCCGCGCAACAAGCCGCGTTGCTGCGCGAGGAGCTCGGCGCCGCGCTCGGCTCGGTCACGGATCTGCACCGCCGCCGGGGCGCCTTGCGCTCGTGAGGACTTGCGCCGACCGGCGCGGATGCGCAGGCTCGGGTCCGTGAGCGAATACGAGTACGACCTCATCGTCATCGGCTCGGGCCCGGGAGGGCAGAAAGCCGCCATCGCGGCGGCGAAACTGGGGAAGAAAGTCGCCGTCGTCGACCGCCACGACATGGTCGGCGGCGTGTGCGTCAACACGGGCACCATCCCGTCCAAGACGCTGCGCGAAGCCGTGCTGTACCTGACCGGGATGAACCAGCGCGAGCTGTACGGCGCGAGCTACCGGGTGAAACAGGACATCACCATCGCGGACCTGATGGCGCGCACGCAGCACGTCATCGGGCGCGAGGTGCAGGTGGTGCGCGCGCAGCTGCTGCGCAACCACGTCGACCTGATCGGCGGCATCGGCTCGTTCGCCGACCCGCACACCGTCCTGGTCGACGGCAAACACCGCGGCGACCGGCGCACCATCACCGGCCACTACGTCGTGATCGCGACCGGCACCCGTCCCGCGCGCCCGGACCACGTCGACTTCGACGCCGCGCGCGTGCTCGACTCCGACGAGATCCTGGCGATGGAGGCGATCCCGTCCTCGCTGGTCGTGGTGGGCGCGGGGGTGATCGGGATCGAGTACGCGTCGATGTTCGCCGCGCTCGGTTCGCGGGTGACCGTGGTCGAGCAGCGCGACCAGATGCTCGACTTCTGCGATCCGGAGATCGTGGAATCGCTGAAGTTCCAGCTGCGCGACCTCGGCGTCACGTTCCGGTTCGGGGAGAAGGTCGCGAACGTCGCGGTCTCCGACGACGCCACCGTGACGACCCTGGTCAGCGGCAAGCGGATCCCGGCGGACGCGGTGATGTACTCGGCCGGGCGGCAGGGCATGACCGGCGCGCTGGCGCTGGAGAACGCCGGCCTGACCGCGGACCGGCGCGGTCGGCTGGAGGTCGACGAGCACTATCGAACGTCGGTTGAGCACGTGTACGCGGTCGGCGACGTGATCGGGTTCCCGGCGCTGGCGGCGACGTCGATGGACCAGGGCCGGCTCGCGGCGTACCACGCGTTCGGCGAACCGGCGAACGACATCGGCGCGTTGCAGCCGATCGGGATCTACACGATCCCGGAGATCTCGTACGTCGGCGCGACCGAGGCCCAGCTGACGTCGTCTTCGGTGCCGTACGAGGTCGGCATCGCGCGGTACCGGGAGCTGGCGCGCGGCCAGATTTCCGGGGACAGCTACGGGATGCTGAAGCTGCTGGTGTCGACGGCGGACCGGAAGTTGTTGGGAGTGCACGTCTTCGGCACCGGCGCGACGGATCTCGTCCACATCGGCCAGGCCGTGATGGGCTGCGGCGGGACAGTGGATTACCTGGTGGACGCGGTCTTCAACTACCCGACGCTGTCCGAGGCGTACAAGGTCGCGGCCCTCGACGCGACGAACAAGATCCGCGCGCTGGAGCGGTTCGGCGGCTGAGCCTGCACCTCGCTCGTTCGAGGGGTGTTCGAACATATGTTTGACAGTGCTTTAGAACATGTGTTCGACTGTAGGGGTGCGTTGGGAACAGTTGCGAGCGGGGAAGGAGGAGCCGGCACTCCCCGGTCTCGGTGCCTTCGGGGACGTGGTGCGCTCGGTGCGCGCTCCGGAGTTCGGCGGCGTCACCTTTCACGAGGTGCGCGCCCGGTCCGTGCTGAACCGGGTGCCCGAATCGTCCGCGGTGCCGTTCCGGTGGTCGGTCAATCCGTATCGCGGGTGTTCGCACGCGTGCACGTACTGCCTCGAAGGCGACACGCCGGTGCTGATGGCCGACGGCCGCGCGAAGCCGATCGCCGAGCTGCGCGTGGGCGACCGGATCATGGGCACGCGCGGACACGGCGTCGCGCGCAGGCTCGTGCCCACCGAGGTGCTCGCGCACTGGACCACGGTGCGCCCGGCGTACCGCGTCACGCTCGACGACGGCACCCGGATCGTCGCCGGACCGGACCACCGGTTCCTCAGCTCGCGCGGCTGGAAATACGTCACCGGCAGCAAACTCGGCACCGCGCAGCGGCCGCACCTGGAACCCGGCACCGAACTGGTCGGCGGCGGCCGGTTCACGCGCACGCCGGACGACACGCTCGGCTACCGCGCCGGGTACCTGTGCGGAATGCTGCGCTCAGGCGGGTTCGCTGCGGAATCGGACGCCGCGGCGCGAGCTCTCGCGTACCTGCCGGATTTCGGTTCGTCAGTGGGCTTCATGCGCATCCCGCGCGAACCGGACGCGCACTGGGCGCGCGGTTTCCTGGCCGGACTCTTCGACCTGGCGGGCGGCTACCGGCGCGGCACACTCTCCATCGCGCACGACGAGAACGAAGTGGTGGACATGCTGTTCGCCGCGCTGGACCGGTTCTCGTTCGGCTACGACACCGTCGGCCACCGCCAGCACCCCGGCCGCAGGCAAGCACGCCTCACCGGCGGTACCGGCGAGGTGCTGCGGTTCCTGCACCTGGTCGACCCGGCCGTCGAGTGGAAACGCTCCCTGGACGGCACCGTGATCGGGGGAGTCCGGCGCACCGTCGCGACCGTCGCGCCGACGGGGCTGGAGCTGCCGCTGTTCGACATCACGACGGGCACCGGCGATTTCATCGCCGACGGGATGGTGTCGCACAACTGCTTCGCCCGGAACACCCACACGTACCTGGATTTCGACGCCGGCCGCGACTTCGACACCCAGGTCGTGGTCAAGGTCAACGCGCCGGAAGTGCTGGCCGCGCAACTGAAACGGCCGAGCTGGCAACGAGAACCGGTCGCGATGGGCACGAACACCGACCCGTACCAGCGCGTCGAAGGCCGCTACCGGCTGATGCCCGGGATCATCCGCGCCCTCGCCGACTCCGGCACCCCGCTGTCGATTCTCACCAAGGGCACCATGCTGAGCCGCGACCTGCCCCTGCTGGAGTCGGTGGGCAAGGACGTCCCAGTCCATTTGGCAGTGTCACTGGCCCTGCTGGACGGCGACCTGCAACGCCGCCTGGAACCCGGCACCCCGACCCCGCGCGCCCGACTGGACCTGATCCGCAAAGCCGCCGCGGCGGGTCTGCCGTGCTCGGTGATGGTCGCGCCGGTGCTGCCGTACCTCACAGATTCGCCCGAGGCCCTCGACCCGCTTTTCGCCCAACTGGCCGAAGCCGGGGCGACCAGGGTGACTGTCCTGCCCCTGCACCTCCGGCCAGGCGCGCGGGAGTGGTTCGCCGCGTGGCTGAAGCGCGAGTATCCCGAGCTGGCGCCGCGATACCGCCGCCTGTACGCCCGAGGAAGCTACGTCGACCGCGGCTATCGGGAACGGCTGGGCACAGTGGTAGCCCCGCTGCTCCGGCGGCACGGTCTGGACCCGCGAGCGCCAAGGGCGCATTCGGAAACCCGGACGGAACCGGACCCGCCGGACGCGGAGGTGCCGGAACAACGGGTGGGGGAGGCGGAGCAGTTGCGCCTTCTGTGACCTGCCCGGTGATCTCGGGAACGACCTGGTCCAGCCTCGTCGGGTGCAGACCGCGGCGAGTCCGCTCATCCGCACCCGCCTGAACTCCAGCGCTACCGTCCCGACCAGTCCGCGTCACCCCTGCGTCGGCGCTCCCGTTCCTGCGAATCCGAGCTGTCCACGCCATCGCGGGCGCTGACTCCGGGGTTTCTCGCCGCTCGCATTGCCTGGTCAGCGAGGTTTGACCTAGCAGCGCTCGAGACCCGCCCCCGGCGAACCGGAGCCGTCGCCCCAACCGAAGGCTTACCGGCCTCAGGGAGTCTCGCCCGGTCCTGCCTGCTCGGCTCGCGCCAGCAGCGCTGCCGCCTGGCCGAGCGGCACGGTCCAAGCCGAAGGCTTGCTGGCCTCGGAGAGTCTCGCGCCTGCGTTGCCCGCCCGGCTCGCGCCAGCAGTGCTGCCCCGCCGAGCCGGAGCCGTCTCCGTCAAGCGGACACTGCCCGACCCGCGCTGCCCCCGCCGCCCCAAGCCATCCGCAACGCTCGAACCCCGCCCCACCGCCCCGACCCAAACCTGCCCGCACCCCCGGACACGGAGTTCGTTAGCCTCTGTATCCGGCGAAATGCGTGTTCGGCTCAACCCCGTGCACCCGCCGCACCCGAATCTCGTGGACCTAGGGAGAGCAGTCGCAGTGCTCCGCACTCATCAAGCCGGCACTCTGCGTGCCGGGCAGGCCGGTCAGACCGTCACCCTCACCGGCTGGGTGGCGCGGCGGCGCGATCACGGCGGAGTCATCTTCATCGATCTCCGGGACGCCAGCGGCGTCGCGCAGGTCGTGTTCCGCGAGGGCGAGATGGCCGAGCGCGCGCACGCGCTGCGGTCGGAGTTCTGCGTGAAGGTCGTCGGCGAGGTGTCGAAGCGGCCCGAGGGCAACGCGAACCCGGACATCGCCACCGGCGAGATCGAGGTGCTCGCCACCGAGCTGGAAGTGCTGTCCGAGGCCGCTCCGCTGCCGTTCCCGATCGACGACCGCGTCGACGTCGGCGAGGAGGTCCGGCTCAAGTACCGCTACCTCGACCTGCGCCGCAGCGGTCCGGCGGCCGCGATCCGGCTGCGCAGCGAGGTCAGCCGCACGGCGCGCGAGGTGCTGCACGCGCAGGACTTCGTCGAGATCGAGACGCCGACGATGACCCGCTCCACCCCGGAAGGAGCCCGCGACTTCCTCGTGCCCGCGCGGCTCAAGCCCGGCTCCTGGTACGCGCTCCCGCAGTCGCCGCAGCTGTTCAAGCAGCTGCTCATGGTCGGCGGCATGGAACGCTACTTCCAGATCGCCCGCTGCTACCGCGACGAGGACTTCCGCGCCGACCGCCAGCCCGAGTTCACCCAGCTCGACATCGAGATGAGCTTCGTCGAGCAGGACGACGTCATCGCGGTCGGCGAAGCGATCGTGAAGTCGCTCTGGAAGCTGATCGGCCACGAGATCGCCACCCCGATCCCGCGGATCACCTACCGCGAGTCGATGGCGAAGTACGGCTCCGACAAGCCGGACCTGCGCTTCGACCTCGAGATCACCGAGCTCACCGACTTCTTCTCGGACACGCCGTTCCGCGTGTTCCAGGCTCCGTACGTCGGCGCGGTCGTCATGGCCGGCGGCGCCTCGCAGCCGCGTCGCCAGCTCGACGCCTGGCAGGAATGGGCGAAGCAGCGCGGCGCGAAGGGCCTCGCGTACGTCCTGGTCAACGAGGACGGCACGCTCGGCGGCCCGGTCGCCAAGAACCTCTCCGAGACCGAGCGCGCGAACGTCGCGGAAGCCGCGGGTGCGAAGCCCGGCGACTGCATTTTCTTCGCCGCGGGCAAGGTTTCCGCCGCTCAGCCGCTGCTCGGCGCCGCGCGCGACGAGATCGGCCGCCGGCTCGGCCTGATCGACGAGGACGCCTGGTCGTTCGTGTGGGTCGTGGACGCGCCGCTGTTCGCGCCGGTCGAGGACATCGGCGACGACGTCGCGGTCGGCTCCGGCAAGTGGACCGCCGTGCACCACGCGTTCACCTCGCCGACCCCGGAGTGGATCGACAAGTTCGAGCAGGACCCGGGCAACGCGCTCGCCTACGCCTACGACCTCGTCTGCAACGGCAACGAGATCGGCGGCGGCTCGATCCGTATCCACCGCGAGGACGTCCAGAAGCGCGTGTTCGCGCTGATGGGCCTCGGCGAGGAGGAAGCGCAGGAGAAGTTCGGCTTCCTGCTCGAGGCGTTCCAGTTCGGCGCGCCCCCGCACGGCGGCATCGCGTTCGGCTGGGACCGCATCGTGATGCTGCTGGCCAAGGCCGACTCGCTGCGCGACGTGATCGCGTTCCCGAAGACCGGCGGCGGCTACGACCCGCTCACCGCCGCGCCCGCGCCGATCACCGCCCAGCAGCGCAAGGAAGCCGGGATCGACGCGAAACCGGCGGTCCCGCAGAACAAACCGGCTGCCGCACAGGAGAAGTAGTGGCCGCGCACAGCGGGTCCGTCGAGGGCGGCTGGCGGGGCGGGGTGAGCTAGTGCTGCACCTCAGGGCGATCTGCCCGCCGGAGCGCACTGACGAGACGCTGGAGCTGCTGCGCACCCACCCGGGCGCGGCGCACCTGATCGTGCACCGCGGCGCGTCCGTCTCGCCCGAGGGTGACCTCATCGAGGCGGACGTCGCGCGGGAGGCGGCCGACGACATCGTCGACGCCTTGTGCGCGCTCGGTCTCGACCGCAGCGGCGGCATCACCATGGAATCGCTGGACACAGCGCTGTCCGATGCCGCCGACGCGGCGGAGGAAGCCGCTCCCGGCGAAGGCGCGGACGCGGTCGTGTGGCAGGAGCTGCTCGGCCGCACCGGCGAGGAGTCGCGGTGGAACGCGACGTTCCAGGCGTTCCTCGCCATCGCGTGCCTGCTCGCCGCGGTCGGCGTGCTGACCGACTCGTCGGTGACGATCGTCGGCGCGATGGTGGTCGGGCCGGAGTTCGGCCCGCTCGCCGCGATCGCGGTCGGGATGGTGCTGCGCCGCTGGGACCTGGTGCGCCGGGCCGGGGTCGCGCTGGCCGTCGGTTTCCCGGTGTCGATGGCGATCACGCTGCTCGGAGTGCTGCTCGGCAGCTCGGCCGGTCTTTTCGATCCGCACGCGATAGTCAATAACCATCAGGTCGATTTCGTGTATCAAGTCGGACCCGCGTCGTTCGTGGTGGCATTGCTCGCCGGGGCGGCCGGAATGCTCGCGATGACGTCGGCGAAATCGGCCGCGCTCGTCGGCGTGTTCATTTCGGTGACTACGGTCCCCGCGGCCGGTTACGCCATGGTCGCGGCGGTCGCCGGACGCTGGGACCGGACCGGTTTTTCGGTGCTGCAGCTGCTGGTCAACCTCTTCGGAATCGTTCTTGCTGCGGCCATTGTGCTGATAGTTCGCCGACGCAAGCAACGTTCCGACGCGTTGCTGCGTCCGCTTTCCCGTGGGTGATTCCGGGCGCGTCCCGGCGCCCGGAACGTTGTGGTCATGGTTGCTCAGTCACGAGTAGGGTCGGTGACAATGACAGTCGACACCTCCTCCGCCGGCGACGCTGGAGTCCGGGCGGAAGCCGGGGAACTCGCAGTCGCCGCGGCCGTCGCGGCGGGCGAGGCGGTGCTCACGCGCCGGTTCGGGAGCGCGATCACGCTCGTCTCGCCCGAACACCTCTCCGGAAGCGGCCCGGCGACCGTCGTCCGGGCACGGGTCGTGTCTTCCTCCTTCGCTCTGCCGCGCACCCTGGTGGTCAAGCACTATCCGGACCCGCCGGAACCCGGCCGGGTCGACCCGTTCGCCCAGGAAGCCGTGAGCTACCAGCTGTTCACGGCACTGGCGCCGGACGAACGGATGTGCCCGGAACTCCTGGCCCACGACGGCAGCGACCGCGTGCTGGTGATCGAGGACTTGGGCCGCGCACCCACCCTGCGAGACAAATTGGCCGCCCGGGACTCCCGCGCAGCCGAGCGAGCACTGCTCTCGTGGGCCCGTTCGCTCGGCCGCCTGCACGCGAGCACCGCCAGCCGCGAAGCCGATTTCAACGCGCTGCTGCGCCGCCTGGGCGGCCCAGTGCGAACCGACAACGACGGCTTGGCAGGCCTGGCCGACGACGTCGAAGAACTCCTGTCCGAACTGCTGGACGTGCCCGTCCCCGAGTCCGTGCGCGAACGCATCGCCGAAGCCGTCGCCCAAGCCAGGTCGGCCGCCTTCCGCGCGTTCAGCCCGGTCGAACTGGCCCCGGAAAACAACCTGGTCACCGGCTCCGGAGTCCGCTTCCTGGACTTCGAACGCGGCCGGGTCCGAACCGCCCTGGTCGACGCCTCCTGCCTGCGGCTGCCGTTCGTGTCGGACCCGCGCGCGATGGCGCTCCCCGCAGGCATGAGCGAAGCGATGATCGCCGCCTGGCGAGCCGAAATCGTCGACGTATGGCCGTCCTTCGCCGACGACGTCGAGCTGGCGAAGCAACTCACCATCAGCGAAATGCTGCAAGTCTGGCAAATCACCCGCGAACTGCTCCCGCACCTGAACCTGAGCAGGCACGCAACCCCAGTAAGCCGCGAGGCAGCCCTGGTCACCTGGTGGCGCGAACTGGCAAGGCACGCTGGCTACTCGCGCCTGACCGAAGTCGCCGAACACTCCACCAGAGTCGCCGCAGCCCTGGCCGCCCGCCTGGGCCCGCACGCCGACCTGGCCTTCTACCCAGCCTTCCGCTGACCCCGCGCGCACTCTTCGCCGCTTTCCGTGAGGGCCACCCTCATTGACTCTGATTCCGTCAGGGTTCCCCTCACGACCCGCCTCCGGTCGTGAGGGGCCCCTTCACAGACTTGGATTCCCTCAAGGAGTCCTTCACGGCCCACCCGCCAGCCCGCACCCGCCGCGATGCGCCCCAATGCGGCATTTGTTGCGTCAGACGCACCGAACGCCACATTGGGTGCGTCCCACGCACCCAATGCCACATTGGGGCGCTACCCGCACCCCCCGCGACCCCCGCCTCCAGCTCCCCAAACTGCGCACTTCCACCGCCCAACCGCAGCCGATGCGCCCACCGCCGAGGCGCCACTGCTCCCCGCAGCCGATGCACTAAACGATCGATGCGCCAGCCGCTCCCCGCAGCGATGCACGAGCCGCTCCCGCAGCCGACGTACGGAACGATCAAGCCACCCAGCCGCTCCCGCAGCCGGTGCACCCAACGGTCAGCGCACCCAGCCCTTACCCGCAGCCGATGCACTCAAGCATCGAGGCACCCAGCCCCTCCCGCGCACCCCGATACGAAGCCTCCCTGCGGTTCGGGGGTGCTTGTCAAGGCATCTTTCCCGCCTTGACAAGCACCCCCGAACCGTCAGCACAATCAAGCTTCGGGGTGCCCCACGCAACCACCACGGCAATGTCGCCGCCAGGCGACGAGCCGCCGCACAGACCAAAACCAGCCCCCGAGTACCGGAAGTTCCCACCTCCGTCCATACCGCGTTACCTCCCCATCACCAGCGGTGAGCCTCAATACCGGATGGTCTTGGTCGTGACCGTGATCAGCGTCGGAGTCACCCCACCCGCAAAACCAACCCCAGCCCCCAGCCCCAAGACCCAACCCCGACGAGCAACCCGCCTAGCAGTCCTAGGCGACTCCACCGCCGTAGGCCTAGGCGACCCCCTCCCCAACAGAGGCGGCTGGCGAGGCGTAGGCCCCTTGGTCGCGGAAGCCCTGGGCATCACCGAAGACGGCTACCTGAACCCGTCGTTCACCGGTGCCCGCATGTCCTGCGTACGCACCGACCAACTCCCGCAAACCATCGCCCACCGCCCAGACATCGCCCTGGTCGTAGTAGGCATGAACGACACCCTCCGCCCGGACTTCAACGCGGACACCATCGTCGCGGACCTCACCGCGATCGTCCGCGAACTGACCGCGATCGGAACCACCGTCCTCCCGGTGCGTTTCCACGACCACAGCAAGGTCTTCCGCCTCCCGCCGTCCCTGAAACGAGCCCTCAGCGCCCGCGTAACGGAACTGAACGAGGCAATCGACCGAGTAGTGGAAACAGAAGGCATCGCCTGCCTGAACCTGGACACTCTCCCCGGCGCCTACGACCTCACCGTCTGGAGCGTCGACCGCCTGCACCCTTCCGAACTCGGCCACCGCATGCTCGCCGAAGGCTTCGCGAACCTAGCCGCAGCAGCTGGTTTCGAGGTGCCGCAACCAGTGAGCCTCACCTGCTCCGGCGGAGTCGAGCCAAGCACAGCCGCGCACTTCGGCTGGCTGGTGGCCAAAGGCGTGCCGTGGCTCTGGCGGCGCGGCCGGGAGTTCCTGCCCTACGCCGCGGTCATCATGTGGCGCTCGTTCCGCGAGCGCGTGGGCTGAATACCCGCAACGCCTCCGCGTCCGACGCCGGATTCCGTACGAAATAGTCGTTCCAGCCCTCGATTCCGGGATACTCCGACGTCTCCGCCAACTCCCGGCACACGGCCTCCGCATCGTAAGCAGTGCGCCGCAACTCGACGCCAGGACCGAGCCGCGCCCAGTGCGCACCCGTTGTGCCATAAGGCATTCCGACGCTGCCGGGGTTCACGATCCGGCACCGGTCGGCCAAGCGCAGGAACGGCATGTGGGTGTGCCCGCAGACCACCGTCTCCGCGGTGACGCCGTCCAAAACCTCCGCCCAGCGCGACAACGGGCTGTCCACGAGCGCGACCTCTTCGTCGTCGCGCGGAGTGGCGTGGCAGAACAGCACTTCGCCGAGCCCGTCGATTTCGAGCGTCACCGTCAACGGCAACCCGTCGAGCAGCGCCACCTGATCCGGCCGCAGCTGCGTCGCCGCCCACGGGCCGATCGGGTCCGGGATCTTGGTGGGGCCGCCGCCCGCGAGCGTGACGAGTTCGCGATCGGCGTTGCCGCGGACCCACACCGCGCGGTCGCCGAGCGAAACCAGCCGGTCGAGCGTCTGCCGGGGCAGCGGTCCGGCCGCGAGGTCGCCGCACAGGACCACCAGGTCGGCGGCGTGGACGTCGGGTTCGGCGAGGACCGCGTCGAGCGCGGGCAGCACGCCGTGGATATCGGACAGCACCGCGACCGAGGAGACCATCGCCCCAGTCTGCCCCTCCGGCGGCGCTGCGGGGCCGGGCGAGCGGGATTGTCGGGGTGGTCGGATACCGTCGTCGGCGTGGCACAGGACGAACTCTTCACGGTGAACCCCGACGTGGGGCCGCCGCCGGAACCCTCCGGAGCGAACCAGGCCGAACCGCAGGCCGACCCGGCGACGTCGCCGCTCGCGGTGCGGATGCGGCCGCGCACGCTCGACGAGGTGGTCGGGCAGCAGCACCTGCTGCGCGAAGGGGCCCCGCTGCGCCGGCTGGTCGAGGGGGCGGCTCCGGCGTCCGTGCTGCTCTACGGCCCGCCCGGCACCGGCAAGACCACGCTGGCGAACCTGGTGTCGATCGCCACCGGACGCCGGTTCGTCGCGATGTCCGCGCTGTCGGCGGGCGTCAAGGAGGTGCGCGGCGTCATCGAGGAGGCGCGGCGGCGCAGGCAGTACAACACCGAGAACACCGTCCTGTTCATCGACGAGGTGCACCGGTTCTCCAAGACCCAGCAGGACGCGCTGCTCGGCGCGGTCGAGGACCGCACGGTGCTGCTGGTGGCGGCGACCACGGAGAACCCGTCGTTCTCGGTGGTGTCGCCGCTGTTGTCGCGGTCCTTGGTGCTGCAGTTGCGGCCGCTCACCGACGACGACATCGTCGCGGTGCTGGAGCGCGCGCTGACCGACGAGCGCGGGCTTGGCGGCGAGCTCACGCTGACGGATGATGCGCGGGCGCACCTCGTGCGGCTGGCTGGCGGTGACGCGCGGCGTGCGCTCACGGCGCTGGAGGCAGCCGCGGATGCCGCGTCCGCAACCGAGAACAAGACGATCGACCTTGCCGTTGTCGAGTCCACTGTGGACAAAGCGGCGGTGCGGTACGACCGCGACGGTGATCAGCACTACGACGTGATCAGTGCGTTCATCAAGTCGATCCGCGGGTCGGACGTCGACGCGGCGTTGCACTACCTGGCGCGGATGATCGAGGCGGGGGAGGATCCCCGGTTCCTCGCGCGGCGGTTGGTGGTGCACGCGAGCGAGGACGTCGGGCTGGCGGATCCGACGGCGTTGCAGGCGGCGGTCGCGGCGGCGCACGCGGTGCAGTTCATCGGGATGCCGGAGGGGCGGCTCGCGTTGGCGCAGGCGACGATCCACCTGGCTACGGCGCCTAAGTCGAACGCGGTGGTCACGGCCATTGATACGGCATTGAGTGACGTTCGGTCTGGGGCTATCGGGACGGTGCCGCCGCACCTGCGGGACGGGCACTACGCGGGGGCGAAGCAACTCGGCAACGCTCAGGGGTACCGGTATCCGCACAACGTGCCGGAAGGGGTGCTGGCTCAGCAGTATCCGCCGGACGAGCTGGTGGGGCGGGATTACTACGAGCCTACGCAGCGTGGCGGGGAGCGGACGCTGGCTGAGCGGGTGCCGCGGCTGCGGCGGACGATCCGCGGCGAGCGGCAGGGGTGAGTGTGCCGGTCAGCGGCCGGTGAGTGAAGGTCGCCACTTTCGTCCGGTGGCGGGGGAACATTCGGGGGTCTCGTCGGTTGCTCCTCTTCAAGGAGAGGGGGCGGCGATGACGTTGTTGACCGTCTGGCCTGATGACCAGCCTGGGCATGTGCTGCTGCGGACTGAGGAGACTGGGGCGATTGTCGCCGAGTTGGGGCGGGTGGGGGCTGGGTTCGCTCGGTGGCCTCTGGTCGAGGGTGGCTCTGAGGGCGCTGACGGCTCTGACTGTGACTTGGTGGGTCGGTATCGGGAGTTGATCGATTCGCTGGGGGGTGGGTCGGTGGACGTGGTTGGCGGGGAGACCTCGCTGGTGGAGCGCAGCTGGGGTGGGGTTGAGGATCGGTTTTTCGTTCGGGGGCGGCGGTTTGGTATCTGCATGCTGGGCGTGAGGTGCATGCGGTGTTGTGTGAGCCGGGGGATGTGCTGACTGTTCCTGCCGGGGTTCGGCATTGGCAGGACTGGGCGGCGGGGTGCGTGACTGTCCGGGTTCGGCGGGCTGGGGCCGTTCGGGGTGGGGTGGTTCGGGATTTGGTGCCGGGGGAGTTTCCTGGGTTTGCGGAGTTGGTTGCTGAGCGGGTTGGGGTGAGTTGGTGATCGGCTCGTCGCCTGGCGGCGACATCGCGCCTGTTGGTTGCGTGGGGCACCCCGAAGGTTGATTGTGCTGACGGTTCGGGGGTGCTTGTCAAGGCGGGAAAGATGCCTTGACAAGCACCCCCGAACCGCAGGGGAGCTTCGTATCGGGGTGTGGGGGAGGTGTGGGTGCCTCGCTCGTGGGGTGCATCGGCTGCGGGTGGGGCTGGTGCCTCGATAGCGGGTGCATCGGCTGCGGGGGTGGGCTGGGTGCTCGATGCGTGGGTGCATCGGCTGCCGGTTTTCGGGCGGGGCGCATCGCTGACGGGGCTGCGGCGAGGGTGGTCCGTGAAGGGCTCCTTGAGGGAATCTAGGTCCGTGAAGGGCCCCTCACGCCGGTGGCTGGTCGTGAGGGGAACCCTGAGGGAATCAGAGTCAATGAGGGTGGCCCTCACGTACGGTGGCGGGCGGTCATCCTGCCGAGCTGGGGGTCTGGCGGCACGATGGCCGGATGACCACAGTCGCATTTCTCGGTACCGGGATCATGGGCCGTCCGATGGCCGCCAATCTTGCTCGTGCTGGGGTGACCGTGCGGGCTTGGAACCGGACTCGGGCCAAGGCTGAGCCGCTTGTCGCGGACGGGGTCACCGTTGTCGGGTCGCCTGGCGAGGCGGTCAAGGGGGCCGATTTCCTGGTCACCATGCTCTCCGACGGGCCTGCGGTTGCTGAGGTGTTTCGCGGGCTCTCCCTCGAACCGGGGACTATTTGGTTGCAGACCAGCACCGTCGGGGTCGAGTGGGCTGATCGGCTTGCTGAGGCGTCCGTCGCGGCGGGGGTGCCGTTTGTCGATTGTCCGGTGATGGGGACGAAAGGACCCGCCGAGCAGGGGAAGCTGCAGGTGCTCGCGGCTGGGCCGGACAACGTGCACGACGGTGCGGCGGAGGTGTTTGACGCGATTGGTTCCACGACTCGCTGGCTCGGCACCGAACCTGGTACGGCGACGCGGCTCAAGCTGGTGATGAACGCGTGGATTCTCGCGCTCACCAACGGTACCGGGGAGAGTCTCGCCCTCGCGAAGGTGCTCGGGGTGGATCCGCAGTTGTTCTTCGACGTCATGAGCGGCACTGGGTTCGACGTGCCTTACGCGCGAGCGAAGGGACCCATGATGCTCGCCGGTGAGTACCCGACCAGTTTCCCGGCGTCGCTCGCGGCGAAGGACGCGCGGCTTGTCGTCGAGGCTGCGGGGCACGCGATCGACGTCGGCGGGGCGGCGGCTGCGTTGGCGCATCTGGAGTCTGCAGTCGAGGCGGGGCATGGCGAGGACGACATGGCGGCGGTGTACGAGGGGATCGTCAAGCGTTGAGCAAAGATGCGACACGGTCGACGCCGATGCCGGAGACGAGCAGGCGTTCCTTCGCGTTGCCGAGCAACCGTGCGGTCCACGGGGTGAAGCCGCCATCGCCGACGGGGACAAGGCCGGAGCCGAAGTCTGCGGTGACGGTGAAGCAGACGCCGGAGTAGTAACCGCGGCCGACCGAGCGGTCTGGGGCGTCGGAAACAGCCACGTCGGGCAAGGATTCCCGCATCGAGGCGGCGAAATCGGCGAAGCGGGTGTCCAAAGTGGTCACTTCGAAGCCTGCCGCGCGGGCACCGGCGGCGCGCACGGCTGTAGTGAGCAGCCGCGCGTGCTCAATCAGGTGTTCGCGTTCGAAGGACAGGCTGCCTCGGTCGCGACCGGCGGTGATGGCGGCGAACAGGGAGAAGTGCGCGAAGAGACCGGGAGCCGGAAGCTGGGCTCGGACGACGCGTTGCACGGTGGTGAGGCGCACCGGCGCGGAACCGGTGCGGCGGACTGCTGCTTCGAGCGCGAGGCCGTTCGTAGGGTCCGCGGCGACTTCTGTGCCGCGTCCAGTGGGGACGACGCGGTGCTGGGCCAGTCCGGCCACTGTGGAATGCGTGCCGAGCGGGGCAACCGGGGAGAGGGTCACTCGATCGAATTCCGGCGGCGCGGCGGAAAGCAGGGAGTCTTCGACCTGCCGCAGAACCTCGAACGGCAAGGGCGCGGGGGTGGTGAAGCGGTCGTCGCGGTAGCGGCGCAAGACGTCCGGCCCGCGCAGTTTCGCGGCTCGGCGGCGGGCTACTTCCAGTTGCAGCGTGGTGAGGTCCGCGCCGGGAAGGCCGGCGAGCACGTCGGCGGCGGGGCCGCCCGGCCCGGCCAGCACGCGGGGGAGCGGGCCGCGTCCGTTCGAGGAGTCCATGGAACGAGCAGACCAGCTCGGACACGCCCGGCGCGAACTGTTTTCCGCGACGGCGACTGCGCTGGGTGACCACTGCGGCGGGGGGTCCCCGCCGAGAAGCGCCGCAGGCGGTAACCTCACACCACCTAAGACCCCGCACCACCCGAGGAGGGCCCGTGTCGGCAGGGCAGATCGCCGCGCTGATCGCCGCAGGAGCTTTCGTACTGCTGGTCTTGCTGCTGGCGATCCCGCTGCTCAAGCTCGGCCGCACGCTGGACGAGGCGACGATCGCGATCCGCAAGGCGCACGAGAACAGCGACCCGATCCTGATCGGGGCCAACGAGACGATCACGCACGTCAACACGCAGCTCGAGCGGGTCGACGGGATCACCTCGAACGCGCAGGCGGTCAGCGGCAACGTCTCGGCGCTCTCGTCGGTCTTCACCGCGACGCTCGGCGGCCCGCTGGTGAAGACCGCCGCGCTTTCCTACGGCATCAGCAAAGCCATCCGCGCGCGCCGCAAGAAGCAGGAAGCCAAGGCCTCGAAGGCGCAGCGCCCGGCCCGCCGGGGGAAGAAGTGAAGCGGCTGTTCTGGCTCGGGGTCGGGGTCGTCGCGGGAGTCGCGCTGAGCCGTAAGGCGAGCGAAACCGCTCGTCAGGCCACGCCGGCCGGGTTAGCATCGAACTTGGGCGACGCCGTGCGGGAACTCGCGGGCGCCGTCGGTTCGTTCGGCGCCGAGGTGCGCGCCGGGATGAACGAACGGGAACAGGAGCTGCACGACATGGTCGAGGAGCGGACCGCCGTCGCGCCGCCTTCGGGCAGGCACGCCGCACGTCGCCCCGCCCGGCGAGCTCGCCGGGCGGAGGGCTGATCTCCGCGCGCCTTCCGCCGCCTCCGACCCCCGTTTCCTTTCCCCGGCCGAAGCCGGGTTCCAGCACAAGGACGTACCCGTGGACACACACGAGATCACCGACCGTTTCCTGCGCCACTTCGAGAGCAGGGGCCACACGCGCGTGCCGAGCGCCCCGCTGATCCTCGACGACCCGAACCTGCTGTTCGTCAACGCGGGAATGGTCCAGTTCAAGCCGTACTTCCTCGGCGAGGCCCCGCCGCCCTACCCGCGCGCGACCTCGGTGCAGAAGTGCGTGCGCACGCCGGACATCGACGAGGTCGGCAAGACCACCCGGCACAACACGTTCTTCCAGATGGCGGGCAACTTCTCGTTCGGCGACTACTTCAAGGAAGGCGCGATCGAGAACGCCTGGGAGCTGATCACCAAGTCCCAGGACGACGGCGGCTTCGGCCTCGACCCGGACCGGATCTGGGCGACCGTCTACGAGAAGGACAGCGAGGCGGCCGGGCTGTGGCGCAAGCTCACCGGCCTGCCCAGCGAGCGGATCCAGGTCCGCGACGGCAAGGACAACTACTGGGACATGGGCGTGCCCGGTCCCGGCGGCCCGTGCTCGGAGATCTACTACGACCGCGGCCCGGCGTACGGCCGCGAGGGCGGCCCGGTCGCCGACGAGGACCGCTACATCGAGATCTGGAACCTCGTCTTCATGCAGGACGTCCGCGGCGACCAGAGCCCGAAGCTGGGCCACCCGCCGATCGGCGAGCTGCCGAAGAAGAACATCGACACCGGCATGGGCGTCGAGCGCGTCGCGACGATCCTGCAGGGCGTCGAGAACGTGTACGAGACCGACCTGGTGCGCCCGGTGATCGGCCGCGCCGAGGAGTTCTCCGGCCGCCGCTACGGCGCCAACCACGCCGACGACGTGCGCTTCCGCGTCATCGCCGACCACGCGCGCACCGGCGTGCTGCTGATCGGCGACGGCGTCACCCCCGGCAACGACGGCCGCGGCTACGTGCTGCGCCGCCTGCTGCGCCGCATCGTGCGCTCCACGCGCCTGCTGGGCGTGCAGGAGCCAGTGCTGCAGGAGTTCGCGAAGGTCGTCAGCCAGACCATGGGCCCGACCTATCCCGAGCTGGTCAGCGGGTTCGACCGGATCTCCGAGGTCGTGCGCGTCGAGGAGGAAGCCTTCCTCGCCACCCTCACCAGCGGTTCGCGCATCTTCGACCTGGCCGCGGCCGAGACGAAGAAGGGCGGCGGCGACGTGCTCGCCGGCGACAAGGCGTTCCAGCTGCACGACACCTACGGCTTCCCGATCGACCTGACGCTGGAGATGGCGTCCGAGCAGGGCCTGACCGTCGACGAGGCCGGGTTCCGCACGCTCATGGAGGAGCAGCGCAAGCGCGCCAAGGCGGACGCGGCGTCGCGCAAGAGCGGCCACGGCGACCTGTCCGAGTACCGCAAGGTGCTGGAGCAGCACGGCGAAACCGAGTTCCTCGGCTACACCGAACTGCAGGCGGACGCGAAGGTCGTCGGCCTGCTCGAGGACGGCCTGCCGGTGCGCAGCGTCGCCGCGGGCCGCAAGGCGGAACTGGTGCTCGACCGCACCCCGTTCTACGCCGAGAGCGGCGGGCAGATCGCCGACACCGGCGTGCTGGTCGGCGACGGCGTCGAGCTGAAGGTGCTCGACGTGCAGAAGATCGTGCCGGGCCTGTTCGTGCACCGCGTCGAGGTGACCCAGGGCGAGGTCGGGATCGACACCCGGCTCACCGGGTCGGTGGACGCGAACCGCAGGCTCTCGATCGAGCGCTCGCACTCGGCCACGCACCTCGTGCACGCGGCCGTCCGCGGCGCGTACGGCAAGCGCGCGGCGCAGGCCGGTTCGCTCAACGCGCCGGGCCGGATGCGGTTCGACTTCACCACGCCGGGCGCGGTGTCGGCCGACATCCTCACCGAGGTCGAGCAGGAAGTGAACGACTACCTGCAGACCGACGTCGAGGTGCAGAGCTACACCACCACCAAGGACAAGGCGCTCGAGCTGGGCGCGGTCGCGCTGTTCGGCGAGAAGTACGGCAACGACGTCCGCGTCGTCGACATGGGCGAGTACTCCCGCGAGCTGTGCGGCGGCACGCACGTCGGCCGGATCGGCCAGCTGGGCCTGGTCAAGCTGGTGTCGGACGCGTCGGTCGGCTCCGGCGTGCACCGCGTCGAGGCGCTGGTCGGCCCGGACGCGCTCAAGCACGTCCGCAAGGAGCAGCTGCTCGTGTCGCAGCTGGCGAACACGTTCAAGGTGCCGTCGGACGAACTGCCCGGCCGGATCGAGGACGTGCTGTCCCGGCTGAAGAACGCCGAGAAGGAGATCGAGCAGCTGCGCACGCAGCAGGTGCTCGGCTCGGCCGGCGCGCTGGCGGACAAGGCGCAGGACGTCTCCGGCGTCTCGGTGGTCGCCGAGGTCGTGCCGGACGTCGACGGCAACGGCCTGCGCGCGCTCGCCTCGGACATCCGCGGCCGCCTCGGCGACCGCGCCGGGGTCGTCGCGCTGTTCGCGCCCTCGGGGGAGAAGGTGGCCTTCGTGGTCGCCACGACCTCGGCGGCGCGCGACAAGGGAATCGCGGCGGGCAAGCTCGTGCCGTCGTTCGCCGGGGCGATCGGCGGGCGCGGCGGCGGCAAGCCGGACATGGCCCAGGGCGGCGGCAGCAACCCGGCGGGCGCGGAGCAGGCCGTGACGGCGCTGCGCGCGGCGGTCGCGGACCTTGGCCGCTAACCCCCGGAGAGGCCCGGATCGGCCCGGCGAGTCCGATCCGGGACGGGGCAGGCGGCTCGCGGTCGATGTCGGGTCTGTCCGGGTGGGGGTCGCGCTCAGCGATCCCGCCCCCGTGCTCGCGAGCCCGCTCGTTACCCTCTCCCGTGATGCGAAGGACGACAGCGATCTGGACCGGCTTGCCGATCTCGTCACCGAACACGAGGTGGTCGAGGTGATCGTGGGCTTGCCGAGGACGCTGGCGAACCGGCAGGGCGCGGCCGCGGACATCGCGCTCGCGTATGCGGACAAGCTCGCCGGGCGCGTGGGGGACGTGCCCGTGCGGCTGGCAGACGAGCGGTTGACGACGGTCACCGCGTCGCGAATGCTGTCCCAGCGGGGGGTCAAGGGACGCAAGCAGCGCGCCGTGGTGGACCAGGCAGCGGCAGTCGAGATCCTGCAAGCCTGGCTCGACGCCGCCGCCGCGCACCGCGCCCGGAAAGGCGACTCATGACCGACCCCCGCGGCCCCGGCAATCCGGGTGGCCGCCGTCGGCTGCGCAACCCCGACAACCCGGACGTGCCGGACCCCGCGGCGGGTACCGGCGCTCCCGGCGGACGGCGCAGGCGACGCGAGCCCGAAGACGAAGCACCTCCCCGCCGCGCGATGCCGGAAGGCATGCCGCCTGGCGAACGACGACGTCCGCGCGGCGACGTGCCGCAGCGTCCCGCGGAAGGACGCCGGCGCGCACCCGAGGGAACCTCTCGCCCCGCCGGCGAACCGCCCCGTCGCGTCGCGCCGGACGCGATGCCTCCGGCCGAACCGCCGCGTGGCCCGGCCGCCGACGCTCCGCCGACCCGGCGGCGCCGTCCGGTCGCGCCGCAGGACCGGCCGAAGCGGTCGACGGAGAACTGGGACTTGCCGCCGCACGCGGCCGACGACCTTCCCCGTGCCCGGCCGCGCCGCATAACTCCGGACGAGGTACCGGTGGCCGGGAACGACCTGCCGCCCGCGGAGGCCGAGCCGCCCGCCGGCCGACGCCGTCGCCGCGAGGACGTTCCGCCGGTCGACGCTCCGGCCGGCCGTCGTCGGCTTGAGGACGCGCCGCCGGTCGATCCTCCGGCTGGCCGTCGCCGCCGGCGCGAGGACATTCCGCCGCCCGTCGACGTCGAGCCGCCGTCCGGCCGTCGTCGCCGGGACGATGTCGAGCTGCCCGCGGAAGCTGCCGCGCCTGGTCGTCGCCGGGCACCGGAGATGCCGCCGCCCCCTCCGGTCCGGCGCGCTCCCGCTCCGCCGCCGGACGGCTCCATGCCGCCGGATCCCCGGTTCGCGGACGCGTCGATGCCGCCGGATCCTCGGTTCGCCGAGGCATCGATGCCGCGCGATCCTCGGTTCGCCGATGCGTCGATGCCGCCGGATCCCCGGTTCGCCGAGGCTTCGATGCCGCGCGACCCGCGTTTCGCGGACGCGTCGATGCCGCGCGATCCGCGCAGCCAGCCGCCGCGCCGGCAGCCGGTCGAGCAGCCCACCGAAGTGATCCCGGCCGTGCCCGCCGCGGCGCACGAACCGGAGCACCCGGACGAGCAGCCGATCGACGGCCTCTTCGAGGACGAGTACGACGAATACGGCGAGTACGAGGACTACGACGAGGACTACGACGGCTACGACGAGGACGGCTACGCCGAAGACGGGGCCGAGCCCCCGGTCGACGAGCCGCCCGCGAAGAAGCCCCGCAAGAAGCGCAAGCGCGCGATCGGCTGGATCGCCGCGGTGCTCGTGCTCGTCCTGCTCAGCGGCGGCGCCTATTTCGGGTACCAGAAGATCTTCGGCTACGCGGACTTCGACGGTTCCGGCGAAGGCGACGCGCTCGTGCAGGTCGAACAGGGCGACACGACGTCCGCGATCGGCGCGAAGCTCACCGACGCGGGCGTGGTCGCGAGTTCCCGGGCGTTCGTGAAGGCGGGCGCGGAAAACACCGCGCTGAGCAAGATCCAGCAGGGTTACTACCTGCTGCGCCAGCACATGTCCGGCGAGAACGCGGTCGACCTCATCACCTCGCCCGCCGCGCGCGTCGGGCGGCTGGAAATCCGGCCGTACACCCAGTTCGACGACATCACCCAGCCCGACGGCAAGGTCACGCCGGGCGTGTTCAGCCTGATGTCGAAGGCCTCGTGCGCGACTTTGAACGGCAAGAGCACCTGCATTCCGGTCGACCAGCTGCGCAAGACCGTCGCCGACGCCGACCTCAAGGCGCTCGGCGCGCCGGAGTGGGCGCTGGCCGACGCGGGCAAGGCGCTGAGCAAGGACAAACGGCTCGAAGGCCTGATCGCGCCCGGCGTGTACGACGTGAAACCCGGCTGGAGCGCGACCGAGCTGATCACCGACCTGGTGAAGCAGTCGGCCGATTCGATCCAGGCGGCCGGGCTCACCGCGCAGAACACCGGGCCGGGGAAATCGCCGTACGAGACGCTGATCATCGCGTCGCTCATCGAACGCGAGGCGATCAAACCGGACTTCGGCAAGATTTCGCGCGTGATCTACAACCGGCTCACGCAGCGCATCCGGCTGCAGCTGGACTCCACGGTCAACTACGTGCTGGACCGCCCGACGCTGCTCACCAAACCCGAGGACCGGGCGAAAGCGGGACCGTACAACACTTACGCCAACTACGGTCTCCCGCCGACGCCGATCGCGGTGCCCAGCATGGACGCGATCAAGGCCGCGGTCAGCCCGACCCCTGGCGACTGGGTGTACTTCGTGAAGTGCGAGAAGGACGGGCATTCCTGCTTCGCGGTCACGAACGACCAGCACAACGCGAACAGGACCCTGGCGGAGCAGCGTGGCGTCATCAAGTGACCGCCCGCGCCGCGCGGCGGTGCTGGGCAAGCCGGTGGCGCATTCGCTGTCGCCGGTGCTGCACCGCGCGGCGTTCGCGGCGCTGGGGCTGGACGGCTGGACCTACGACCGGGTCGAGACCGACGCCGACGAGCTGCCTGGCTTCGTCGACGGTCTCGGTCCGGAATGGGTCGGCCTTTCGGTCACCATGCCGGGCAAGCGGGCCGCGCTCGACCACGCCGTCGAGGTCACTCCGCGCGCGGCCGCGGTCGGTGCGGCGAACACGCTCGTGCGGCGTCCGGACGGCTGGCTCGCCGACTGCACCGATGTCGACGGAGTGACCGGAGCCCTGCGCTACGCCGGCGGCTACTCGCCTTCCGCGAGCGACCAGGCGGTGGTGCTCGGCGCGGGCGGGACGGCTGCGGCCGCGGTGGTCGGATTGGCCACGCTCGGCGTCGCGACGGTGAGTTTGGTGGTGCGGGAACCGGCGCGGGCTTCGGAAACCGTGGACGCGGCCAAGCGCGCGGGCCTCGCTGTGGACGTGCTGCGCTGGTCCGATACGGACTTCGCGGACTTGGCGGACCGCACGGCGGTGCTGGTCAACACGGTGCCGCCGGACGCGGTCGTGCCGCATCTCGCGGAGCTGTCCCGGATCGGCAGTGTGCTCGACGTGATCTACCACCCGTGGCCGACGCCGCTGGCCGAGGCGGTCGAACAGCGCGGCGGACGGCTCGCGACCGGGCTCGACATGTTGCTGCATCAGGCTTTCGGGCAAGCGGAGCACTTCACCGGGCAACCGGCACCGCGTGCGGAAATGAGGGCGGCGCTGCGCGAGGCGAGCGGAAACATCCTGCCGCTGCCGATCTCCTGATATCCTGGCGGGCTGCTTTTCAGCCAGCAACAGGGGGAATCACGGTGACCAGGCAACAGTTCGGCGAGAAAGAAATCCAAGCGGCGTGGGTTGGCGAGGCACCTAAACTCGGCACCACTATCACGCTCGCCGAGTACGACCCGGAATGGCCGCGGCTCTACGAACGCGAGGAACAGCGGATCCGCGCGGCGCTCGGGGATCGCGTGCTCCTGCTCGAACACGTCGGGTCCACCTCGGTGCCGGGGCTCGCCGCCAAACCGATCGTCGACATTCTGCTCGAAGTGCCGGATTCGGACGACGAGGACGCGTACGTCCCCGACCTCGAAGCGGCGGGCTACCGGCTGGTGATCCGCGAGCCGGACTGGGAGAAACACCGCCTGTTCAAGGGCCCGGACACGAACATCAACCTGCACGTCCATTCGCCCGGCAACGGCCAGACCGAGCGCTACCGGCTGTTCCGCGACCGGCTGCGCAGCCATCCGGAGGAACTGGCGCTGTACCTGGCGAAGAAACGCGAACTCGCCGCGCAGGTCTGGGAGTACGTGCAGAACTACGCCGACGCGAAGAACGATGTGATCGACGAGATCATCGAGCGGGCGCGCAACGCCTGACCCGCGGGTTACGGTGGGCGGCATGAAGATCGCGATCCTCGACGACTACCAGAACGTGGCTCTCCAGTGTGCGGACTGGGAGCCGCTCGGGGCGGAGATCGAGGTGTTCACCGAGCCGTTCGCCGGGCCGGACGAGGTCGTCGCGCGGCTGGCCGGGTTCGACGTCGTGGTCGCGATGCGCGAGCGCACGCCGTTCCCGGCCGCGGTGTTCGACCGGTTGCCGGAGCTGAAACTGCTGGTGAGCACCGGCCGGCGGAACGCGGCGATCGATCTGGACGCGGCGAAGCGCCGCGGTGTCGTGGTGTCCGCGACCGGGGCCCTCGCCGCGCCGACGGTCGAACACGCGTGGGCGCTGATCCTGGCCGGTGCGCGCAATCTGCCGCTTGAGTTCCGTTCGATGCGCGAGGGCGGCTGGCAGGTCGGTCTCGGGACGGCGTTGCGGGATAAGACGCTCGGGCTGCTCGGGCTCGGCAGGCTGGGAGCCGAGGTCGCGCGGATCGGCCAGGCGTTCGGGATGAAACCGATTGCGTGGAGCCAGAACCTCACTCCGGAGCGGGCGGCCGAGCACGGCGTCACCGCAGTGTCCAAAGAGGATCTTTTCGCGCAGTCCGATGTGTTGTCGGTCCACTTGGTCCTGTCCGAACGCACTCGCGGTTTGGTCGGTGCTGCCGAACTCGCCGCGATGAAGCCGACTGCGCTCCTGGTGAACACTTCGCGGGGGCCGATCGTCGACGAATCGGCACTGGTGGAGGCGTTGCGCGGCAAGACGATCGCGGCGGCCGCCCTGGATGTCTACGACGTGGAGCCGCTGCCCTCGGATCACCCGCTGCGGACGTTGGACAACGCGATCCTCACGCCGCACATCGGTTACGTGAGCCGGGAAACGTACGAAATCTTCTACGGCGGCGCGGTCGAGGACATCGCCGCGTTCCAAGCTGGCGAGCCGATCAACGTGCTGAACGGCTAGGGGAACGGCCGGACCTCCGGCGGGTAGACCGTCCCGTCCGGAGGCACGGTCAGATCGGTGAAATACCGTGCCATCGCTGCGGAAGCGGCCGTGCTGGGCACGTCGAGCGTGGTGTGTCCGGCACCGTCCACTACGACCACGTGACCGTCGCCGAGTTCCCGTGCGGTGGCCTGGGCGTTGGCGAGCGGGGTGACCGGGTCGTTCCGGTTGGCGAGGATCAGGATCGGGTGCTGCCGCGGCCGGTTCCACGGTCCGAGGTACCGGTCGTCGTCCCGTGCGGGCCAGCCGACGCACTGCGCCATCGAAAACACTGGCGCGACACCGAAATACGGCTGCCGTTTCGCTTCTTCCGCAGCGAGTTGGGCGTACTTGGCGGTGTCCTGCGGCAGTTCGCTGTCCAGGCACTGCACCGCCAGGAACCCGGGCGAATGCGTCGGCACGCGCGGATCCAGCACGGGCACGGGGGAGACTGGCGACGACGGCACGAGCGCGGCGAGCGTCTTCGCCAGCCGCGGCCACCGGGACGACTGATACAACGCCCGGTCGATCGTTTCCATCAGCGACGCCACCGTCATGCCGCCGACCGGACCGTGCGTCAGCCGGGCGAACACCGCGGCGAATTTCTGCTTCAGGTCACCTCCGGCGAACGCGCATTTGCCCGGGCCAGCCGCGTTGCAGGCAGCGAAGAACGCTTCGAGTTCCTGTTGCTGGGCAGTCGCGACGTCGGCGCGCACGTCGACCGGTTTCTCCTGTTGACCCGGCTGTCCGGTGGAATTCGCGACGAGGTCGAGCGTTCCGTCGAGGACCATCGCGCGCAGCTTGCCGGGGAACAGGTTCGCGTAGGTGCCGCCGAGATACGTGCCGTAGGAATAGCCGTAGAAGTTCAGCTGCTGCTCGCCCAGTGCCTGCCTCAGCAAATCCATGTCCCGCGCGACATTCGCCGTCGACAGGTGCGATAGCTCGGCGCCGGTGCCAGCCGCGCACGCCTTGCCAACGGCCGCGCTGGCGGTCCAGAACGCCGCGCTGTCCCGCAGCGGCGAACCGGCGGCGGGCGGAGTCCCCGGGCACTGCACCGGGGCGCTGCCGCCGATTCCGCGCGGATCGAAGCTCACCAGGTCGAACTTGGCCCGCAGCTCTTCGGGATATCGCGGGCCGAACCGCATCAGCTCGCCGACGCCGTCGGTGCCCGGCCCGCCGAAATTGATCATCAGCGACCCGACGCGATGTGCGGGATCGGTGGCGGGCATGCGGATCACCGAGAGATTCAGCTTCGCGCCGCCGGGTTCGCGGTAGCTCACCGGAACCGGTGCCGTCGCGCACTGGAAACCGCCGTGACACGGTGCCCAGTCGAGTTTCGGTGCCGCGGCCCCGTTGGTGCCCAACGGAAGTGGCGCGTCCGGCGCGGGCAATGCTTGGGGCGCTTGGGTTTGCGCGGCCGGTGCGGAACAACCCGCGACGAGCAGCAGAGCGGCCAGCGCCCACCGGAGTCTCACGCGGAGAGTTCCGCCAGCACGGCGTCAGTGAACGGCGGCCACACTTGTGCCGCCCACGGCCCGAACGAACGGTCGGCGAGCGCGACGCAGGCGTGTCCCGCTTCCGGGTCCACCCACAGGAAGGTGCCGGACTGTCCGAAGTGACCGAACGTGCGCGGCGAACTGTTCGCGCCCGTCCAGTGCGGGCTCTTGTGGTCGCGCAACTCGAAGCCGAGGCCCCAGTCGTTCGGCTTCTGGTGCCCGAAGCCGGGCAGTACGCCGTTCAGCCCGGGGAACGCGATTTCCGTGGCCGCACTGAGGGTTTCCGGCGCGAGCAGCTTGGGCGCCTGCAGTTCCGCGGCGAACCGGAGCAGATCGTCCAATGTGGACACCGCGCCCGCGGCGGGGGAGCCGTCCAGCCGGGTCGACGTCATGCCCAGCGGTTCGAAAAGCGCTTCCCGCTGGTACTCGGCGAAGGCGATGCCGGAATGCTCGGCCAGCGCGTCGGCGAGTTCCTCGAACCCGGCGTTGGAGTACAGCCTGCGCGTGCCCGGCTCGGCCATCGCCTTGTGCGCGTCGAAGGCGAGCCCGGAGGTGTGCGCGAGCAGATGCGCGACGGTGGAGCCTTCCGGCCCGGCAGGCGTGTCGAGTTCGACGACGCCCTCTTCGATCGCGATGTGCGCGGCGTAGGCGGTGAGCAGTTTGGTGACCGACGCGAGCCGGAACGGGCGGGCCGGGTCGCCGTGGCGTCCGCGCACCTCGCCGGAAGCGGAGACCGCCCCGGCCGCGGCGTTGTCCACTGGCCATTCGTCGATCAGGCGCAGACTCTCCATGCCCGCCAGCGTAATAGGACCCGCCGCCGGGCTGTTCCGCAGTGCCCCGGCGCGAACGAACCGTGCGGGGCTCCGGAAGTCCGGGAGCCCCGCACGGTTCGTGTTTTCCCCGTGGAGCGGTATCGCTACTGAGCGTCGAGATCGGTGGCGACCAGCTCGGCGACGGCCTCGACCGCCGCCTCGGCACCGTCTCCCTCGGCGCTGATGACGACCTCGTCGCCGTACGCGGCGGCGAGGGTCATCAGGTTGAGGACGCTGCCGGCGGCCACCGGGTCGCCGCCGTCCTTGGCGATCTGGACCGCGACGGGCTGGGCCGCGGCCGCCTTGGCGACCAGTGCGGCCGGCCGGGCGTGCAGCCCCACCTTGCTGGCCACGGTGACGCGTTTCTCCGGCATGGTGTACCTCTCTTGCTTTTTCTCGGGTGTTACTTCGCGGCCGTGCGCTCGAGGTCGCCCTCGATCGAGTCGTCCTCGCGGCCCGGCGTGCGCAGGTTGAACTTGGTGATCACGACGCGGAACACGACGTAGTAGATCACGGCGAACACGAGCCCGATCGGGATCAGCAGCCACGCCTTGTGCGCGGTGTCCAGCGACGAGTTCAGCGCGAAGTCGATCGCGCCGCCGGAGAACGAGAAGCCGAGGTGGATGCCCAGCGCGTTGCAGACCGCGAGCGAGACGCCGGTCATCACCGCGTGGAAGATGTACAGCGGCCACGCGACGAACATGAACGCGAACTCGATCGGCTCGGTGACGCCGGTGATGAAGGCGGTGAGCGCGGCCGAGATCATGATGCTGCCGACGAGCTTGCGCTGGCCGGGACGCGCGGTGTGCACGATCGCGAACGCCGCCGCCGGGAGGGCGAACATCATGATCGGGAAGAACCCGGTCATGAACGCGCCGGAGCCCTGCACGTGGTGGAAGAAGTTGGTGAGGTCGCCGCCGCCGAAGATGAACCACACCGGCACGTTCAGCAGCTGGTGCAGGCCGATCGGGATGAGCAGGCGGTTGAGCAGGCCGTAGATGCCGCCGCCGAGGACCGGCGAGCCGACGACGGCCTCGCCCGCCGAGGTGATGCCCTGGTCGACGTACTTGAAGAGCAGGCCGAAGATCACGCCGAGCACGATCATCGCCAGCGCGGTGATGATCGGCACGAACCGGCGGCCGCCGAAGAAGGCCAGCCAGGACGGCAGCTTGATCCGGTGGTAGCGCTGCCACAGCAGGGCCGCCACGATGCCGGACACGATGCCGGTCAGCACGCTGTAGGGCCAGTGGATCGGCGCGAGGTCCCAGCCGGGCTTGTAGCCCTGCTGGCTCTTGATCGGGGCGATCGCCTGGATCACCTTGTTGAACACGACCCAGCCGATGACGGCCGCGACGGCGGTCGACCCGTCGCCCTTGCGGGCGAAGCCGACCGCGATGCCGATCGCGAAGATCAGCGGCAGCCAGTCGAAGATGCCGCCGCCCGCCGCGCCGATCACGTCGGCGGCCTTGCCCCAGTTCAGGCCGTCCTTGCCGAGGACGTCGTCCTGGCCGAGCCGGTTCAGCAGACCGGCCGCGGGCAGCGTGGCGATCGGCAGCATGAGGCTGCGGCCGAAGCGCTGCAGCCCGGCAAGGCCGCCGCCGCCCTTCTTCTTCCCGCTGGCCCCAGCCGCGGTGGTGGCGCTCATCGGATACCTCCATTGTGGGGTTGGTCGCCGGAACCCGGGGAGTTCCGGTCCAGCTGCATGGTCACCTGGTAGTGGTCGCCCCGGTACCAGGACGTCATGTCCTCGACCGGTTCGCCGCCGGAGCTGGAAACCCGGCGGAACACCAGGAGCGGACTGCCGGTGCGCATGCCGAGCAGGCGCGCCGTTTCGCGGTCCGCGGATTCGGCCCACACCGTCTGGTACGCCTGGTCCGGCCGGAGCGAGAACGCGTCGGCAAGCTGGGCGTACAGCGAACGGGTCAGGTCGAGGTCGAGCAGGCCGGGAGTCCGGCCCGCGTGGTACCAGCCGCGCTCCACGGCCAGCGGGACGCCGTCGGCGCGCCGCAGCCGCACAAGCCGGTGCGCCGCGACGCCCTCGGCGAGGCCGAGCGCGTGCGCCGAAGTCACCGGCGGGACCTCGGTCGAGGTCGAGATCACTTCGGTGGTCGGGGTGAGCCCGCGCCGGCGCATGTCGTCGGTGAACGACATCAGGTACACCTGCAGTTCCATCCGCCGGGCGGCGGTGAAGGTGCCCTTGCCCCTGACCCGGGCCAGCAGTCCTTCCTCGACGAGCTTCCCGATCGCCGAGCGGACGGTGAGCCTCGAAACGCCGTAGTGCTGCGCGAGCTCTCGCTCGGACGGGATCGGCGAGCCCGGCGGGAGCTCGCGCTCCACCAGGCGGCGCAGGATCTCCCGCAGCTGGGCGTGCTTCGGGGTCGGCCCGTTGACGACGCGGTCGGCGGGGTCGGACGGCGGAATGTGCGCGGCCGCACTCATCTCGGTGTCACCCTCCCTCGCTTCTCGCGCACCGGGGCCGGTGCTCGCGTCCGCGCCGGAAGATTGGTACGTTCCGGTCTAGACCAATGATCTGATGGGGCAGGATGCTCCGCAGCGCGAGCAGGTGTCAACCACCGTTATCCGTTCGTGGCCGGGCTCGCTCGGCAACGTGGCAAACGGCGTAGTAATGGTGGCGGAGCGCACCTGTTCCAGGTGGAAAACCAACGGGATACGAGGAGGCCGCGATGGCGGATGACAGGCCGGAAAAGATTCTCGCGGCGCTCGGCGGCGCGGACAATCTCGTCGAGATCGAGGGCTGCATCACGCGGCTGCGGTGCGAGATCGAGGACATGTCCCTCGTGGACGAGGCCGCGCTGAAGTCGGCCGGCGCGATGGGCGTCGTGAAGATGGGCTCGGCGGTCCAGGTCATCGTCGGCCCGGAGGCGGACACCATCGCCAGCGACATCGAGGACTTGATGTGAGCCTGCCGATCCTGAGCCCGGTCGCCGGCGAGGTCGTCGCGATCACCGAGGTGCCGGACCCGGTGTTCGCCGAGGCGATGGTCGGCCCCGGCATCGCGGTGAAGCCGTCCGGCGGCCGCGCCGACGCGGTCGCCCCGGTCGACGGGACCGTGGTGACGCTGCACCCGCACGCGTACGTCGTGGCCACTGAGGACGGCCGCGCGGTGCTCGTGCACCTCGGCATCGACACGGTCAAGGAAAAGGGCGAGGGGTTCACCCTGCACGTCGTCAAGGGCGAGAAGGTGCGGGCGGGCCAGCCGATCGTGGGCTGGGACCCGGAGGCGGTCGCCGCCAAGGGCTACTCGCCGATCGTCCCGGTCGTCGGGCTCGACGCGTCCGCCGACGTCCTCGCCGGCCTCGAAGGCGGCCGCACGGTCGCCGCCGGGGACGAGCTTTTCACCTGGAACGATTGAGCCGAACGCCCTTTGTGGACGGTGAGCGTCCACAAAGGGCGATTCCGGTCATGCGGAGACGATGTCCCCGTTCTGGATCTTCACCGCCACTGTGGCCAGTGGCGTGCTCGCCGGTCCCTGCTTCACCGCGCCGGTCAACGCGTCGAATACCGAACCGTGGCAAGGGCAGCGCACCTGGCCGTTCTGCGGCGGGTTCACTTCGCAGCCTTGATGCGTGCAGACGGCGCTGAAACAGACGACCTTCCCCGCTGTCGGCTGCGCGACGACCACGTTGTCGCCGTTCATCAGCTTCGCGTATTTCGCTTGTCCCACCGGCACTTCCGCCAGTGCGATCACCTTCCCGCCCGGCTTCGGCGGGGCCGACTTGGGCTCTTGGCCCCCGGCCCCGCACGCGGCGAGGGTGACGGTGCCCGCGACGGTCGCCCCGCAGGCGAGGGCGGCGCGGCGGGAGTGCAGTTCGGCAGTCATGCCCAGTGCAACGAACCGCGGCGGTCCGAGTTGCCCGTGAACCGCTGCGGCCTTCCGTGCGTGTAGTCCGTATCCGGCTTTCCGCACGGAAGGAGACGCCCATGCTGACGACCTGGATGCGCGCACTCGGCGCGGCTGGCCTGGCGGGCTCGGCGGCGATCCACTTCTATCTGTATTGGGGTAGCGGCTACGCGGACATCCCGGTGGTGGGGCCGCTTTTCCTGGTGAACGGCATCGCTGGCGTGGTGATCGCGATCGCGCTGCTCGCCTGGCGGCATTGGCTGCCAGCGTTCTTCACGCTGGGCTTCGGCGGCGTGACACTGCTGGCGTACCTGCTGTCGGTGACGGTCGGCTTCTACGGCGTGCGCGACCAGTTCAACAGCCAGTACGAGTACTGGGGCGTGATCACCGAAGCGGTGTGCGTGGTCTGCGGTCTGGTGCTGCTGGTGCGGGAGGTCCGAGGACGGGTCAGAACGCGTAGCGGTGCACTTTCTCCGGGTGAATGACGATCCGGACCTGCGGCAGCTCTTCGAGGATTTTGAGCCCGGCCGTGCCCTCGTCGGTGCTGAGGTCCCAGTACCGTCCGGCGAGCCTGCGGGCGAGGTCGTGCCCGCCGTCTTCCTCGATCGTGACCCGCCCGGCGACGGACACCCAGCGCTCCGGTTCCCCGACCGGAGCCGCGACGACGATCGACGCGCGCGGATCCTCGCGCAGCTGGCGGATCTTCGCCGAGTCCGGCGCGGTGAACAGCTGGATCGTCCCGTCGTCGGCGGCCTCGAACCACACTGGCCGCGGCTGCGGCGGCCGCGGTCCGGCGGCGACGGTCAGGAAGCCGTGCAGGGGACGGCGGAGGAACTCGAGATCATGGTCGGTCAGCGTGCTCATGGCTGGGATTTAACCGGGCTTTCTCGGACGATCCCATAGGCGATACGCCGGATTGCCTGTCCATTCGTCTAACCTCGGGCAGGTGGATGCCTTCAGCGATTTGATCCGCGGGGTCCGGGCGCACGGCTCGTTGTTCGGCTGCACGGCCCTGTCCGCGCCGTGGTCGCTGCGCTTCGTGGACGGCCCTCCGCTGACCCTGTGCACGCTGTTGAGCGGCGAGGGCTGGATCGTGCCGGAAGACCATCCGCCCGAGCTGCTGCGCGCCCGCGAGACCATCCTCGTCCGCGGCCCGTTCTCCTTCGTGGACCGCCTGGACACCCCCGCCGCCCCCGTCGAATGCGGCGAGTTCTGCGCCACCCCCGACCAGGGCGGCACCCGGCACCACCTGGGCTGGAACGACCCGTACTACGGCGAAACCAACCTGATCGTCGGCGCGTATCCCGGACACAGCCGCAGCCGCATGGCCGCGCTGCTGGACGCACTGCCGGTAGTGGTCCGACCGCCTTCCTCGGACGCGGAAGACCCGGTGCTCGATCACTTGGCCGCCGAACTGGCCGTCGACGCGCCCGGTCAGCAAGTCGTCCTGGACCGGCTCCTGGACTGGATGCTGGTCTGCCTGCTGCGCGACTGGTTCGACCGCCCAGGCGGCACCCCGCCGCCGTGGTGGGCAGCCCAGCGAGACCCGGTGGTGGGCGCCGCGCTACGTCTCCTGCACGCGGACCCGGCAGCCCCGTGGACGGTCGTCACACTGGCCGCCCGCGCCGGAGTTTCGCGGTCCACCCTGGCTAAACGCTTCGCGGACCTGGTAGGGGAGCCGCCGATGACGTACCTGACCCGATGGCGGATGACCCTGGCCGCGGACCTCCTGACGGAACAGCCGTCAATGCCGATCGCGGAGGTGGCCTGCGCGGTGGGCTACTCGGACGCGTTCGGCTTCAGCGCGGCCTTCAAACGCTTGCGGGGCGTCAATCCGTCGGGATACCGGCGGGCTTTCCTGGCTGGGGAGTTGGTTTCTTCCCACGCCTGATTTTCGGCGGGCTGTGGCTTCTGCCCCGGCTGATGCTTTCCCCACTGCCGATCTCGGCGAGGTTTTGGCTTCTTCCGCCCGGCTGATGCGTTTTCCCACGGCTGATCTCGGTGGGGCTGTTGTTTCGTCCGCCCGGCTGATGCTTTGTCCCGCGGCTGGTCTCGGGGCTTTGGCTTTTTCCGCCCGGCTCATGCTTTCCCACGGCTGACCTTGCTGAGGCGTTGGCCTCTTCCCCCGGCTGATGCTTTTGCCCACGGGCTGATCCCGGCGGGGCTGTGGCTTCTCCCCTCCGGCTGATGCTTTTCCCACCGCTTTCCTCGCCGAGGCTCTGGCTTCTTCCCCCAGCTGATTCTGCCTCTGTCGAGTGAACCTTCCGGCGTGTCGCGCACGAGGGGTCCCCTCGCGCAGTGGTTTGTTTGCCCTGGTCCAGGCGGTGGCGACAGGCTGGTCGCATGGTTTTGACAGCAGTGCTCGCAGCCGGGGCGGTGGTCCCCGTGCTGCTGGTGATGACGAAGAAAGCCGGTGCCCCAGTCTCCGCAGTGCTGGGCATCACCACCGCCGTGGCGGCAGTCGCCGTAGCCGCGTCCCGCGCCGACGCGGGCGCACTCCCGGCTTGGTGGCTCCCCGTGGCGTGGCTGGTCTCGGTGCTCGGCGTACCCCTCGCGCTGGCGGACGCCCGGCACCGCCGTCTCCCAGACGTCCTGACCCTGCCCGCTTACCCCGCCATCGCCCTGACCCTCACCCTCGCCGCCCTGAGCGGCGGAGGCTGGCGCTTGGCCGCTGGCGCCCTCCTGGGCTGCCTGCTGTTCGGCGGAACACACCTGATCGTCCACCGACTGTCGGCGGGCGGCCTCGGCCCAGGGGACGTGAAACTGGCCGGGTCCTTCGGCGCTGTCCTAGGCGCAGTCGGCGGAATGGCCCCAGCGGTGGCGGCGGTCCTGGCGGCGCTGGTGAGCGTGGCGGCTTTCGTGCCGATGTGGCTGACGCGCCGGATCCGTCAACTGCGCGGGTCCGCTCGACTGCCCGCGTTCGCTCCGCCGTTGTCCGCCACCCCGACGCCTCCGCCCGTCATTGATCCGACCGTCGTACCATCGCTCCGCTCCGAAGTCGAAGGAGGCCTCCACGAGCCCACGCCGAGCCAACCCGACTCCCCGCCCCTAGCGGCCGACCCTGCCCAGCCGTCTACGCCGACTGCCACTCCGTCCACGCTCACGGACTCCGCTACTGCCACTCCCTCCGCGCCGACCAATGCCGCTCCCGTGCCGCGCGCTCCCGTTGCCGCGCCGTCTGGCTCGGCCTCCACGTCAACCGAGCCCGCTCTCGTGCCGAGGCCCGCCTCGTCCTCACCGCCGACCGGCCTCGCTTCCGCGCCGCCCGCTCCCGCTACTGCGCCGACTGCTCCAGCCCCCACGTCAACCGGCGTCGCCCTCCCGCCGAGGCCCGCCCAATCCGCACCGCCGCCCGACCCCGCCCTCTCCCGAATCCGCGCCGGCCCCCTCCGCGTCCCCTACGGCCCGGGCTTGGTTCTGGCCACCTGGGCGTGCGCGGTCTTCCCAGCCGCTGGAACGGGCATCGCCTGAGGCCAGGGGCTCTGCCAGGCCGCCGGACGCGCCGTGACAGGATTGGCCGGTGCTGCGCTGGATCACCGCTGGAGAATCGCACGGACCCGCCCTCGCCGCTGTGCTCGAAGGGCTGCCTGCCGGGGTGGAGGTGACGACCTCGGACCTCTCCGCGCAGCTCGCGCGGCGCCGGCTCGGGTTCGGCCGCAGCCCCCGGATGGGCTTCGAGACCGACCAGGTCCAGTTCCTCGGCGGGGTCCGGCACGGGGTCACCCAGGGCGGCCCGATCGCCGTCCAGATCGAGAACGCCGAGTGGCCCAAGTGGGAAAAGGTCATGGCGACCGATCCGGTCGACGAGGCCGAGCTCGCCGGGCTCGCCCGCAACGAGCCGCTTACCCGGCCCCGCCCGGGGCACGCCGACCTGCCCGGCATGCAGAAGTACGGCTTCGACGAGGCCCGTCCCGTCCTGGAGCGCGCCAGCGCCCGCGAGACGGCCTCGCGGACCGCGCTCGGCACGGTCGCGCGGAACTTCCTGCGGCAGCTGCTCGGGGCCGAGGTGCTGAGCCACGTCGTCTCCATCGGCGGCGCGGACGCTCCCGACGGCCCGCTCCCGCAGCCGGGCGACCTCGCGGCGATCGACGAGAGCCCGGTGCGCGCGTTCTCGGCCGAGGGGACCGAGGCGATGGTCGCCGAGGTCGACGCGGTGCGGAAGGCGGGCGACACCGTCGGCGGCGTGATCGAGGTGATCGTCTACGGGCTGCCGCCGGGCCTCGGCTCGCACGTGCACTGGGACCGCCGTCTCGACGCGCGGCTCGCTGGCGCGCTCATGGGCGTGCAGGCGATGAAGGGCGTCGAGGTCGGCGACGGCTTCACCACTGCCCGCCGCTGGGGAAGCCAGGCGCACGACGAGATCGACCGCGGCACCGGACCGGTCGGCGTCACGCGCCGGTCGAACCGCGCGGGCGGGCTCGAGGGCGGCATCACCAACGGTGAACCGCTGCGGGTGCGCGTCGCGATGAAGCCGATCTCGACCGTGCCCAAGGCACTGTCCACAGTGGACGTCCGGACTGGCGAGCCCGCCGTGGCGATCCACCAGCGTTCCGACGTGTGCGCGGTGCCGCGCGCGGGCGTGGTGCTGGAGTCGGTCGTCGCGCTGGTCGTCGCGGACGCGGCACTGGAGAAGTTCGGCGGCGACTCGCTGGCCGAGACCCGGCGCAACGCGCAGTCGTACTTGAAGGCGCTCGAGGAGCGCTGGTGAGCCCGCGCGCGGTCGTCATCGGACCGCCGGGCTCGGGCAAGAGCACGGTCGGCCCGCTGCTGGCCGCCGCGCTCGGCGTGTCCTTCCGCGACACAGACGACGACATCGTCGCCCGCGCCGGACGCGCCATCTCGGACATCTTCGCCGACGACGGCGAACCCGCCTTCCGCGCGCTCGAGGAGGAAGCGGTCGCCACCGCCCTCGCCGAACACGACGGAGTCCTCTCCCTCGGCGGCGGCGCCCCGCTCACCCCCGGCACCCGCGCCCGGCTTCAGGACCACACGGTGGTCTTCCTGAACGTCGGGCTCGCCGCGGGCGTGCAGCGCACCGGGATGTCCAGCGCCCGCCCGCTGCTCGCCGGCATCAACCCGCGCGCCACCTTCAAAGCCCTGCTCGACCAGCGGCTGCCGGTGTACCGCGAGGTGGCGACCGTCGAGATCGAGACCGACAAACGCACGCCAGAAGAGGTCGTCGCGGCCGCCGTCGCCGCCCTCGAACCCGATCGGGTCCGCGAACAGTGACCCGCCACCGGCCCGGACCCAGCCAGCGGAGCCAGCCCGGCCCCGCCTGGCTGACCGCGCCGAGCCAACCGCGGCCCGCCGGGTCGCGCGGGACCGGTTGGCCGGATCCGCTGGCACTGCCGGAGATCGGCCAGTGGAGCCAGACCAGCCCCGCCCTGCTGGCTGCGCCGAGCCAAGTGCGGTCCGCCGGGTCGCGCTGGATCGGTTGGCCGAGTCCGCTGGCCGCGCCGAGCCAACCGCGGCCCGCCGAGTCGAGCCGAACCGGCTGGCCGGTTCGATGGCCCTGCCGGAGAATCGGTCAGCGAGGTCCGAGCGCGGCTGCCCGATCGGCCGCGCCGAGCCGCGTTGTCGGAGACCGGCCAGCGGGAGCGCCTTGGCCGGTCAGCCACGCCGAACCGCGTGCGGCGGGCCGAGTCGTGCCGACCGGTTCGCCGGATCTGCTGGGCTCGGCCGTCCCCGGCGCGAACCAACACCCCGGCGCGAACCAGCACCCCACCGCCAGCCACCCCGTCCGTACCAGCCTCGGCCGCACCCAGCCGATGCCGTTGAGTCACCACCCCGCCCAGGACCTCCCGGTCCGGGAGCAGTGAGGAGAACCGTGTCCGCCACCCCGCCCGTCCGGATCCGGGTCGCCACCGCGCAGCCGTACGACGTGCTCGTGGGGCGCGGCCTGCTCGGCGAACTCACCGAGCAGCTCGCCGACGCGTCGAAGGTCGCGCTGATCCACCCGCCGACGCTCACCGCCACCGCCGAGGCCGTTCGCGACGAGCTGGCCGCGGCCGGGCTTGACGCGCACCGCGTCGAGATTCCCGACGCGGAGGACGGCAAGGCCTTCTCGGTCGCCAGTTTCTGCTGGGAGGTGCTCGGCCGGATCGGGCTGGACCGGCGCGGCGTGGTCGTCGCGCTCGGCGGCGGGGCGGTCACCGACCTCGCCGGGTTCGTCGCGGGCACCTGGATGCGCGGCGTCCGGCTGGTGAACGTGCCGACGACGCTGCTCGGCATGGTCGACGCGGCGGTCGGCGGGAAGACCGGGATCAACACCGAAGCGGGCAAGAACCTCGTCGGCGTCTTCCACGAGCCCTCCGCCGTCCTGGTCGACCTCGCGACGCTGGAATCCTTGCCGCGCAACGAACTCGTCGCCGGGATGGCCGAGATCGTCAAGACCGGTTTCATCGCCGACCCGCGCATCCTCGAACTGATCGAGGCCGACCCGGAGCAGGCGCTCGACCCGACCGGCGACGTGCTCGCCGAACTCGTCCGCCGCTCGATCCAGGTGAAGGCCGACGTCGTCGCGGCCGACCTGCGCGAGTCCGACCTGCGCGAAATCCTCAACTACGGCCACACCCTCGGCCACGCCATCGAGCGCCGCGAGCGCTACCGCTGGCGCCACGGCGCGGCGGTCAGCGTCGGCCTGGTGTTCGCGGCGGAACTGGCCCGCCTCGCCGGACGCCTCGACGACGCCACCGCCGACCGCCACGCCTCGGTGCTCAAACTGATCGGCCTGCCCACCGCGTACGACCCGGACGCGCTGTCGCAGCTGCTGGAAACCATGAAGGGCGACAAGAAAACCCGCTCCGGCGTGCTGCGCTTCGTCGTCCTCGACGGGCTGGCCAAACCCGGGAGGCTGGAAGGCCCCGACCCGTCGCTGCTCGCCGCCGCGTACTCGGCGATCGCGGCCGAGCCCTCCGGAAACGGCGGGAGCGTGCTGCTGTGAAGACGTTCGTGTTCAACGGCCCCAACCTGGGCCGCCTCGGCAAACGCGAGCCGGACGTCTACGGCTCCACCACTCATGACGACCTCGCGCAACTGTGCGTCTCGACCGGCCAGGAACTGGGCCTCGATGTCGAGGTGCGCCAGACCGACCACGAGGGCGAGCTGGTCGGCTGGCTGCACGAGGCCGCCGACGCGGGCGCGCCGGTCGTGCTGAACGCGGGCGCGTGGACCCACTACTCGATCGCCGTCCGCGACGCCGCCGCCCAGCTCACCGCGCCGCTGATCGAACTGCACATCAGCAACGTGCACAAGCGCGAGGAATTCCGGCACCACAGCGTGCTTTCCGACATCGCGACCGGGGTGATCGTCGGCCTCGGCGTGGACGGTTACGGGCTCGCGTTGCGCTGGATTGCCGCGCACGCGTCCTGACTTCGCGGCGGGAGCTTCGGGACCGGCGTGATCGCTGGTTTGGGGCGGATGGTCACGGGCTCGCGTTGCGCTGGATTGCCGCGCACGCGTCCTGACCTCGCCTCGGGAGCTTCGGGACCGGCGTGATCGCTGGTTTGGGGCGGATGGTCACGGGCTTGCGTTGCTGGATTGCCGCGCACGCGTCCTGACTTCCCCGCGGAACCGCCGCAACCGGCGGGATCGCTGGTTTTGGGGCGGGTAGCCAAGGGCTCGCATTGAGCTGGATTGCGACACGTCCCGATCTCGCGGCGGGAGCTGTGACGAGGTGGTTTCGGGCGCACGGCGGGCTTTCGTGCATCGCGACCGGCGTGATCGCTGGCGTTGAGGCGGACGGTTGCGGGTTCGCGTTGTGCTGGATTGCCGCGCGCTCGTCCCGACTTCGCTGCGGGGCGGTTCAGGCGGCAGGGCGGGCTTTCAAAGACCCCGCGACGCAACAACCCCCGGACCTAGCGCGGACAGCCATGCCCCGCCCGACGCCAGGCAGCCACCCCCAGGCCAGCGGGCGAAAGACCACCGCGCACCAGCCGAAAAGCAAGCCCCCGGTAAACCCGCCGTCTGACCGGCGGATGCGCGACGTGGTTCACCCATCCGGTGCCGCTGTCGCTACACTCGGCGATCATGCACCCGTTTCGTCGTGGGGGTCGGCGACCCGTGCGTCAGCTGCTCTCGCTGCTGATCGCCGGATCCCTCGTTTCCGGGTGCAGTCAGACGTTGGCGCAGCCGCAGGCCGAGGGCACCGGGCACGGCGGCATCGCGGGCGGGGCGCCGCAAACGCCGAAGGATCCGCCTCGGGCGGCGGACGTCGCGCTCGCCGCGGGGGCCAGCAGGCAGAGCGGCGGCGTCGTGGCGGCCGGGGCCGCGGACGCGTCCTACAACTACGGCCCCACCGTGATGGTCGAGAACGGCCGCACCCGGATCTGGTGGTGCAGCCAGTACAGCAGCGCCCCGCCGCCGGGGGACGACATCCTCTACGCCGAAGGTCCCTCGGCCGACGGACCCTTCACCGGGCCGGGCGGCGGCGCGCCCGCGGCGGTCCTGTCCGGCGCGCCCGGCAACTTCGACGGCATGCACACCTGCGATCCGTCCGTGCTGCGGGTCGGCGGCACCTACTTCATGTACTACACCGGCGCGGCGGGCGACCACGCGCTCGGCAACGCGATCGGCATGGCCACCAGCCCGGACGGCATCCACTGGACCCGTTCGAACGGCGGCAAACCGATTCTCGGCGCGTCCCACGACGTCCACCGCGCCAACGTCTACGGCGCCGGCCAGCCCTCGGTGGTCTTCCTCGACGGCTGGTACTACCTGATGTTCACCGACACCACCGGTCGCGCGGCGGGGTGGAACGGGGCGGGCCAGTTCGTGATCCGGGCGCACGACCCGGCGTTCCGCGAGGGCGTGGAAGCCTTGGGGGAGAAGGGTTTCGAGCCCACCGCGACCACCGCCGCGCCGCGGACCCGTTCGGTGGTCGACGCGTTCAGCGTCGACCTGGAGTGGGTCGGCGCGCTCGACGCCTTCGCCATCGCGCACGAAACCGCGGACGGCACCACGATCACCTTCTGGGACCGCGATTTCACGATGCAGCCGTACAAACCGGTCGTGATCCCGGGCGCGTGGAAGGAAGGCCCCGGTCTCGTCCGCCGTCCGGACGGGCACGCGCCGACGTCGGTCAGCGACCCGTGCGACCTGGTTTCGCTGGACGTCGTGCGCGCCACCGAGATCGGTCCGTCGGGCGCGCCGACCGGGCTGAAGCACTTCGGGCTCGACGTGAAAGGCGCGGGCGGCTGCTCGACCCCGGCGCGCAGCACGGCGACCTTCGACGGCGTCGCGATGCCCTCGCCGGACCGCATGATCGACCTCTACCGCCGCGGCGAGCGGATCCGGATCGACCGGCGTTCAGTCGCCGAGGTGCTCGCCGGGGAACTGGTGAACCGGCCGTTGCCGCAGGTGCCGGAGGTGCCGGTGAAAACCCGCCTGCGTTCGGGGGCGACCGTCGTGCACGCGTACGGCCGCGGCTACGGCATGGTGCTCGACGGGCAGCTTTACGGCCTGCCGGACACGACGATCGTGTCGCTCAACGGTTCCGGGGTGCAGGAGATCGACCCGCAACAGTGGGACGGCGCCGCGCACGGTTTGCCGCTTGGCGGCTGACCGGAGACGGCTTCGGCTTCTCGGCCGGAGGCTTCTCCTCCCGCGAGGTCGGGCTCGGCGGGAGTTCGAGTTCGCCGGAACGGCTGCCGGTGCCGTCTTCGTCCTCGTCGTCGGGCTCCGGCTCGGAGTCGGCATCGGCGTCCTCGGCCGGACGCCGGATCCGGCCGCCGACGAACAATCCCAGCCCGGCGGGCACCAGCACCAGCAGCGCGGAGAACGCCGCCCCGCCGGTGAGCGCGGCCCCCAGTTCGGAAACCCCGGTCTGGTCGACGAAAATCGCCCGCCCGATCACGTACAGGATGCCCGAGCACACGCCCGCGACCAGGGAGGCGATGAACCACGCGCGCCCTCTGTCGCGCAGGCCGCGCCAGCCGTCGATCGCGCTCCACAGCGCCGCCACGCCGACCAGCACGGCGATGGCGAGCGACGTGAACAGCGTCTGGCCGGTCGGGTGGAACACGGACCACTTGGCGAGCAGCGTCATCGCGGCGGCGTGCACGACCGCCATGACCAGCCCGCGCGTCAACCAGGCACCCAGCATGGACGGAGTGTAGGCGCGCCGAAGTTAACCGCCAGTAGGCCGTCCTCCCCGCCGCGCCGGAACCGTGCCGCAACCGCGCTGAAACCGTGCCCGAACAGGGTCCGGAAGCCGCTGGTTAAGCTGGTCGCGTGCCGGAAATCCACGCTCGCCGCCGCGCCGCGCTCGCCGCCCTGCTCCACGAGAACGGGGTCGACGCGCTGCTGGTCACCGATCTGCTCAACATCCGCTACCTGACCGGGTTCACCGGGTCGAACGCCGCGCTGCTGCTGCACGCGGCAGGCGACGCGAAGACCCTGTTCTGCACCGACGGGCGCTACACGACCCAGTCGGAGTCGGAGGTGCCCGACCTGGAGCGCGTGCTCGACCGCGCCAGCGCCCGCGCGCTCGCGGTGCACGCCGCGGAGCAGGGCTACGGCCGGACCGGGTTCGAGAGCCAGCACGTGAGCGTCGAGGAGCACGAGAACCTCAAGGTGCGCTTCGACCGGGTCGAACTGGTCCGCACGCCGGGCCTGGTCGAGCAGTTGCGGGTGGTCAAGGACGAGGTCGAGGTCGCCGCCCTGCGCGCCGCGTGCGCCGCCGCCGACCGCGCGCTCGCCGCCCTGATCGAGGCCGGGGGAGTGCGGCCGGGCCGGACCGAGCTGGAAGTGGCCCGCGACCTGGAGAACCGGATGCTGGAGCACGGTTCGTCCGGGATCTCCTTCGAATCCATCGTCGCCGCCGGGCCGAACTCGGCGATTCCGCACCACCGCCCGACCGGGGCCGAACTGAGCCGCGGCGACTTCGTGAAATTCGACTTCGGCGCCACCGTCGACGGCTACCACTCGGACATGACCCGCATGGTCGTCATCGGCGAACCCGCGGACTGGCAGCGCGAGATCTACGACCTGGTGCACCGCGCGCAGGCGGCGGGCTGCGAGGCGGTCCGGCCCGGCGCTGTGGTGTCCGAAGTGGACGCCGCGGCCCGCTCGGTGATCGCCGACGCGGGGTACGGAGAGCAGTTCGCGCACGGTCTCGGGCACGGCGTCGGGCTGGAAGTGCATGAGGCACCGAGTCTCGCCGCGGCGGGCGTCGGTACACTGTCCGCCGGTATGGCGGTCACCGTCGAGCCCGGCGTGTACCTCGCGGGGCGCGGTGGCGTGCGCATCGAGGACACGCTCGTCGTGCGGGACTCCGGACCCGAACTCCTCACCCTGAGCACCAAGGACCTCGTGGCCGTCTGACGGCCGCGGCCGAAGAGATCGAACACAGGAGACCTGAAGACTCGTGGCCACCACCAACGACCTGAAGAACGGACTCGTCCTCAAGCTGGACGGCCAGCTGTGGAGCGTCACCGCGTTCCAGCACGTCAAGCCGGGCAAGGGCGGTGCGTTCGTGCGCACCACGCTCAAGCACGTGCTGACCGGCAAGGTCGTCGACAAGACCTTCAACGCGGGCACGAAGGTCGAGACGGCCACGGTGGACCGCCGGAACATGACGTACCTGTACAAGGACGGCGCGGACTTCGTCTTCATGGACGGCGACACCTACGACCAGATCACCGTGCCCGCCGAGACCGTCGGCGACAACGCGAACTACATGCTCGAGAACACCGAGGTCCAGGTCGCGGTGCACGAGAGCGAGCCGCTGTACGTCGAGCTGCCGACCTCGGTCGAGCTGGTCGTCCAGCACACCGACCCGGGCCTGCAGGGCGACCGCTCCACCGGCGGCACCAAGCCGGCGACGCTCGAGACCGGCGCGGAGATCCAGGTCCCGCTGTTCCTCACGACCGGCGAGAAGATCAAGGTCGACACCCGCGACGGCCGTTACCTCGGCCGCGTCTCCAGCTGATGGCGGACAAGCTTCCCCCGCACCCGAACCGCGGCGGCGCGATCAGCAGGCGGCAGGCGCGCCGGCGCGCGGTCGAGATGCTGTACGAGGCCGCCCAGCGGTCCGCCGACGCGGTCACGCTGCTGGCCGACCGGGTCGGCGCGGTCGAGGTCGACCCGGTCGCGGACTACACGATCACCGTCGTGGAGGGCGTCACGGCCCACCGCGAGCGGATCGACGAACTTCTCGCGGAGCACTCGCAGGGCTGGACCCTCGAGCGGATGCCGCCGGTGGACTTGGCGGTCCTGCGCGTCGGCGTGTACGAGATGCTGTGGTCGGGCGACGTCCCCGACGCGGTCGCGATCGACGAAGCGGTCGGCCTCGCGAAGGAACTTTCGACGGACGACTCGCCGCGGTTCATCAACGGCGTCCTCGGCCGCATCGGCACGATCGCCGACCGGCTGCGCGCGGTCCTGTAGCCCTCGCGGCTCGGTAGTCGGAGGTAACCCGGCTGGGGGAAAGCGGCCACCTGATTGGCCGCTGCCTGATCGGGTCACCGCCGGACCGCGGCGGCCGGCGCGAGGGGCGTCCGGGAGAAAATTGATCACCGAGCGGAATCAGAACCGGTCGGCGGGCGCCCTTCGCGGCAGCAGAATCCGGGCGGGCGCGCGGCGAGCCGGGGCGGCGGCCTTCCGGATTCGCTGCGGTGAGTGAGCAACCCGCCGGAGCGGTGACGCGGCATGCTGCCGGGGAAACCGCGACGGGGCAACGGTTTCCAGGCCGGGGGAGAGAAACCGCTGCCCGGAGCAGGAATGTCGCGTGCGGGAAAGCAGCGGGACCGGACAGCTGCCGATGCCGGGAGAGCGTGCCCGGGGCGGAAACCGGTCGCGAGCGGGGGAAATGCTCAGCGCGGAATTACCGCACTGCTTGGTCTCGGCGATTCAGGCTCGCGGCGGCGGGCAAGCGATCGGCGCGAAACCGCAAGCCAGGCAAGGGAATCCGCTCGGGCGTCCGAAGCTCGGAGCAGGGAAGCGGCCGCGAGGAAAAGCCCTGGGCGGCGCTACGGTGCGAAGCGGAAATGCGCCGGAATCCGGGTTCGCAACACGGAAAACGTGGGCAATTACGGCGTTCGCCGAAGAGTGGAACACAGCAGGTCAACGGTCGCGGGCACCCCGGATCGCCCGAGGCGAGGCCGGGCAGCGCGGAACCGCGGCGGTCGGAGCCTCACCCGAAGCGCGGCGGGCGTTCCCGGTTCCCCGGGTGCGGGAAGCCCGCCGCGTCGTGCACGGCCGTTGCCGCCATCAGTGCTCAGTCCTCTTTGGACGGGCGGGCTTCCGGCGGGAGGACGCCCCAGTCGATGAGCTGCTCGGTCAGCTCGCCGGGGGTCATGTCGTAGATGATGGCGAGCGAGCGCAGGTCCTCGGTGCGGATGGAGAGCACCTTGCCGTTGTAGTCGCCGCGCTGGCTCTGGATCGTCGCCGCGTACCGGGCGAGCGGGCCGACCTTCTCCGCGGGGAGCTGCTGGAGCCGCTCCAGGTTGATCACGATCTTCGTGGCGGGCTCGGCTCCCGAGGGGACCCGGCCCTCCGGCAGCAGTTCGACCACCGGCACGCCGTAGAAGTCCGCCAGCTCGGCCAGCTTCTGGACGGTGACCGCCCGGTCGCCGCGCTCGTACGAGCCGACCACGACGGCCTTCCAGCGTCCGCCGGACTTCTGCTCGACCCCGTGCAGGGACAGGCCTTGCTGCTGGCGGATCCCGCGGAGCTTGGCCCCGAGCGCCTTGGCGTAATCGCCCATCTGGTGGTTCTCCGTTTCATCGCCCCTGCCCGGCCGGGAGGACCGGAGCCGGGGACTCCTCGAGTCGAATACTCAGAGTAATGGTTACGCATAGTTGTCACCAGGTCAAGCAGAAGGTCGGTCCGCGCAGGTGGCGGCCGTGCGCGTACCACCCGGAAGACTGATTGACCGGTCCTGCTACTGTCGGTGCGGTTTCCGGCAGCAGCCGGTTGCCGACGTCCTTTAAGGACCCGTCCAGAGAGGCGGGGAAGGAGGTCCGCCTTGTCGTCACGTCCGCGTGGCGCGGCGGAGCCGGCGGGAGAGCGCGAGCTGCTTTCTGCCGGCGATGTCGCGCGCACGATCGCGAGGATGGCCCACCAGGTCATCGAGAAGACCGCTCTCGGAGCCGGTCCGCCGGAGCAGTACCCGGTGCTGCTCGGCATCCCCACCCGCGGCACTCCGCTCGCCGCGCGCCTCGCCGGGAAGATCGGCGAGTTCGCCGGGGCCGAGCCGCCGCACGGCGCCCTCGACGTCACCCTCTACCGCGACGATCTCCGCCGCCGTCCGCCGCGCGCGCTCGAGCAGACGCAGCTGCCGCCGGGCGGGATCGACAACCGGGTCGTCATCCTCGTCGACGACGTCCTGTTCTCCGGCCGCACCATCCGCGCCGCCCTCGACGCCCTGCGCGACCACGGCCGCCCGCGTGCCGTCCAGCTCGCCGTGCTCGTCGACCGCGGCCACCGCGAGCTGCCGATCCGCGCCGACTACGTCGGCAAGAACGTGCCCACCGCGCGCGCCGAAGGCGTCTCCGTGCTGCTGTCCGAAACCGACGGCCGGGACGCGGTGCTGCTGCGCGCGCCGGAAGGAGAAACCCGGTGAAGCACCTGCTCGCCACCGACGGGCTCGACGCGGACACCGCGACCGCCGTGCTCGACACCGCCGACGAGCTGAAGCACACGCTGCTCGGCCGCGAGGTCAAGAAGCTGCCGACGCTGCGCGGCCGCACCGTGATCACGCTGTTCTACGAAAACTCGACGCGCACCCGGGTGTCGTTCGAGATCGCCGGGAAGTGGATGAGCGCGGACGTGATCAACGTCTCGGCGTCCAGTTCCTCGGTGAACAAGGGCGAATCGCTGCGGGACACCGCGCTCACGCTGGCCGCCGCGGGCGCCGACTGCGTGATCATCCGGCACCCCGCCTCGGGGGCCGCGCACCGGCTGTCGGGCTGGCTCGCCGGTCCGGGCACCGCGGTGGTCAACGCGGGCGACGGCATGCACGAGCACCCCACCCAGGCGCTGCTGGACGCGGCGACGCTGCGCGAACGTCTCGGTTCCCTGAAGGACCGGCGGATCGCGATCGTCGGAGATGTCCTGCACAGCCGGGTCGCGCGCTCGAACATCCACCTGCTCAGCACCCTCGGCGCGGAGGTGGTGCTCGTCGCGCCGCCGACGCTGCTGCCGGTCGGCGTCGAAAAGCTGCCGGTCACCGTGTCGCACGACCTCGACGCCGAGCTGCCCTCGGTCGACGCGGTGATGATGCTGCGCGTCCAAGCGGAACGCATGCACGGCGGGTTCTTCCCCTCCGCGCGCGAGTATTCGATCTCCTACGGGCTCTCCGAGCGGCGCCAGGCGCTGCTGCCGGACCACGCCGTCGTGCTGCACCCCGGCCCGATGCTGCGCGGCATGGAGATCGCCTCCGCGGTCGCGGATTCCCCCTCCTCAGCCATTACCGAACAGGTCCGCAACGGCGTCCACGTGCGCATGGCGGTCCTCTACCACCTGCTGGCCAGTGAAGGAGCTGCCGCGTGAGCATCGTGATCAAGGGTGCCCGCCCGTACGGCGAGGGCGAGCCGGTGGACGTCCTGGTCGAGGACGGTGTGATCGCCGCGATCGGCGAGGTGGACGTTCCCGAGGGCGCCGAGGTGCTCGACGCCGAGGGCCAGATCCTGCTGCCCGGGTTCGTCGACCTGCACACGCACCTGCGCGAGCCGGGCCGCGAAGACACCGAGACCATCGACAGCGGATCCGCCGCGGCCGCGCTCGGCGGCTACACCGCCGTGTTCGCCATGGCCAACACCGATCCGGTCGCCGACAACGCGCTCGTCACCGACCACGTGTGGCGGCGCGGGCAGGAGGTCGGCCTGGTCGACGTCCACCCGGTCGGCGCGGTCACCGTCGGGCTCAAGGGCGAGAAGCTCGCCGAACTGGGCACGATGGCCAAGGGCACCGCGGCCGTGCGGGTCTTCTCCGACGACGGCGTGTGCGTCGCGGACCCGCTGCTGATGCGCCGTGCGCTGGAGTACTCGACCGCGCTCGACGCGGTGATCGCCCAGCACGCCGAAGAACCGCGGCTCACCGTCGGCGCGCAGGCGCACGAGGGCGAGCAGGCGTCGCGGCTGGGCTACGCGGGCTGGCCGGCGTCGGCGGAGGAATCGATCGTCGCGCGCGACTGCCTGCTGGCGCTGCACGCGAACGCACGGCTGCACGTCTGCCACGTCTCCACCGCGGGCACGGTCGACGTCCTGCGCTGGGCGAAGGAACGCGGCACGAAGGTGTCGGCCGAGGTCACGCCGCACCACCTGCTGCTGACCGACGACCGGCTGGAGACCTACGACCCGGTCAACAAGGTCAACCCGCCGCTGCGCACCGGCGGCGACGCGGAGAAGCTGCGCGCCGCGCTGGCCGAGGGCGTCGTGGACTGCGTCGCCACCGACCACGCGCCGCACGCGGTGCAGGACAAGGACACCGAGTGGGCCGCGGCCCGGCCCGGCATGCTCGGCCTGCAGACCGCGCTGTCGGTGGTCGTCGAGACGATGGTCAAGACCGGCCTGCTCGACTGGCGCGGCGTCGCCCGGGTGATGAGCGAGCGGCCCGCGGAGATCGGGAACCTGTCCGGGCACGGCCGTCCGATCGAAGCGGGCGAACCGGCGAACCTGACGCTGGTCGACCCGGACGCCGAATGGACCGTGCGCGGGGCCGAACTGGCCAGCATCGCGGCCAACACCCCGTACGAGGGAATGCGGTTGCCCGGCGTGGTGACGGCGACCCTGCTGCGCGGGCGGATCACCGCGCGCGAGGGGAAGATCTGCTGATGGAGCGGCTGCTGCTGACGCTGGGGATCGTCGCGTTCTTCCTGCTGTGCCTGTGGGGCATGTGGATGGGCTGGCGGCGCAAGGCGCGTTCGCAGAGCGCGCGGATCGCCCCGTTCCCGGAAATCCCGGCCGACCCCGGCGAATTCCAGCTCGAATCGACGGGCGTGTACGTGGGCACCACGACCGCGGGCAACTGGCAGGACCGCATCGTCACGCGCGGCGCGGGCCCGCGGTCCGGCGCGGTCTGGCGGCTGCACCCGGACGGGGTGGCCGTGGAACGCGGCGGGCTCCCGGACTTCTGGATCCCGCGCGCCTCGATCACCGGGATCCGCCGCGACTCCCGGCTCGCCGGGAAGGTCACCGGCACCGACGTGCTGCTGGTGATCACCTGGCAGCTCGGCGACGTCGCGCTGGACACCGGGTTCCGCGGCGACGATCTCGACGACTATCCATTGTGGATCAACGAACTTTCCGATCACGACATCAAGGGAGGTGCCCAGTGAGCACCGGCACTCGCGGCCCCGCCGCCCTGGTTCTCGAAGACGGCCGGGTGTTCCGCGGCGCGGCATACGGCGCGCGCGGGCGGACCCTGGGCGAGGCGGTGTTCTGCACCGGCATGACGGGCTACCAGGAAACGCTGACCGATCCGTCCTACCACCGGCAGATCGTGGTGCAGACCGCGCCGCAGATCGGCAACACCGGCTGGAACGACGAGGACGACGAATCGGCCCGGATCTGGGTTTCCGGTTACGTGGTGCGGGATCCCGCGCGCACGCCGTCGAACTGGCGCTCGAAGCGGTCGCTGGACGAGGAACTGGTGCGCCAGGGCGTGGTCGGGATTTCCGAAGTGGACACCCGCACCCTGACGCGGCATCTGCGCGAGCAGGGCGCGATGCGCGCGGGCGTGTTCTCGGGCGACGCGCTGGGCAGCGACGAGCAGATGGTCGCGGAGGTGCTGGCGAGCCCGCAGATGAAGGGCGCGGACCTCGCGGGCGAGGTCTCCACGGACCAGCCGTACGTCGTTGCGGCGCAAGGGGAGAAGCGGTTCCGGGTCGCGGCACTGGACTTGGGGATCAAGTCGAACACGCCGCGGCTGATGACGCAGCGGGGCATCGAGGTGCACGTGCTGCCCTCGAGCACGAGCGCGGAGGAACTGCTGGCGCTGGAGCCGGACGGGGTGTTCCTGTCCAACGGCCCGGGCGACCCGGCGACGACCGCGCACGCGACGGCGTTGACGAAAACCGTTCTGGAGCAGCGGATTCCGCTGTTCGGGATCTGCTTCGGCAACCAGATCCTGGGCCGCGCCTTGGGATTGGGCACCTACAAGATGCGCTACGGGCACCGGGGGATCAACATCCCGGTGATCGACGTGGCGACCGGGCGGGTCGCGATCACCGCGCAGAACCACGGTTTCGCCCTCGAAGGCGAACCGGGCCAGCGGTTCGATTCCCCTTACGGGGCCGCGCAGATCAGCCACTACTGCCCGAACGACGACACGGTCGAGGGCGTGCGCGCGTTCGACGTGCCCGCGTTTTCCGTGCAGTACCACCCCGAAGCGGCCGCGGGCCCGCACGACGCCGCGCCCCTGTTCGATGAATTCGTTGAGTTGATGGAGAAGAAGGCCTGATGCCGAAGAGGACGGACATCCAGCACGTGCTGGTGATCGGCTCCGGGCCGATCGTGATCGGGCAGGCGGCCGAGTTCGACTACTCGGGCACGCAGGCCTGCCGGGTGCTGCGGGCCGAGGGCCTGCGGGTGTCGCTGGTGAACTCGAACCCGGCGACGATCATGACGGACCCGGAGTTCGCGGACGCGACCTACATCGAGCCGGTGACGCCGGACTTCGTGGAGAAGGTCATCGCGGCGGAGCGCCCGGACGCGCTGCTGGCGACGCTGGGCGGGCAGACCGCGCTGAACTGCGCGGTCGCCCTGCACGAGCGCGGCGTGCTGGAGAAGTACGGCGTGGAGCTGATCGGCGCGGACATCGACGCGATCCAGCGGGGCGAGGACCGGCAGAAGTTCAAGGACATCGTGCGCACGGTCGGCGCGGACGTGCCGCGCAGCCGGGTGTGCCACGACATGGACGAGGTTCGTTCCACGGTCGAGGAACTCGGGCTGCCGGTGGTCATCCGGCCGTCGTTCACGATGGGCGGCCTCGGCTCGGGCATGGCGCACACGCCCGAAGACCTGGAGCGGCTGGCGTCGACCGGGCTCACGGAGTCCCCGGTGACCGAGGTGCTGATCGAGGAGAGCGTGCTCGGCTGGAAGGAGTACGAGCTCGAGCTGATGCGCGACAAGCACGACAACGTGGTGGTCGTGTGCTCGATCGAGAACGTGGACGCGATGGGCGTGCACACCGGCGACTCGGTCACCGTCGCGCCGACGATGACGCTGACCGACCGCGAGTACCAGGTGATGCGGGACGTCGGGATCGCGGTGCTGCGCGAGGTCGGCGTGGACACCGGCGGCTGCAACATCCAGTTCGCGTTCAACCCGGACGACGGCCGGATGGTCGTGATCGAGATGAACCCGCGCGTGTCGCGTTCGTCCGCGCTGGCGTCGAAGGCGACGGGTTTCCCGATCGCGAAGATCGCGGCGAAGCTGGCGATCGGCTACACCCTCGACGAGATCCGCAACGACATCACCGGCGAGACCCCGGCGTCGTTCGAGCCCGCGCTGGACTACGTGGTGGTGAAGGTCCCGCGGTTCGCGTTCGAGAAGTTCCCCGGCGCGGACCCGACGCTGACCACGACCATGAAGTCGGTCGGCGAGGCGATGTCGTTCGGCCGCAGCTTCCCCGAAGCCCTCGGGAAGGCGATGCGGTCGATCGAGACGAAGGCGACCGGGTTCTGGACCCAGCCCGACCCCGAGGGCGCGACGGTGGAGTCCACGCTGGACTCGCTGCGCACCCCGCACGAAGGCCGTCTCTACGAGGTGGAGCTGGCGCTTCGCCTCGGCGCGACCGTCGAGCAGGTGCACGAGGCGTCGGGGATCGACCCGTGGTTCATCGACCAGATCGCCCTCATCGGCGAGGTCGGCGCTGAGGTCCGCGACGCACCGGTGCTGGACGGCGACCTGCTGCGGCGGGCGAAGCGCACCGGCCTGTCCGACCGCCAGATCGCCGCGCTGCGGCCGGAGCTGGCGGGCGAGGACGGCGTGCGGGCGCTGCGGCACCGGCTGGGGGTGCGGCCGGTGTTCAAGACGGTCGACACCTGCGCGGCGGAGTTCGCGGCGAAGACCCCGTACCACTACTCGGCCTACGAGACCGACCCCGCCGCCACCTCCGAGGTCGCGGTGCAGTCGGACAAGCCGAAGGTGCTGATCCTCGGCTCCGGGCCGAACCGGATCGGGCAGGGCATCGAGTTCGACTACTCCTGCGTGCACGCGGCGATCGCGTTGCGCGAGGCCGGGTTCGAGGCCGTGATGGTCAACTGCAACCCCGAAACCGTGTCCACCGACTACGACACCAGCGACCGGCTGTACTTCGAGCCGCTGTCGTTCGAGGACGTGCTGGAGGTCGTGCACGCCGAGCAGCAGTCCGGCACGGTCGCCGGCGTGATCGTGCAGCTGGGCGGGCAGACCCCGCTCGGGCTCGCGCAGCGCCTCGCCGACGCCGGGGTGCCGGTGGTCGGGACGCCGCCGGAGGCGATCGACCTGGCCGAGGACCGCGGCGCGTTCGGCGAGGTCCTCACCGCCGCCGGGCTGCCCGCGCCGAAGTACGGGACGGCGACCTCGTTCGAGGGCGCGAAGCGGATCGCCGACGAGATCGGCTACCCGGTCCTGGTCCGCCCGTCCTACGTGCTGGGCGGGCGCGGCATGGAGATCGTCTACGACGAGGAGTCCCTGGCCGGCTACATCCGCCGGGCGACCGAGGTCACCCCGGAGCACCCGGTGCTGGTCGACCGGTTCCTCGACGACGCGATCGAGATCGACGTCGACGCGCTGTTCGACGGCGAGGACCTCTACCTCGGCGGCGTCATGGAGCACATCGAGGAAGCCGGGATCCACTCCGGCGACTCCTCCTGCGCCCTGCCGCCGATCACCCTCGGCGCGCAGGACCTCGACGCGGTCCGCCGCTCCACCGAGGCCATCGCGCGCGGCGTCGGCGTCCGCGGCCTGCTCAACGTGCAGTACGCGCTCAAGGACGACGTGCTCTACGTCCTGGAAGCGAACCCGCGCGCCTCGCGCACCGTCCCGTTCGTCTCCAAGGCCACCGCCGTCCCGCTGGCGAAGGCCGCGGCGCTGGTGATGACCGGCTCGACGATCAAGGACCTGCGCGCCTCCGGAGTCCTGCCCGCCGAGGGCGACGGCGGCCGGATGCCCGCCGATTCCCCGGTCGCGGTCAAGGAAGCCGTGCTGCCCTTCCACCGGTTCCGCACGCCGGAAGGACACGGCGTCGACTCCCTGCTCGGCCCGGAAATGAAATCCACCGGCGAAGTCATGGGCGTCGACACCTCCTTCGGGAAAGCATTCGCGAAATCGCAAAGCGGCGCCTACGGATCGCTGCCCACCTCGGGCCGGGTATTCGTCTCCGTCGCCAACCGCGACAAGCGTTCGCTGGTCTTCCCGGTGAAGCGGCTCGCTGATCTCGGCTTCGAGATCCTCGCCACCTCCGGCACCGCGGAAGTGTTGCGGCGCAACGGGGTTGCCTGTTCGGTGGTGCGCAAGCACTCCGAGCCGGACCCGGGCACCGGCGAGCCGAACATCGTCGACGTGATCCTCGCCGGCGACGTCAACATGGTGATCAACACGCCGTACGGAAACAGCGGACCGCGCGTGGACGGTTACGAAATCCGGACTGCCGCGGTGTCGCGCGACATTCCGTGCGTCACCACGGTGCAGGGCGCCGCGGCGGCCGTGCACGGCATCGAAGCGCTTATCCGCGGCGACATCGGCGTGCGCAGCCTGCAGGACCTCCAGGCGGCGCTGAAGGCGACGTCGTGACCGCGCGATTCGGGGCGCGGCTCGCCGAAGCGGTGGCCGCGCGCGGGTCGCTGTGCGCCGGGATCGACCCGCATCCGGGCCTGATCGAGGCGTGGGGCCTGCCGCTCGACGCGAGCGGGCTCGAACGCTTCGCGCTCAGCGCCGCGGAGGTGCTGGGCGAGGTGGCGGCGATCGTGAAGCCGCAGTCGGCGTTCTTCGAGGCGTTCGGGCCCGCCGGAGTGGCCGTGCTCGAACGCGTCGTGGACGTCGCTCACGACGCCGGAGCGCTCGTCCTGCTGGACGTGAAGCGCGGTGACATCGGCTCGACCATGGCGGCCTACACGGCGGCGTACGTGGCCGAAAAGGCGGCTTTCACCGCCGACGCGGCCACGGTGTCGCCGTACCTCGGCTTCGGCGCGCTCGACGCGGCTGTCGCGTCGGCGCGCGAAGCGGGCAACGGGCTCTTCGTGCTCGCGCGCACGTCCAACCCGGAAGCGGACGCGTTGCAGCGCGCGCGGCTCGAAGACGGCCGTACGGTCGCTCAGAGCGTCGTAGACGCTGCGGCGGACCACAACGCAGGTGCTGAGCCGTACGGCGACGTCGGCGTGGTCGTAGGGGCCACTGTGGCTCCTGGGGAAGTCGACCTGAGCCGGCTCAACGGACCGGTGCTCGCGCCCGGTTTCGGGGCGCAGGGGGCAACCGAGGCGGATTTGCGGGCAGTCTTCGGGGAGGGCCTCCCTGGCCTGCTCCCGGCGTCTTCGCGCGACCTGCTGCGGCACGGCCCGGACACGGCGGCGTTACGCCGTGCGGCCCAAGAGGTGAACGGCCGGTTGGCGGGACTGCGCGGAAAAGGCCAATAGCAGGCCCCGGAATCGCGCTCCACCAGCCACCCCCGCATTGTGGCCCCTGCTCAGGGGTGGGTACCGTCGCGTCACCCACCCAGATGTGAGAACTACCGGAGGAAAACGTGGCACTTCCCCAGCTGACAGAGGAACAGCGTGCTGCGGCGCTGGAGAAGGCCGCCGCCGCCCGCCGCATCCGTGCTGAGCTGAAGGAGCGGCTGAAGCGGGGCGGTACCACTCTGGTCGACGTGCTGAAGCAGGCCGAGGAGAACGAAGTCCTCGGCAAGATGAAGGTTTCGGCCTTGCTCGAGGCGCTCCCCGGCGTCGGCAAGGTCCGTGCCCAGCAGACGATGGAACGACTGGAGATCGCCCCCAGCCGCAGGCTCCGCGGGCTCGGCGACCGGCAGCGCAAGGCGCTGCTGGCCGAGTTCAGCGGCGAGTGAGCGGCGTCGGTCAGGACTACCCGGTGACCCGGGGCGCCGACCGCGGCAGTGAGCCGGTGGCGGGGGACATCTCCCGCCCCCGGCTCACGGTCGTCTCCGGCCCTTCCGGCGTCGGGAAGTCGAGTGTGGTGGGACAGCTGCGCCGGCTCGAGCCGAACCTGTACTTCAGCGTTTCGGTGACGACGCGGGCGCCGCGGCCGGGCGAGGTCGACGGAAACCATTACCACTTCGTGGATTCCGCCGAATTCGACCGGATGGTGGCCGGGAACCGGCTGCTGGAATGGGCCGAGTTCGCGGGCAACCGGTACGGGACGCCGCGCGAGCCGGTCGAGAAGGCGCTGGCGGACGGCCGTCCGGCGGTGCTGGAGATCGAACTGCAGGGCGCGCGCCAGGTCCGGGCCGCGATGCCGGAGGCGCGGCTGGTCATGCTGATGCCGCCGTCCTGGGAGGAACTGGTCGGCAGGCTCACCGGCCGGGGCACCGAGACCGAGGCCGCGGTGGCCGCCCGGCTGGCCGAGGCGGAACGCGAACTGGCCGCGGCCGGGGAGTTCGACGAACGGGTCGTGAACGCCGACGTCGAGGTCGCCGCGCGGCGGTTGCTAGACTTGATTACCGGCGGTGGCGATTCTGCCGCCGATCGATGTGACGATACGGAGCACCACGAGTGACTGTGCAACAGGCGACGCTGGAAGAGCTCGAAGGCATCACCAACCCGCCGATCGACGACCTGCTCGAGAAGGTCTCCTCGAAGTACGCGCTGGTGATCTACTCGGCCAAGCGGGCCCGGCAGATCAACGACTACTACGCGCAGCTGGGCGAGGGCCTGCTGGAGTACGTGGGCCCGCTGGTCGAGCCCGGCCCCCGCGAGAAGCCGCTGTCGATCGCGCTGCGCGAGATCCACGGCGGGCTGCTCGAGCACACCGAGGGTGAATGACGCCAAGCCCAGGGTCGTCCTGGGCGTGGGCGGCGGCATCGCCGCCTACAAGGCGTGCGAGGTCCTGCGGGGCCTCACCGAATCCGGGCACGACGTCCGCGTCGTGCCCACCGAGGCCGCGCTGAACTTCGTCGGCGCGGCGACCTTCGAGGCACTGTCCGGGAACCCGGTGCACACCGGGGTTTTCACCGAGGTGCCCGAGGTGCAGCACGTGCGGGTCGGCAAAGAGGCCGACCTCGTGCTGGTCGTCCCGGCGACCGCGAACCTGCTGGCCAAGGCCGCGCACGGGCTCGCCGACGACCTCCTCACCAACACCTTGCTCACCGCCCGGTGCCCGGTCGCCTTCTTCCCGGCGATGCACACCGAGATGTGGGAGCACCCGGCCACCCGCGACAACGTGGCGCTGCTGCGCTCGCGCGGCATGGTCGTCACCGAACCCGCGGCGGGCCGGTTGACGGGCGTCGACACCGGCAAGGGACGGCTCGCCGACCCGGCCGAGATCGTCGACCTGGCCCGGCTGCTGCTCGCCGAGCCGCGCGCGCTGCCGCGGGACCTCGAAGGCCTCCGCGTGGTGATCTCCGCGGGCGGCACCCGCGAGCCGCTGGACCCGGTCCGCTTCCTGGGCAACCGCTCGTCCGGCAAACAGGGCTTCGCACTCGCCCGGGTCGCCGCGCAGCGCGGCGCCGAGGTGACGCTGGTCGCCGGGCACACCGACGAACTGCCGTCCCCGGCGGGCGCGACGCTGCAGCGCGTGTCCACCGCGGAGGAAATGCGCAAAGCGGTGCACGCCGCCGCGGCGGACGCGGATGTGGTCGTGATGGCCGCCGCGGTCGCGGATTTCCGGCCCGCGACGCTGGCCGACCACAAGATCAAGAAGTCCGACGACAGCCCGGACCCGGTCATCACGCTCGACCGCAACGCCGACATCCTCGCCGAATTGGTGCGAGAACGGCGTTCCGGGCAGATCGTGGTGGGCTTCGCCGCGGAAACCGGCGACGAGAACGGCAGTGTGCTCGACCACGCCCGCGCCAAGCTCCGCCGCAAGGGCGCGGATCTGCTCGTGGTCAACGCGGTCGGCGACGGCAAAGCCTTCGGCACCGAGGACAATTCGGGCTGGCTGCTCGCCGCGGACGGCACCGAGCAGGTCATCTCGCAAGGCGCTAAAGCCCGGCTGGCGGCCACATTGTGGGATGCCGTAACAGCGTTGATCGAACGTCGACTCTAGCTACAGGCCCGCTGGGTAGGGTGGGCTGTGCCAGGAGCGCCTGAAATACCGGTGGGGCGCCATCGCTTGACCGAGGGAAGTGACGAGGTCGTGTCTGCGTCCACGAAGAGGCTGTTCACGTCGGAATCCGTGACGGAAGGCCACCCCGACAAGATCTGTGACGCCATCAGCGACTCGATCCTCGACGGCCTGCTCACCAAGGACCCGCGCAGCCGGGTCGCCGTCGAGACCCTGATCACGACGGGCCAGGTGCACGTCGCGGGCGAGGTCACGACCGAGGCCTACGCGGACATCCCCACCATCGTGCGGGACGTCATCCTGCGCATCGGCTACGACTCGTCGGCCAAGGGCTTCGACGGCAACTCCTGCGGCGTGAACGTGGCGATCGGCTCGCAGTCCCCGGACATCGCCCAGGGCGTCGACACCGCGTACGAGTCGCGGGTCGAATCGGACGAGGACGAGATCAACCGCCAGGGCGCGGGCGACCAGGGCCTGATGTTCGGCTACGCCTGCTCGGACACGCCCGAGCTGATGCCGCTCCCGATCGCGCTCGCGCACCGCCTGTCGCGCCGGCTGACCGCGGTCCGCAAGGACGGCGTGCTGCCGTACCTGCGCCCGGACGGCAAGACCCAGGTCACCATCGAGTACGCGGGCGAACAGCCGGTGCGGCTCGACACCGTCGTGGTGTCCACCCAGCACGCGGACGGGATCGACCTGGAGCAGATGCTCGGCGTCGACGTGCGCAAGCACGTCGTGGAGCCCGAGTTGGCCGAACTGGGCCTCGACACCGACAGCACCCGCCTCCTGGTGAACCCCACCGGCCGCTTCGTGATCGGCGGCCCGATGGGCGACGCCGGGCTCACCGGCCGCAAAATCATCGTCGACACCTACGGCGGCATGGCCCGCCACGGCGGCGGCGCGTTCTCCGGCAAGGACCCGTCCAAGGTGGACCGGTCGGCCGCGTACGCGATGCGCTGGGTGGCGAAGAACGTGGTCGCCGCGGGCCTGGCCGGACGGGTCGAGGTACAGGTGGCGTACGCGATCGGCAAGGCCGCCCCCGTGGGCCTGTTCGTCGAGACGTTCGGCACCGAAACGGTCGACCCGACCAAGATCCAGTCGGCCATCAGCGAGGTCTTCGACCTGCGCCCCGCCGCGATCATCCGCGACCTGGACCTGCTGCGCCCGATCTACGCCCCGACCGCAGCGTACGGCCACTTCGGCCGCCCCGACCTGAACCTCCCGTGGGAAAGCACCGCCCGCGCCGACGCCCTGCGCTCACTCGCCGGCGCCTGACCCGTTTCGGTCCGTGAAGGGCTCCTTGAGGGAATCCCATTCCCTCAAGGAGCCCTTCACGGCTTTCGGCCCCGGTCGCGGTTCGTGAGTGCCACCCTCATTGACTCTGATTCCCTCAGGGTTCCCCTCACGACCGACCCGCTCGCCCCACGCCCACCGCCGCCGGGATGCCGCCCCAATGTGGCATTGGGTGCATGGGACGCACCGAACGCCACATTGGGTGCATCTGACGCACCCAATGCCACATTGGGGCGCAAACTCCCCACCTCGCCCATACCGCAGCCGGTGCCCCCACGCATCGAGCACCCAGCCCCACCCGCAGCCGATGCACCTGCTATCGAGGCACCCAGCCCCCGCCCTGCGCCCCGATACGAAGCCTCCCTGCGGTTCGGGGGTGCTTGTCAAGGCATCTTTCCCGCCTTGACAAGCACCCCCGAACCGTCAGCACAATCAAGCTTCGGGGTGCCCCGCCGCACCCTCCCCCCGAAGGGGAATCTCCCCGCCGCACTGTCGGACCAGTCTGGTAGAGATCTCCAAGTGACCAGCTCCGAACCCACCCCCCTATGGGACCTCCCGGAGCCTCCGCGCTCCGCCCCGGAGCCGAAGGCCACCCCGGCGAAAAAACCCGCCCGCAAACCGGCCCGTTCCCGAAAAGGCCAGCAAACCCCGGCCCCCGAACTCCCGGTCGCGAAGATCGCCGTAGACATCCCGCTGGCCCACCTGGACCGCACCTTCGACTACCAGGTCCCGGAAAAACTGCACGAATCCGCAGTCCCCGGCTGCCGGGTCCGGGTGCGCTTCGCGGGCCAGCTGGTCGACGGCTACCTCATCGAACGCACCGACACGACGGAGTACGAACGGAAACTCGCCTACCTGGAGCGAGTCACCTCGAGCGAACCCGTCCTCCCGCCGTCGCTGCACGCCGTCTGCCGCTCGGTAGCCGACCGCTACGCCGGGACCCTTTCCGACGTCCTGCGCCTGGCCCTGCCCCCGCGCCACGCGAAGACCGAAAGCGAGCCGCCCGCGGAACCGGCCCCGAAACCCGAGGCCCCGGACGTCTCCGCCTGGTCCCGTTACCAACGCGGCGAAGCGTTCCTGGAAGCGATCGCCGAATCCCGTCAAGCGAACGCGGTCTGGCAGGCCCTCCCCGGCGAAGACTGGCCGCGCCGTCTCGCCGAAGCGGCTGCCACCGCGGCAGCTCAAGGCAGGGGCGCGGTCCTGGTGGTCCCGGACCACCGCGACCTCACCCGGGTGCACGAGGCGTGCATCGAACTGGTGGGGGAGCAGGGCGTCGCCGCCCTGATCGCCGGGCTGGGACCGGCGGAACGGTACCGTCGCTGGCTTTCCGTGCTGCGCGGCGCCGTTCGCGTGGTGGTCGGCACTCGCGCGGCGATGTTCGCGCCTGTCGCCGATCCCGGTCTGTTCGTCGTGTGGGACGACGGCGACGATCTGCATCTGGATCCGCATGCCCCGTACCCGCACGTGCGGGATGTGCTGATGGATCGGGCGCATGCCACGAAATCAGCGTTCCTGGTCGGCGGATTCGCCCGGACCGCCGAGGCGCAGCTGCTGGTGGAATCCGGCTGGGCGCAACAGATCCAGGCCGATCGCGCCGAACTCCGCGCCGCCGCCCCGCGGGTGACCCCGGTCGGCGAGGACTTCGACGTAGCGCGCGACGAAGCCGCCCGGGTCGCCCGGCTGCCCGCGGTCGCGTTCGAAGCGGCGCGCCAAGCTTTCGCCGCCGGATTGCCGGCTCTGGTCCAGGTTCCGCGCCGGGGTTACGTTCCCGGATTGTCGTGCGGCCAATGCCGGACGCCCGCCCACTGCCGTCGCTGCGCCGGTCCGCTGGCATTGCCCGGCGGTTCGGCGGACGGTGCTCCGCGCCCGCCCGCCTGCCGGTGGTGCGGCGTCCCGGAGACCGCTTTCCGTTGTCCTGCTTGTGGTTCCGTCCGGTTGCGGGCCGTGGTGGTCGGCGCGAAGCGCACCGCCGAAGAACTGGGCCGGGCTTTCCCCGGGGTTCCGGTCCGCACTTCTGGCGCGACCGAAGTCCTGGCGACCGTCCCGGGCCGCCCGGCGCTGGTGGTCTGCACGCCGGGCGCGGAGCCGGTCGCCGAAGGCGGTTACGGCGCGGCGCTGCTGCTGGACGGCTGGGCGTTGCTCGGACGCCAGGATCTGCGTGCCGCGGAAGAAACCCTTCGCCGCTGGATGGCCGCCGGCGCGCTGGTGCGCCCGGCGTCGGGCGGGGGCCGGGTGATCGTCGGCGCGGAAGCGGGGCTGGCGGTGGTGCAAGCGCTGGTGCGCTGGGACCCGGGCTGGCACGCGAGCCAGGAGCTGGAACAGCGGCGGGAACTGGGTTTCCCGCCCGCGATGCGGATGGCGAGCGTCGAGGGAAGCCCGGCCGCGGTGGCGAGCGTGCTCGACGACCTCCCGCTGCCGGACAGCGGCGAGGTGCTGGGCCCGGTCCCGCTGGGCGACTACGACGACGAAGGCAACGCGGAACGCGAACGGGCACTGGTACGGGTGGCCCGCCCGGACGGCCGCGCCCTGGCGACGGTGGTGCGCGACGCGGTGGCCCGCCGGGACGCCCGGAAAGCGGTCGAACCGGTGCGGGTGCAGCTGGATCCGCTGGACCTGATCTAGGCGCGGTGCGGCGGGGAAGCGGTTGTTCCGCTGCGAGCACGGCTGGATCGGCTGGACCTGATCTAGGCGCGGTGCGGCCAGGCAGCGGTCCTTCCACCGCCGCACAGACCCGTGAACACGACTGGATCCGCTGACCCCCGTCCAGCCGACCGCTCATTTGCGCGCCAAACCCACCACCGGAAGCGGTTTTCCGCACTACCGCCCGGTTTCCGTTTGAATCGGGGCGTCCCGGGGTGTATTGGGGACGTGGAAACCGGGGGAGGGGCGCGGCGGCGCAGGGCGGCCCGTTGCTCCGTTCGCAGGACCGCGCTGCGGCATTCGCCGTCTTCGCGGTGCCCAGGCGCGCACTTACCCTTGAGGCCGGGCGGCCAAGATCAGGACCGCGGCCCGGGCCTGCCGCTCGCGTGTCCCGGTCCCGCGGACAGGAGTCGGCGTTGATGGGCGACGTCTCGATCCGGCCGGCTGAGCAGGCGGACCTCGCGGCGCTGGCGGGGATCCTCGGCGACCAGGGGTTTTTCGAGGACCGGTTCACCCGGCAGGCGAAGGGACTCGGCGTCCTGTTCGCCGCGTGGTGCTCCGCGCGGCCGGTCGGCGCCGTGTACCTCTGGCTCGAGGACGCCGAGGAGCCGCCGATCCGCGGCCACCTGCCGGGCGTTCCGCTGCTGAACCATCTGGAGGTCGCCCCGGACGCGCGCAATCGCGGCATCGGCGCGGCTCTCGTGCGCGCGGTCGAGGACTATCTGGTCGGTCATGGTCACGCGCTCGGCGCGCTCGCGGTCCGCACGGACAACACTCGCGCCGCGAGGCTGTACCGCCGCCTCGGCTATCACGACTGGGGTCACGGCACGGTCGTCTGCTACGCCGAGCGCGTTTCGCCGGACGGGCGCACGATTCTCGAAGCCGAACGCTGCCACGTGCTGGTGAAGCGGCTGCCGGACGACCGTCCCGCGCCGCTTGCCACCCGGAGCTGCGGCGAACGCTGAACCTTCAGGACTTGTGCACGATCTCCGCGATCCCCAGCGTGTCGAACGCGGCGTCCGGATCGCCCGGCGCGCCGTGGCGCGCGCGCAACGACAGCAGATGCGTTTCCCACGTGTCCCGGTCTCGTTGCCAAGCGCGCAGGTAGCGAACACAGAGGTCCGGCTCGATCAGCAGGCTGCGGCCGAGCGCGGCCTTCAGCGCCGCGATCATCCGGTTCTCGTACGCGCCGGTCAGGTAAGGCGCGTCCTGGACCTGCTGCAGCGTGGTGCGGATGAACGCCCGGCGGCTTTCCAGGAAGTCCGCCCAGTACGCGACGTCCGCGCCGGCGATGCCGAGACCGTTGTCCAGCAGGCCGTAGATGCCCTCGGCGAGCGTGTCGCCCAGTTCCTCCGACCGGGCGCGCACCGTGTCGCGAAAGGGGTCGTAGTCGTGCTGGTAGGCGAAGCTGGTGATCGCCGTGGCGCGCAATCCGGTCGCGGTGAGGAGAAAAAACCAGTCCTCGTTGTAGATGTCCGGGAAGAACGACGAGAACGCGGCGCGTCCGACGGCCAGCGCGCCGCCGCCGACGAACGTGTCCTGTTTTCCGCCGGACTCGCGATAGGCGTGGCACACCACGGAGTTGTCCGGCATGCCGATGTTGGCCAGGCCCGCCGCCGCGTACTGGTCGAGCAGACCCGCGGCGGCGCGCAGGTTGCTCGGGCGCAGGAGCGGGATGTCTTTGTGCGGGAACAGCCGGATGTCGTCGTCGAGGAAGAGGATGCGCTGCCAGCCCGCCAGGTCGGCGACGAGCACGCCGAGGTTGCGCTTGAAGCTCGTGTCAGTGCGGCGCAGCAGGCGCTTCGCCTGCAGCAGCTTGCTCGTCGCGAACGGCGGGACGGCGCCGAGACCGGCGGCCTCGTCGGTGTCGATCGCGCGGACTCGCACCCCGGCGCGCTTCCCGGCGAGCACCGCGTCGGTCGCGCGCGCGTTCTTGCTGCACAGCAGCAGAAGCGTGGCGTCGGCTTCGCGGGCGGCGCGGAACGCGTCCTTGAGATAGGCGGCGGGGCGGCCGTTGGGCACGACGATCGCGTCCAGCCTGGCCTGCGGCGCGTCTTCGGCGGCGACGTGGTGCAGCAGCCGCTGATGCGTCGTGTGCTGCGCCGGCGCTGCGACGGTCGCGGTCATGTGAGGCTCGATTCTGGCCACTCGTGCAGCCGGTTTTCGGGCAGGGTCCAGTCAGGGGTGAGCCCCTGGTTGTCGAAGACCGGGACCCGGCTGATGATGCTGAAGGAATCCGCGCCCGCGAAGCGCTGGTCGAGGTAGGCCTGGTTGCGGTCGCGGAAGCGGCGGTCGGTCAGCGCTCGTACGGCCCCGAGGGTGCCGCGGCCGTACATTCCGTTGCACACGGTCACGGTGCGCTTGCGGTTGAGCGGGCTGACGCCGTGGTAGAAGTGCGCGACGTCCTCGAGCAGGATGCCGTCGCGCAGTTTGGCGCTGAACCTCTGGGTGCTGCCGTCCGGGCGGGTCACTTCGAACCCGGTGTCCAGCTGGTCCTCGTCGCCCTTGCGGCTGATCTGGCGGACCGGCACGTCGACCCGGTCGAGCAGCGCGCGGGTCTGCGGGTTCCAGTCGACGCCGCCGAGCAGCACCAGGTGCGCGGTGTACTCGTCCGCCGACAGCGTCGTGTTCTGGTCGGTGGTGCGGAAGGTGACGTTGCTGGCCGGGTTGCACGCGCGGATGTGGCCGTAGAGCTCGACCAGCGCGTCCGGGTCGGCGTAGGTGTAGAGGTTCACGTAGTCCGGGCTGGACGGGTCGGTGTAGGCGATCCGGTACTTCTCCGGCAGCTGCGCGCAGACGATCACGATGTCTTGGTTCGGCGGGAAGTGCCACAGGCTTGAGGGCGCGAAGACCGGCTGGGCCGGCGGGTCGTCGAGGTCGCCGCGCAGCGCCTGCAGCTCCGCGAGCAGTTCCTTGCGGACCGTGTGCTCGTCGTCCGTCAGGTTCTCGGTGTCCAGGAGATGAAGATGAGGGCCCTGCACCGAACGGCGGGTGGCGAAGAAGGTCGCGTACGCCTCGAGACGGTACGGCGGGGGCGTCACCGGTTTCGCCACGTTCTCCCACGACGACAGCAGGCCGGTGCTCACGCCGAAGGCCTCGGCGAGCTGCTTCTGGGTGAGCACCACGTCGGACCAGCTCTCCTTGCGCAAGGTACGCAGGCGAGCGGCGAGCGCGGGGTTGGGCTGAGACACGACTTCAGACCCTTCAGTGAAGTTCAGTCAGGCGTGAATGGCGGGGATTCTACACCCGGGAAGCCGGAGTGGCCGGACGGGCCGGGGTCGAGTGTCGGCGAGGGTTCAGGGGTTGCCCATCTCGGACTTGACCCGCACCTGAATCGAAGATGTCGTGTGCGCGACACCATTGTTTCAGTACGGGCCCACCCTTATAGTAGCTGCTGTGAAAGTCTACTAGATTTCAGTAGCTTCCTGAAATAAGGGGGCGGTCATGGACACCTCAGCAGTACCGGCACCAGTACACCGAGCCATCGTGGTCGTCGACATCGAAGGGTCGACCACCCGTACGAACCCGGCTCGGGCCGGGCTCCGTTCGGTTCTGTTCGCCCTGCTCGACGAGGCGTTCCGGGCCGGCGGCATCACGGAGCAGTTCCGGGATCCGTTCGTGGACCGGGGCGACGGGGCGCTGTGCCTCGTCCGGCCGGTCGACGAGGTGCCGAAGACGGTCCTGCTCGCCCGCGTGGTGCCCGCGCTCACCGACCTGCTCGCCCGGCACGGCGACCAGGAGCCCGAACTGGCCTTCCGGCTGCGCGTTTCGGTGCACGCCGGCGAGGTGCACTACGACGCGCACGGGCCGTACGGCGAGGACATCGACATCGCCTGCCGTCTCCTCGACGCCCCTGATCTGAGACGCAGGCTGCGCAGCTCCTCGGGGCCGCTCGCGCTCGTCGTCTCGAACGCGATCCACCGCTCGGTCGTCCGGCACGGCTACGCCGGGATCGACCGCAGCTCCTTCGCACACGCCTTCCGCGTGCGCGTCGGCGGGCAGCGGACCCGCGGCTGGGTCCGCACCACCGACGCCGTCCGGCCGGGAGCGGGACTGATCGCCTGACCGGTCCGGCCGACGACGAGGAGGGGGGACCGCCGTGGAAACGATCGGGTTCTGGCCGGCGCTGGGCGCCGCGGAGCGCGCGAAGTTCGAAGAGCTGTCCGTCCGCAAGGCTTACCGGCGCGGGGACGTCCTCTGCCGCGAAGGCGAGCGGGCCTCGGTGGTGCTTCTCCTCCTTGCCGGGCACGTCCGGATCACCAACGCGACGCCGGACGGGCGCGAGGTCGTGATCGGAGTCCGCGGCGCGGGCGACGTGATCGGCGAACTGGCCGTGATCGACGGCGGACGGAGGTCGGCGACAGTGCAAGCGCTCGACGAACTGGACGTCCTGGTCGTGCCCGCCGCGCGGTTCGTCGCGCTGTGCCGGCGCGAGGCGGCGATTTCCTGGGCGCTGCTGCAAGTCCTCGCCGACCGGATGCGCGACGTCGGACGGCAATGGCTCGACATCGGCGGCGGGACGGCCACTCGCCGCGTCGCCGCGCAACTGATGCAGCTGGCGGTTCAGCACGGCGTGCGGCGAGGTACGGATATCGAAGTCGCGGTGCCCGGAACGCAAGCAGAACTCGCTATGACAGCAGCGATTTCGCGCGAATCGTGGGCACGGGTGACGCGGGAACTCCGCCGCCAGGGGGTGATCAGCACCGCGCGCGGCAAGGTGACCGTCCACCGGCTCGCGGAACTGCGGAGGCTCGCCCGCTGAAACGTGTCAGCTGACACAGATTTCCCGGCACCGCCGGGGTTTTCTGGAAGCACACCACCGAGGGAGGCAGTCATGGAACCGTTTCTTCCCGCTCCTCAGCCGGTTCGCTGGCGTCGGGGGGTGTACGCGGCAGCTCTGGTCATCCCGTTCACCGTCGCTCAGGTGTGGGCGCTGCTGGTGTTGCTGAGCCTCGAATCGCTCCACGGTCTCGTCGGACAGGCCTTCCTGGTGACCCTCGCCGGTTCCGTCGTCGCGACGGTCATCGGCTGGCGGTGGGTGTGGCAGTTGGGCTCGGAACGGCGGCGGGTGCGGGCGCGTGAGGAGATGCGCAGGCGGGCGTACGAGAACGTGCGCGAATTCGGGCGGGAGAGTTTGGCCGAACCGCGGATAGAGGTGCGGTTATGAGTGCCGTGCTGGCTGCTGCGGAGAGCTGGGGGCAAGGGGTGTCGGCTGGGGTTTTGGTGCTGGCGCTGGTTGTGCTGATCGCGGTGGTTCGGGTGCTGCGGTGGGTTGCCGGGCTGGCGGTGCGGTTGGCTGCTTCGGTTGCGGCTGTGGCCGGGTTGGTTGTGGGGGCGGCTGGGGTTGGGGGGTTGGCGACTATTACTGCGGTGGCTATGGCTGCTTCTAAGTGAGATCGGTCCGCCTCGTCGCCTGGCGGCGACATTGCTTTTGAGGGTTGCGTGGGGCACCCCGAAGGTTGATTGTGCTGACGGTTCGGGGGTGCTTGTCAAGGCGGGAAAGATGCCTTGACAAGCACCCCCGAACCGCAGGGGAGCTTCGTATCGGGGTGCGGGGGAGGTGTGGGTGCCTCGATAGCGGGTGCATCGGCTGCGGGTGGGGCTGGGATAGCGCCCCAATGCCACATTGGGTGCGTGGGACGCACCCAATGTGGCGTTCGGTGCGTCTGACGCACCCAATGCCGCATTGGGGCGCTACCGGAGTGCGGACCGAAGTGCCTGGGCGAGAGGGGGCGCAGTCGGAGTCAGCTGTTGGAGAGTTGGCGTTTCACCTCTGCGGCGACGCGGGAGCCTTCGGCGCGGCCTGCGATCTTTGGCTGTACGGCCTTCATCACGGCGCCCATTCCGGCCATTCCGGAGGCGCCGCTTTCCGTCACTGCCTCGGTGACCAAGGTGCGCAGCTCGTCGTCCGAGAGTTGGGCGGGCAGGTAGGCGGTGAGGACCTCTGCTTCGGCTCGTTCGCGTTCCGCTGATTCCGCTCGGCCTGCCTTCTCGAAGGCTTCGGCGGCGTCGCGGCGTTTCTTCACCTCTCGGGTGATGATCTTTTGTACCTCGTCGTCCGAGAGTTCGCGGGCGGTGTCGCCTGCGGTTTCTTCGTAGCCGATCGCCGAGAGGGTCAGCCGCAGCGTTGCCGAGCGCAGCTGGTCTCGGGCCTTGATCGCGGTCGTCAGGTCGTCGTGCAGGGTCGCCTTCAGCGTGGTCATATACCCGATCCTGGCGCCCGCCGCGGCTGGCTGCCCGCGCCGCGCCGTCGATGCGGGGGTCTTCTAGACTCGCTTCCGATGTCCGACCAGCCTGAAATCCCCTTTTCCCTTCCGGAGGTGCGGTGATGCGTCTCGTTTTCGCCGGCACCCCGGAGCCTGCCGTGCCGTCGTTGCGCGCGCTGATCGAGTCCGAGCGGCACGAGGTCGTCGCGGTCGTCACTCGGCCGGACGCCCAGGCCGGGCGCGGGCGCAAGGTGCTGCGGTCCCCGGTGGGCACGCTCGCCGACGAGCACGGCATCGAGGTGCTCACGCCTGCGCGCGCCGGCGACCCGGCGTTTCTCGCCCGGTTGCGCGAGCTGGAGCCGGACGTCTGCCCGGTCGTCGCGTACGGGGCGCTGCTGCCGCAGTCCGCGCTCGACATTCCCGCGCACGGCTGGGTCAACCTGCATTTTTCGCTGCTGCCCGCGTGGCGCGGCGCGGCACCGGTCCAGGCGGCGATCCGCGCCGGGGACGAGATGACCGGCGCGTCCACCTTCCGGATCGTGAAGGAGCTCGACGCCGGGCCGGTGTTCGGCGTGGTGACCGAGCCGATCGGCCCGGATGACACGTCCGGCGTGCTGCTCGGCAGGCTCGCGCAGTCCGGGGCGCACCTGCTGGTGTCCACCGTGGACGGCATCGAGGACGGCACGCTCCGCGCGGTCGAGCAGCCGGGCGAGGGCATGAGCTACGCGCCGAAGGTGACCGTCGAGGACGCGCGCGTGTCGTTCGCCGACCCGGCTTCCGCGGTCGACCGGCACATCCGTTCGGTCACGCCGGATCCCGGCGCGTGGGCGGAGTTCCGCGGCGAGCGGTTCAAGCTGGGGCCGGTCACCGTGCTCGACGAACCCGGTCCGCGGCCGGGCGAGCTGGTGGTCGAGCGCAAGCGCGTGCTCGTGGGCACGGCGACGAAACCGGTGCGGCTTGGCGAGGTCCAGGCGGCCGGGAAGAAACGGATGGCGGCCACCGACTGGGCGCGCGGCACGAGGATCGACGAAGGAGAGCGCCTCCAGTGAACGAGCGTGGAGAACGGCGGCCGTCACGGCCGCAGCGGGGCCGTCCGGCTCCGCGCAAGCAGGGACCGCGGCGTCCGCCGGAGATCGACCCGGCCCGTCAGGTCGCGTTCGACGTGCTGCGCGCTGTCCGCGAGAAGGACGCGTACGCCAACCTCGTCCTCCCGCAGCTGCTGCGGGAACGTCGCGTGACCGGCCGCGACGCCGCGCTGGCCACCGAACTGACCTACGGCGCCTCTCGTGCGCAGGGCCTGCTCGACGCGGTGATCGCCGCGTGCGCCGACCGGCCGATCGAGAAGACCGACCCGGTGGTGCTCGACGCGCTGCGGCTCGGCGTCTACCAGCTGCTGCGCACCCGGATCCCGGAGCACGCCGCTGTCGGGTCCACTGTGGACCTGGTGCGCGCCGAAGCCGGTTCGTGGGCAACGGGATTCACGAACGCCATCCTGCGCGCGGTGTCCGCGAAGGACGAGACGCAGTGGCTCGACGAACTGACGCCGGACGAGGCCGCCGACCCGATCGGCGCGTACGCGCTCCGCACCGCGCACCCGCGCTGGGTCGCCCGGTCGTTCGCGGAAGCGTTGGGGGACAAGGGCGCTGAGCTGAAAGCCGCTCTCGAAGCGGACGACGCCCGCCCCGAGGTGCACCTGGTCGCGCGTCCCGGCGAGATCAGCGCAGACGAACTGGCCGCCATCACCGGCGGCGACCCCGCGCCGTACTCGCCCTACGGCGTGCACCTGCCCGCCGGCGCGGGCGATCCGGCCGACGCGGAACCGGTGCGCGAGCGCCTCGCCGCGGTGCAGGACGAAGGCAGCCAGCTGTGCGCCATCGCCGTCACCAAGGCCCCGCTGGAAGGCTCCGACGAGCGCTGGCTGGACCTGTGCGCGGGCCCCGGCGGCAAAGCGGCGCTGCTCGGCGCGCTGGCCAAGATCAGCGGTGCGCACGTGGACGCCGTCGAGAAGGCCCCGCACCGGGCCCGGCTGATCGAGAACGCGACCGAGGGCCTGCCGGTCACCGTGCACGTCGCCGACGGCCGCGAAACCGGCCTCGAACCGGGCTACGACCGAATCCTGGTCGACGCCCCGTGCAGCGGTCTTGGCGCGCTCCGCCGACGCCCCGAAGCCCGGTGGCGCCGCAAGCCGTCGGACGTCGCGGACCTCACCAAACTGCAAGGCGAACTCCTGATGGCGGCGCTGGACCTGGTGCGTCCGGGCGGCATCGTCACGTACGTCGTGTGCTCGCCGCATCTGGCCGAAACCGAAGGCGTGGTAGGCGAAACCGCCCGCCGCACCAAGTCCGAGATCGTCGACGCCCGCGAGTTCTTCCCGGACGTCCCGCAACTCGGCGACGGCCCGTACGTCCAGCTGTGGCCCCACCGACACGGCACCGACGCGATGTTCTGCGCGGTGCTGCGCAAGCCGTGACGGATCTGGGTTTGGTCGCCAGCTCGTGCGGCGGACTGGACACCCGGTTCACCGACGAGCTGGCGAAACCTGCGGTAGCCCGAGGCTGGCGGCTGGCCGTCACCCTCACGCCGACCGCTTGGGGCTGGCTGAAAGCGACCGGCGGGCTGGGCGAACTCGAAGCCACGACGGATCTTCCGGTGCGCAGCACGTCCCGCCTTCCCGGCGAGCCGCGTCCGCACCCGGATCCGAAGGTGTTCCTCTTCGCGCCCGCTTCGGCGAACTCGGTGGCGAAGCTGGCGCTGGGGATCGCGGACAACCAGGCGCTCACGCTGCTCGGCGATGTCCTTGGCGCGCCAGGGATCACGATCGTCGTGGCCTACCAGATCCAGCCGACCCGGGAGCACCATCCGGCTTGGCGGCGGCATCTGGACACGTTGACCGAGGCGGGCGTCCGGCTGCACCGGCTCGACCCGCGCCGACCCTGGTCGGAAGCGCTCGATCTGCTGCCCTCTCCTGCGTGAAAAGCCGTGAAGGACTCCTTGAGGGAATCAGATTCCCTCAAGGAGTCCTTCACGGACTTCAGGCTCAGCGAAGGCGAAGAGCGCGCTTCACGGTGCCGAACAGGTCGGTCTGGTTGGTCAGCCCGACGACGTTCGCCGCCTGCGGCCCGTAAGCCGCGATCCGGACCTGCGTGCCGGTGTGCTCCATCGAGGAACCCGGCAGCGCAGTGCCGTAGTTGAGGGTCATGCTCGCGCCCTCATTGGTGATCAGCGTGGCAGTCTGCCCAGGCGTCTTGGCGTCGTTCGACACGATCTGGCTGGTGTGCCCGTGGTCCGCGGTCACCACAACCAGCGTGTCGGTGTGGCTGCGCGCATACGCGAGCCCGGCGGCGACAGCGGCGTCGAAGTCGATCGTCTCGCCGATCTGCCCGCACGGGTCGGCCGCGTGGTCCTGCTTGTCGATCGACGCACCCTCCACCTGGAGGAAGAACCCCTTGTTGCTGCGGCGGTCCTCCAGCAGTTGCAACGCCTTCTGCGTCTGCGCCACCAGCTTCGGCTGAGTCTTCGGCAGCGCCGGGTTCGCGGTGCAGCGGGTCGGCGCGGTGCCGCCCTGCGTCGCCTTCGGGCCGGTCCAGTTCACCGGCATGTTGCCGGGCGCGAACAGCCCGAGCAGCGGCTTGCCGGGACGCGCCTTGGCGAGGTCGTCAGCGGTGTTGACCACGGTGTACCCGGCGGCCTTGGCCTGCTCCAACACCGGCTTGCCCTTGAACTGCCCGGCGGTCGCCTTCTGGTCGAAGTACTTCGCGCCGCCGCCGAGGAGGACGTCCGGGCGGGTCTGCACGAGCTGCTCGGAGATCGAGCCTGCGCCGCCGTTCTCCTTGGCGTTCCGCGCGCACTTCTTGGTGGTCTCGTCCGGGCCCTTGCAGTCGCGGTCGACGACGTGCGCGCCGAGCACGGCCGGGGTCGCGTCCTGGACCTCGGCGGTGGTCACGTCGCCGGTGCGCAGGCCGCTGCGCTTGGCGAGTTCGAGCAGCGTCGGGACCGGGTTGCCGTAGGCGTCCACGGAAATCGCGCCGTTGTAGGTCTTCGTGCCGGTCGCCCAGCCGGTGCCGGACGCCGCGGAGTCGGTGACGTAGTCCGGCTTCGCCGGGTTGCCCTTCTCGACCGCGTACGTGGTGTAGTCGCCGGTCAGCGGGAACTCGTCCATCGCGAGCCGCCCGGCCGCGCCGCGTTCGTAGTTGCGCGCCGAGGTGATCTCGGACTGGCCCATGCCGTCGCCGATGAACAGGATGACGTTGCGCGCGTGCCCGCCCTGGATCGCCTGGCGGATCTCCTGCGTGCGGTCGCCCGCGCCGGCCGAAGCGGCCCGCGCGCCCTGGTCGTCCTGGTTGCCCTGCGCGGCGATCGCGACCGGGGCGGCGGCGACCATCGCGACGCCGAGCGCGCCCGCGGCCAGCCACTTGCGGCGGCCTGCCAAGACCGTTCTCATGGTTCTCCTCGAAGTGCTTCCCGTCCGGAACCTCCGGACGTGACCCATTAGTGCTCGACGATGTGTTCGACGCGGAGAATCCTGATGAGCGCCGGATGTCCGTAAAGCGAACTCCGGTGCGGTCACGGCCGGTGAACAGGCCGGAACCGGGTCCTTTTACACTCGGGTCGTGGCTTCACCTCTCATCGCACCCAGCATCCTGTCCGCCGACTTCGCCAAGCTCGGCGAGGAGATCGCGGCCGTCGCGCGCCCCGGGGAGACCCGGGCCGACTGGGTGCACGTGGACGTCATGGACGCGCACTTCGTGCCGAACCTGACGCTCGGCCTGCCGGTGGTCCAGTCGATCCTCAAGTCCACCGACGTCCCCATCGACTGCCACCTGATGATCGACGACCCGGACCGCTGGGCGATCGGCTACGCCGAGGCCGGCGCGTACAACGTCACGGTGCACGTGGAAGCCGCCGCGGACCCGGTCATGCTGGCGAAGAACCTGCGTGCCGCGGGCGCGAAGGCCGGCCTGTCGGTCAAGCCGGGCACGCCGCTCGAGCCGCACCTGGAAACCCTCAAGCACTACGACACGCTGCTCGTCATGTCGGTCGAACCGGGCTTCGGCGGGCAGTCGTTCATCGCCGACGTGCTCGACAAGGTGCGCACCGCGCGCAGGCTGGTCGACACCGGGCACCTCAAGCTGGTCGTCGAGATCGACGGCGGGATCAACTCCGACACCATCGAACAGGCCGCCGAAGCGGGCGTCGACTGCTTCGTCGCGGGCTCGGCCGTCTACGGGGCCGAGGACCCGGGCCGCGCCGTCGCCGCGCTGCGCGAACAGGCCGCCCGCCTCCGCGTCGGCTGACGCTCCGGCCGGGGAAGCTCCCGGGCCGGGCGGGTGTTGGATGGAGGGGTCGCCGAAGACGGCGGCCGGGCGAGGAGGCAGCAGTGTTCACGGGAATTGTCGAAGAGGTCGGCGAGGTCGCCGCGGTCGAGCAGCTCACCGACGCGGCTCGGCTCACCGTCCGCGGCCCGCTGGTCACCTCGGACGCGGGCCACGGCGATTCGATCGCGGTCAGCGGCGTCTGCCTGACCGTCGTCACGGTCTCCGGCGGCGAGTTCACCGTCGATGTGGTGAACGAAACACTCCAGCGTTCGAGCCTCGCGAAGGTGGCCGTCGGCGACGCGGTGAACCTCGAGCGCGCGACCCCGGCGGGCGGACGGCTCGGCGGGCACATCATGCAGGGCCACGTGGACGGCACCGGCGTCTTCCTCTCCCGCGACGAGCGCGGCGTGACGACGTTCTCCCTGCCCCCGGCCTTGTCGCGGTACGTCGTGGAGAAGGGTTCGATCGCCGTCGACGGCGTTTCGCTCACCGTCGCGAGCATCGCCGAGGACCGGTTTTCGGTCGCTCTGATCCCCACCACGCTCGAGGTGACGACCCTCGGCAGGCGGCAGGAAGGCGACCACGTGAACCTCGAAGTGGACGTCGTCGCGAAGTACGTGGAGAAGCTCACTGCGCCACACGTGGCGGCGAACGCGCACAATGTGTGACATCCACCCGGCGGCGGCAGCGAAGGAGCACCCGTGAGCGAGACGAAGGCGGCCGAGCCGCAGACCGGATGGACCCCGTGCGGAGCAGGCGCGGCGGTCGACGTGGACGCCATCGAGGCGGCGATCGCGGACATCGCCGCCGGGCGTGCGGTGGTCGTCGTGGACGACGAGGACCGCGAGAACGAGGGCGACCTCATCTTCGCCGCCGAGAAGGCGACGCCGGAGCTGCTCGCCTTCATGGTGCGCTACACCTCGGGCTACGTGTGCGTCGCGCTGACCGAATCCGAGGCGGACCGGCTCGACCTGCCGCCGATGTACCACACGAACCAGGACCAGCGCGGCACCGCGTACAGCGTCACGGTCGACGCGGCGGAGGGCATCAGCACCGGCATCTCCGGCACCGACCGCGCGCACACCACCCGGCTGCTGGCCGACCCCGAAGCCACCGCGAAGGACTTCCGCCGACCCGGGCACGTGGTGCCGCTGCGCGCCAAGGAAGGCGGCGTGCTGCGCCGGCCCGGTCACACCGAGGCCGCGGTCGACCTGGCCCGGCTGGCCGGTCTGCACCCGGCGGGCGCGCTCTGCGAGATCGTGTCGCAGAAGGACGAGGGCGACATGGCCCGGCGCGACGAGCTGGAAGTGTTCGCCGCCGACCACGACCTCAAGATCATCTCCATCGCGGACCTCATCGCTTACCGGCGGCGCACCGAGAAGCAGGTCGAACGCGTCGCCGAGGCGCGGATCCCGCTGGCCGCAGGGGAGTTCCGCGCGGTCGGGTACGACAGCCTGCTCGACGGGATCGAGCACGTCGCCTTCGTCTACGGCGAGGTCGGCGACGGCGAGGACATCCTGGTCCGGGTGCACTCCGAATGCCTCACCGGCGACGTGTTCGGCTCGCTGCGCTGCGACTGCGGCCCGCAGCTGGACGCCGCGCTGCAGAAGGTGGCCGACGAGGGCCGCGGGGTCGTGCTGTACATCCGCGGGCACGAGGGCCGCGGCATCGGCCTCCTGCACAAACTGCAGGCCTACCAGCTGCAGGACGCGGGCGCGGACACCGTCGACGCGAACCTGGCGCTGGGCGTCCCGGCGGACGCGCGCGACTACGGCACCGGCGCGCAGATCCTGTGCGACCTCGGCGTCCGGTCGATGCGGCTGCTCACGAACAACCCGGCGAAGCGGGTCGGCCTCGAGGGCTACGGCCTGCGCGTCACCGGGCGGGTCGCGCTGCCGATCTCGCCGAACCCGGAAAACCTGCGGTACCTGCGCACCAAGCGCGACCGGATGGGGCACGACCTCAGCCAGCTCGAGCACTACGACCAGGTCGGCGCGTCCGACCCGGGCACCGAGGAGGACACCACGCGATGAGCGGCGAGGGGCGGCCGGAAGCCGCGCTCGACCTGCGCGACTGCAAGTCCCTGCGGCTGGCGGTCGTCGCGACGCGGTGGAACGCGAAGATCACCGACGTGCTGCTGGAGCGCGCGCTCGCCGCGGCGAAGGACGCCGGGCTCGAGGAAGAGCCCACGGTCATCCGGGTGGCGGGCGCGGTGGAGCTTCCGGTCGCGGCGCAGGCGCTCGCGCGCAACCACGACGCGGTCGTCGCGCTGGGCGTCGTGATCCGCGGCGGCACTCCGCACTTCGAGTACGTGTGCGACGCGGTCACCGCCGGTCTGACCCGGGTCGCGCTCGACGAGAGCACCCCGGTCGGCAACGGCGTGCTGACCTGCGACACCGAGCAACAGGCGCTGGACCGCTCCGGCATGCCCGGCTCTGTGGAGGACAAAGGCTACGAGGCGGCCGTGGCGGCGCTCGACACCGCGCACGTGCTGCGCGGTCTCGGCAAGCCGTGGACCGAGCGGGGATTCGTGTGAGCGTGATGACCGAGCAGCAGACCGCCCTGGTGATCCGGCCGCGCCGGGCGCTGATCATGTGCAGCGTGCTCGCGGTGGCGCTGCTCGCGGCGTTCGTGGTGGTGGCGGTCCTGCTGCGCAGTTCGCACACCGGCGTCGTGTTCGAGGCGTCGGACCAGATCGCGATGATCGGCATCGGTGTCGCGCTGTCGGCGGGCACGATGCTGTTCGGCAACGCCCGCGTCCGCGCGGACGCCACCGGCATCGAGGTCCGCAACGTCCTGGCGCGGCGGGTCTTCACCTGGGATCAGGTGCTGTCGATCAGCTTCCCGGACGGGGCTTCGTGGGCCCGGCTGGAGCTGCCGGACGACGAGTACTTCTCGGTGATGGCCGTGCAGGCAGTGGACCGGGAGCGCGCGGTGACGGCGGTGCGCGCGCTGCGCCGGTTGCACCGCGCCGCCACCGAGGCCTGAGTTTCTCCTACAGCTCCAGATCCACGACGATCGGCGCGTGGTCGGACGGTTGCTTGCCCTTGCGGGCTTCGCGATCCACGTAGGAATCGGTGACCGCCTTGGCGAAAACCTCGTTCCCGTAGACGAGGTCGATGCGCATTCCCTTGTTGTTGGGGAAGTTCCCGCCGCGGTAGTCCCAGTATGTGAACGGGTGGTCGTACTTCAGCGGCCGCGGGAACACGTCGGACAGTCCCGCGTCGCGGAGCTTCTTGAGCGCGGCCCGTTCGGGCTCGGTGACGTGCGTGGATTCGGCGAACAGCGAGATGTCCCAGACGTCCTCGTCGGTCGGCGCGACGTTGAAATCGCCGAGCACCGCGAACGGGCGCGCGTGGTTCAGTTCTTCGCCGACGAGGTCGCCGAGCTTCTCGAACCACTCGAGTTTGTAGGCGTAGTGCGGGTTTTCCGGCTCGCGCCCGTTCGGCACGTACACCGACCAGACACGGATCCCGCCGCACGTCGCGCCGATCGCGCGCGCCTCGGCCTTCCCGTCGAAGCCCGGTTCGCCCGGCAGCCCGCGCACCACGTCGTCGAGCCCGATCTTCGAGAGGATCGCGACGCCGTTCCACCGCCCCAGCCCGTACGCGGCGACCTCGTACCCGCGCGCGGTGATCTCGTCGGCGGGGAAGGCTTCGGTGGTGTTCTTGAGCTCCTGAAGGCACAGAACGTCCGGAGCGGTGCTGTCGAGCCAGTCGAGCACGCGCGGCAGCCGGGGAACGATGGAGTTCACGTTCCAGGTGGCGACGCGGACGGTCATGGCTGCTCCTGATCGTTCGGCGGGTCGGCGAGGCTAGGCTACGGCAGGCCAGTTCCGTGCCTCGGGACGCCTTCCGCCGCACGACCGCCAGGGGACGCGAGCACACTGTCGCTCGCGAACGTCGCGGCCCGGCACCCCTGCCCGCAGCAAGGGGTCTCACGGAAACTGTCGGACCCTCGCCATACAGTGGGGCACGTGGCTGATCCGACCACCTACCGACCTCAGCCGGGGAGCATCCCGGACTCGCCTGGCGTCTACAAGTTCCGCGACGACGCCAAGCGGGTCATCTACGTCGGCAAAGCGAAGAGCCTCCGCAGCAGGCTCAACTCGTACTTCGCCGACCTGTCCGGCCTTCATCCGCGCACGCGGCAGATGGTCACCACCGCGGCGAGCGTCGAGTGGACCGTCGTCGGCACCGAGGTCGAGGCGCTCCAGCTGGAGTACAACTGGATCAAGGAGTTCGACCCGCGGTTCAACGTCCGCTACCGCGACGACAAGAGCTACCCGGTCCTCGCGGTCACGCTGAACGAGGAGTTCCCCCGGCTGCACGTCTACCGCGGCGCGCGCAAGAAGGGCGTCCGCTACTTCGGGCCGTACTCGCACGCGTGGGCGATCCGCGAGACGCTCGACCTTCTCCTGCGCGTGTTCCCCGCCCGCACCTGTTCCGCCGGCGTCTTCCGCCGCCACGGGCAGATCGGGCGGCCGTGCCTGCTCGGCTACATCGACAAGTGCTCGGCTCCGTGCGTCGGCCGGGTGTCGGCGGACGAGCACCGGGCGATCGTCGAGGACTTCTGCGACTTCCTCGCCGGCCGCACGGACGCGATGGTGAAGCGGCTCGAACGCGAGATGGCCGCCGCTTCCGAGGAGCTGGAGTTCGAGCGCGCCGCGCGGCTGCGGGACGATCTGGGCGCGTTGCGGCGCGCGATGGAGAAACAAGCCGTGGTCTTCGGCGACGGCACGGACGCCGATGTCGTCGCGTTCGCGCACGACGAGCTGGAAGCCGCCGTCCAGGTGTTCCACGTGCGCGGCGGGCGCGTGCGCGGGCAGCGCGGCTGGGTGATCGACAAGGCCGAGGAAATGGACGTCCAGGCGCTGGTCGACCACTTCCTCACCCAGTTCTACGGTGAGGAATCCGACCGCGCGGGCCGCGACGACGTCGAGACCGGTCCGGTCGTCCCGCGCGAGGTGCTGGTGCCGGAGCTGCCGGCGGACGCCGACGCGGTCGCGGAGTGGCTGTCCGGCCTGCGCGGGTCGCGGGTACGGCTGCGGGTCGCGCAGCGCGGAGACAAGAAGGCGCTCGCGGAAACGGTGGAGCGCAACGCCAAGGAAGCGTTCACCCAGCACAAACTGCGCCGCGCGGGCGATCTCACCGCACGGTCCGCGGCGCTGCAGGAGCTCCAGGACTACCTGGCGCTCGACAGCGCGCCGCTGCGCATCGAATGCATCGACATCAGCCACATCCAGGGCAGCGACGTCGTCGCGTCGCTGGTGGTGTTCGAGGACGGGCTGCCGCGCAAGTCCGAGTACCGCAAGTTCGCGCTGCGCGAAGCGGCGACGGAGGGCGACGTCGCGTCCATCGCCGAGGTCGTGCGGCGGCGGTTCTACCGGTACCTCAAGGAAACGGCCGAAAACGCCGAGGAGGCAACGGAAACCGCGTCGGAGACCGCGGACGAGGCGGTCCGGCCGGTGCGCGCCGGGATCGACCCGGAGACCGGCCGCCCGCGCAAGTTCGCCTACCCGCCGAACCTGCTGGTCGTCGACGGCGCGGGCCCGCAGGCCACCGCGGCCGCGGACGTGCTCGCCGAACTGGGCATCACCGACATCGCCGTCGTCGGGCTCGCGAAGCGGCTCGAAGAGGTGTGGCTGCCCGGCGAACCGGATCCGATGATCCTGCCGCGCACGTCCGACGCGCTGTATCTGCTGCAGCGCCTTCGCGACGAGGCGCACCGGTTCGCCATTCGCTACCACCGCGAAAAGCGCGCCAAGCGCATGCAGACGTCCGAATTGGACAGTGTGCCCGGACTCGGGCAGGCTCGGCGCACCGCGCTGATCAAGCACTTCGGCTCGGTGAAAAAGCTCAAACAGGCCCGGGTCGAGGAAATCGAAGCGGTGCCCGGCTTCGGCAGGCGCACTGCCGAGGCCGTGGTGGCGGCACTGGCCGGGGAGACCGGCGCCGCACCGCGGGCAGTACCGGGAGGGGACCAGGGGTCGTGATCGGGAAGGAAGCACAGACGTGAGTGCGGAAGAGGAAAAGCGGGGCAGCGGGATGGAGGTCGCGGTCGTCAGCGGCCTGTCCGGCGCGGGCCGCTCCACGGCGGCCAAATGCCTGGAGGACCTCGGCTGGTTCGTGGTCGACAACCTGCCGCCGGAGCTGATCGCCACCATGGTCGAGCTCGGCGCGCAGGCGCGGGGGGCGATCACGAAGGTGGCGGTGGTGATGGACGTGCGCTCGCGCGCGTTCACCGACGACCTCGCCTCGGTCATCAAGGACCTCGACGCGCGCGGGTACAAGCCGCGCGTGCTGTTCCTGGAGGCCACCGACGCGGTGCTGGTGCGCCGCTTCGAGTCGGTCCGCCGCGGCCACCCGATGCAGGGCGACGGCAGGCTCGCCGACGGCATCACCGCCGAGCGCAAACTGCTTTCGCCGCTGCGGGAGGAAGCCGACCTGGTGCTCGACACGTCCGCGCTGTCGGTGCACGACCTGCGCGCGAAAATAGAGGACGCGTTCGGTTCCGAGGCCAGCACGCAGACCCGCGTCACCGTGCTGTCCTTCGGCTACAAGTACGGTTTGCCGATGGACGCCGACCTGGTGATGGACGTGCGGTTCCTGCCGAACCCGTTCTGGATCCCGGAGCTGCGCGAGCACACCGGCCTCGACGGCGAGGTGCGCAACTACGTGCTGTCCCAGGAAGGCGCCGAGGAATTCCTCGACCGCTACCACCAGCTGCTGCGGCTCATCGGCGCGGGCTACAAGCGCGAGGGCAAGCGGTACCTGACGCTCGCGGTCGGCTGCACCGGCGGCAAGCACCGCAGCGTCGCGATCTCCGAGGAACTCGCCCAGCGACTGTCCAATGAGGACGGCATGGCAGTAAAGGTGGTGCACCGGGATCTTGGCCGGGAGTGACGTGCGCGCGGTGGCGCTGGGCGGAGGACACGGGCTGCACGCGACGCTGACCGCGCTCCGGCGGATCACCCGCGCCGTCACGGCGGTGGTCACGGTGGCCGACGACGGCGGGTCGTCCGGCAGGCTGCGGCGCGAATTGGGGCTGCTGCCGCCGGGCGACCTGCGCCAGGCGTTCGCCGCCTTCGCCGCGGAGGACGGCGGGCGGCTGTGGGCGGAGGTGTTCCAGCACCGCTTCGGCGGCGACGGCGCGCTCGCCGGGCACGCGGTCGGCAACCTGCTGCTCGCCGGGCTGTTCGAGGTGCTCGGCGACCCGGTGGCCGCGCTCGACGAGGCGAGCAGGCTGATGGGCATCTCCGGCCGGGTGCTGCCGATGTCGCCGGAGCCGCTGGAGATCGAGGGCGAGGTCAGCGGCCTGGACAGCGAGGACCCGGACGCGATCCGGCGCATCCGCGGCCAGGTCGCGGTCGCCAGCACGCCCGGCCAGGTGCACCGCATCACGCTGCACCCGGCCGGCCGCCAGGAGCGTCCGCCGCGGGGCTGCCCGGAGGCGATCGAGGCGGTGCTGGAGGCGGACGTCGTGTTCCTCGGTCCCGGCTCGTGGTTCACCAGCGTGCTGCCGCATCTTCTGGTCCCGGATCTGCACGACGCGCTCGTGCGCACGACGGCGACGAAGGTCGTCGTGCTGAACTTGGTCCCCCAACCGGGGGAAACCGGCGGATTCTCCCCGGAGCGGCATCTGGACGTACTCTTCGAGCACGCGCCCGCGCTGCGGGTCGACGCCGTCGTCGCGGACCGTGATTCCGTCCCTGACCCGGCAAGCCTGCGCCGGGCGGCCGAACGCCTCGGGGCGAGGGCCTGCCTGGGGGCGGTGGCCGACCCGGTCGTGGCGGGACGGCATGATCCTGGTGCGCTCGCCCAGTGCATGCGAGAGGCACTCGGCCTCGGCGGGGAGCACTGTGGGTGACGGCGGGCGCGCAGCGAAAGGCAGGAGGGGCAGTACATGGCGATGACCGCCGCGGTGAAAGACGAACTGAGCCGGCTCGAGATCACGAAGATCGGGCCGCGCCGGGCGGAGGTCGCGTCGCTGCTTCGCTTCGCGGGCGGGCTGCACATCGTGGCCGGCCGGGTGGTGGTCGAAGCGGAGCTGGACACGGGTTCGGTCGCGCGGCGGCTGCGCAAGGAGATCCACGAGCTGTACGGACATCATTCGGACGTCCACGTGATCACCGCGAGCGGCGGCCTGCGCAAGGGGACGCGCTACGTCGTGCGCGTGGTGAAGGACGGCGAGGGCCTGGCGCGCCAGACGGGTTTGATCGACCAGCGCGGCCGCCCCGTGCGAGGCCTGCCCGCCGCCGTGGTGTCCGGCGGGGTGGCCGACGCCGAAGCAGCCTGGCGCGGCGCCTTCCTGGCCCACGGTTCGCTGACTGAACCGGGCCGCTCGTCCTCGCTGGAAGTGACCTGCCCCGGCCCGGAAGCGGCCTTGGCCCTGGTCGGCGCGGCGCGGCGGATGGGCATCCAAGCGAAGTCCCGGGAGGTACGGGGCGCGGACCGGGTCGTGGTCCGAGACGGCGACGCCATCGGCGCCCTGCTGACCCGTCTGGGCGCGCACACGAGCGTGCTGCAGTGGGAAGAACGCCGGATGCGCCGGGAAGTGCGAGCGACCGCCAACCGCCTCGCGAACTTCGACGACGCGAACCTGCGCCGCTCGGCCCGCGCCGCCGTCGCCGCGGCCGCCCGGGTGGAACGCGCCTTGGAGATCCTGGGCGACACCGCTCCTGACCACCTGCTCGCCGCCGGACGTCTGCGCCTGTCGAACCGCCAGGCGTCGCTCGAGGAACTGGGCCAGCTGTCCGACCCGCAGATGACGAAAGACGCCGTGGCCGGACGGATCCGCCGGCTGCTGGCGATGGCGGACAAGCGGGCGAAGGAGCTGAGCATCCCGGACACCGAATCGGCGGTGACCCCGGAAATGCTGGAAGAAGAAGCCTGACGCGCTTGACGGCGGGGTCCTGGTTCGCGACGGCCTAGCCCCGCCGCGGTGGTTTGGGCGAGTGGCCTGCGTGGCCCGGTTTGCGGCTTCTCAGCGGGAAGCCTGCTTCGCGCGTCGCTGGGGTAAGGGAGGGGCCTGCTTCATCCCTTTGCCGTGGCGTGCCCGGCCCCGGTTTGCGGCTTCTCGGGCGGAAGCACGCTTCGCCCGGTCGCTGGCCCGGGAAGGGCGAGGTCTGCTTCATCCCTTCGCAGTGGCTTGTCCGGCCCGGTTTGCGGCTTTCTCAGGCGGGCACCCGCTTCGCCCGGTCGCGTGGTCTGGCGGCCAGCCTGATCCGTTCGCAGTGGCTTGCGAGGGCGGAGCAGCCCAGTTGCGGAGCCACCAGCCGAGGCGGCTTGCTGGCGAGGATCGGCCCGCCAAGATCCGCGACAAGAAGCCGCGTCGGAAGACCAGCCGCGGTCGCCGGAGGCCTGCCCGATCGTTGGCGGGAGTCTCGTGAGTGTTCATGCCGGTTCTAACCGGCAAAAGCGCTCACGAGGGTGCGCATGCCGAAGAACCTCGCCGCGCTGGCCGAGCCCGGCATCATCCCTTGCCCCGCGAACCTCCCGCTACGCCTTCCGCACCACGCCCCACCCCACCCTGCGCTTTCCACAGCACCTGCCCGCCCCACCGCGAGACCCGTCCCGGTCGTCAAGACTTCGTCCACAGTGGACAAATCACCCCCGCCACACCACCGTCTTCGCTACCGTAGGGGGCATGATCGATCTGCCGCTCTCCGCACTTGAACTCGCGCTGGTCGAGGCCGGGCAGTCGGCCACCGCGGCGCTCGAACCGCTCTCCGCCGTCGCGCGCCGGGTCGACGAGCTCGGCTACCGCAGGCTCTGGTTTGCCGAGCACCACGGTTCCCCGGCCATCGCCAGTGCCTCCCCGCAGGTGCTCGCGGCGCACGCGGGCGCGGTGACGTCCCGGGTCCGGGTCGGGTCCGGCGGCGTTCTCGCGCCCAATCACGCCCCGTTCGCGTTGGCGGAGCAGTTCGGCACCCTGTCCGCGCTCAACGGCGGCCGGGTCGATCTCGGGGTGGGACGGGGGCCGGGCGCGCTCGATCCGGACATCATCCGCGCGCTGCGCCGCGGAGCCGAGCCAGCCCAGGAAGCCGACTATCACGCTGACGTCGACGAGCTCCTGAAGCACCTCGGCAGCGACAAGGTCCTCCCCGGCGGGGTGACCGTGCCGGAGCCGTGGCTGCTCAGTTCCAGTCCGGCGGGCGCGGAGGCGGCGGCTGAGCGCGGGTTGCCGATCGCGTTCGCGCATCACATCCGGCCGGACAACACGGCGCCCTCGCTGGAGCGGTACCGGGAGAAGTTCCGGCCGTCGAAGTGGCGCTCCGAGCCGTACGTGCTGTTGTGCGTCGAGACGATCTGCGCGGACACCGAGGCCGAAGCCGAATACCTCTCCGGGCCGATGAACGTCCTCAAGTCCCATCTGCTCACCGGCGGCGGGGGAGACCAGCCGATGCTCACGCCGGACGAGGCCGCCGGGTACGAGTTCGCGCCGGAGATGGTTCCGCAGCTCGAACACTTCCGCGCGGCTCAGGCGTACGGCGAGCGGGAGCAGGTCCAGGCGCGGCTCGCGGAGCTGGCGAAGCAGACCGGCGCGGACGAAATCATGGTCACGGTGCCCGTCTTCGACGCGAAGGCGCGGATCCGCTGCTACGAACTGGTGAAAGAATAAGGTGCGGCAGGGGTGACCGGCGCCGCTCCGGTCACCCCTGCCGCGGCTTTATCCGGCGAACGCCGCGCCGGGGAACTTCAGCTGCACCACCACGTTGTCGATGGTGTCCGGCGTGCCGCCGAGCTTGTCGTTGTTCGTCGAGGTCACCCAGAGGTGCCCGTCCGGCGTCTTGGTCACCGAGCGCAGCCGGCCCCAGCGGCCGGAGAACACCGCCGACACGGTGCCGATGCTGTCGCCCTTGATCTGCGTCGCGAACAACTGCTTGCCGGTCACCGCCGCGATGTAGATCCAGTCGTTCACGATCTCGATGCCCGACGGCCCGGCCTGCGAGGTCGGCCACGTCTTCTTCGGCGCGATCGTCCCCTTGCAGTCGCCGATCGTGCCCTCGCACGCCGACCAGCCGTAGTTGCCGCCCTTCTGGATCAGGTTCAGCTCGTCCTGGCTGCTCTCGCCGAACTCCGACGACCACAGCCGCCCCTGCGAATCCCAGGCGAGGCCCTGCGGGTTGCGGTGCCCGTAGCTCCAGACGTACCGCGCGTTGCCGCCGGTGGCGTAGAACGGGTTGTCGCTCGGCGCGGAACCGTCCGGGTTGAGCCGGAGGATCTTGCCGTTGAGCGAGCTCTTGTTCTGCGCGTTGGCCTTGACCTTCGCGTCGCCGACGGTGGCGTACAGCTTGCCGTCCGGGCCGAACGCGATCCGGCCGCCGTTGTGGTACTGGTTCTTCGACATCCCGGTCAGCACCGGCGTGGTGGTCTTCGACAGCGTGGCGCCGTCGTAGGTGACCTTCACGATCCGGTTGTCGCTGGACGACGTGTGGTACAGGTACACCGCGTGGTCGGTGTTCCACTGCGGCGAAATCGCCAGCCCGAGCAGGCCGCCCTCGCCGTTCGTGGTGACCACGCCGGGGATCTTGCCGAGCGTCGTCTTCTTGCCGTCCGGGGTGATCTGCAGCAGCTCGAACCGGTCCCGTTCGGTCACCAAGGCGTTGCCGTTCGGCAGGAAACCGACCGCCCAGCCGAGGTCGACCTTCGCGATGTCCTTGTCGTACGACGGGATTCCGCCGCCCGCGCCGCTGCTGCTGGTCGTCTTCGCGGTGACCGCGTTGCTCGCCGCGGAGGCGTTTCCGTTGGGGTCACGGGCTTTCACCGTGAACGTGTAGGACGTGTTCGGCTTGAGGTCGGTGACCGTCGCCGAAGTCTGCGAGGTGGTCGAGACGACAGTGCCGCCCTGGTACACGTCATAGCCCGCGATCGAGCCGCTGTCGTCGGTGGAAGCCTTCCAGGACAACGAAATGCTGTCCGAAGTGCTGCCGGTGACCTTGAGCGAACCGGGCACGCTCGGCGGGGTTTTGTCGTCGCTGGGCGGGGTTTTCACGCCGACGACGTTGCTCGGCTGGGACGGGTTGCCCGCCGCGTCGTAGGCGATGACCGAGATGTCGTACGACGTGTTCGGCGTCAGCTGGTCGACGGTCGCCGAGGTGGTCTTGCCGTCCACGACCTTCAGCGTGTTGCCGCCGCGGTTGATCTCGTACCGCGTGACGCCGACGTTGTCCGTCGCCGCGTCCCAGCGGAAATCGGCCGCGGTGGGCCGGATGTTCGACGCCTGGAAGTTCTTCGGCGGCGTCGGCGGCTCGGTGTCGACCGGGGCGCTGAAGCTGTCGGTGATCTTGTCGGTGTTGGGCCCGCCGTTCGCGGACGCCGAAACGGTGCGCACGTGGTTGACGCCCGCGGTGAGCTGGACGGTCGCGGTGACGGTCTTCCATGTCGTCCAGGAACCCGTGCCGGGGAAGGAAACCGTGCCCTTGTCGCCGCCGTCGACCACGAGCTTCATCGGCCGGTCGTCAGCGGTTCCGTTGGCATAGCGGAAAGTCAGCGTGTGCGTGCCGGCCTGTGCCGCGTTGACCGAGTAGTCGGCGTAGCTGCCGACGAGGTTTTCGAAATCCACGAATCCCTTGCCGGAGTAGCCGGAGTGGTTCGTGGCGATCTTGGCCTGGGAGAGCGTCGCGTCCTCGGACTCGTAATCCCCGGTGGCCGCGGTGGCGGTCACGGGGGTCAGCAGTGCGCAGCCGAGCGCGGTCGCCGCGGTACCGGCGAACAGCGCGCTCAACGTCGAGCGTCGTGCCACGGGGGCCTCCTGCTTGAGGGGGATCGGGGCGGCGGCGGGGAACTGCACGGTCTTCGTTAGGAAAGTTTCCTATTTATCGGGACAGATCACACACCCTCGGCAGGTGCGGTGTCAATAGTGCGATCGCGGCATTACGCTCCGCAGCCGTGGCCGCGGAGCGCACGCAGAAAGAACGGGTAGGTCAGAAGCCGGCGATGTCCGCCCGCGCGATCACCTTCGTGATCCTCGCCCGGACGAGGGATTCTTCGGGGACGGCGTTGCGCTTGCCGTAGGCCGGGCCGTTCTCCTCGCCCATGTACCGCGCGCCGAGCCGGGTGGCCCACTCCAGCATTTCGTCGTAGTCGTGGTGCAGTTCCGCCTCGGCGGTGAACTGGACGTACGAGAACGGCGGCCGCTGGTCGTCCACCGCGAGCGAGAGCCGCGCGTCGCGGCGCAGGGCCTTGCCCTTGAGCGTGTCCGTGCCGGTGGTGAAGATCAGCTCGTCGCCGTTCGGCCCCTCGTTCAGCAAGAACCACACCGGCGTGACGACCGGGGCCCCGTTGGCCCGCACGATCCCCAGCATCCCGGTCCGCGTGCCCTCGCTCGCGAACTTCCACCACTCCGCCCTGGTCATCTCCCGCATGCCCGCCACGCTAGCCGTCCGCGTGTGCGGGCTCCCGGCCGGGCCGACTAGCCTGACCTGCTGTGCGATACGACGAGATGGGCGCCGCTGGGCTCGCCGACGAGGGGCTGACCCGTCGGCTGAAGGCGCTCGCCTGCACCGCGCCGTTGCACGACCTCGACGCGCGCAAGGCGAAGCTCGACTGGGCCGACGCGACGGTGTACCAGATGGCCGAGATCGCGCTGCACACGATCGACCAGGTCACCATCGCGATGGACTTCGACACCGGCGCGGGTCACGACCAGGTCATCGACCGGCTGCTGCCGTTCATCTCGCTGCAGGCGCCCTCGCGGATGCCGGAAGAGCACGTGCGCGTGGCGAAGTGGGTGCTGGACAACCTGATCAACGTCGGCACCACCGACCGCGGCTTCCGGCGCGTGTACGGCTCGCTCGGCCCCGGCGGCTACCAGCGCCGCCAGTTCGACTTCAAGCTGCTGGTCGAACTGGCCGCCCCCGACGGCGAGGTGTACCTGCGCGCCACCGACGAGGCGATCAACGTGCTGGTCGGCGCGCTGGACACGGACGTCGAGTCGGCGCAGATCGCGGCCGAGGTGAAGCTGGAGAACCTGATCAACCGCGGCCGCCTCGCCGACGCGAAGCTCGCCGCGGAGCAGGCGCGCTACCGCACCGTGCAGTACGGCGAGACGCTGCGCGCGAAGCTTGACGCGACCCGCCGCGACGTGCGCGCGGTCGACTGGGAGAGCGAGGTGCCGGAGCTGATCGAATCGGCGCTCGGGCACATCGAGTCCCGGTTCCGCGCGGAGAACGCGATCCTGAAGAACATCACCACCGCGCGCGACGAATCCGAGGACGCCGACCACAAGCGCCGCGCCGCCGAACTGGTCGACATCGTCGCCGACTGCATCCGGCGGCACACCCGGCTCCAGTCGCGGCTGGCCGACGCGGGCGCGGTCTTCCGCGCCGAACAGGACCGCCAGCAGTTCTCCGGACCGCCGCAGCGAGCCACGATCGACCTGTTCGGCCAGCTCCTGATGCCGACGCTCGGGCTGCCGCTCGCCGATGCCACCGCGCCCGCCGAGCACTTCTTCCACGCCGTCGCCGGGATCACGACGCCGGTCGTGCCGTCGCTGTCCTCGCTGGTGTCGCTGCTGCTGCGGCCCGCCCCGGAGCGCGATCAGCTGGTCGGCGAGGTGCCCGAGCCGGAGCTGGTGCCCGCCGAGGTGACCGACCGCTTCGGCGACGACGTGTGGCGGCTCGCCGACGACCTGCTCGACCTGCCCGACGTGCCGCGCCGGCTGTCCGGGCTGCTGGAGGACGCGCGCCGCTCCGGGCAGCCGAACCTGGCGTCCCTGGTCGCGCTGCGTGCCCTGCACGCCTACAGTCCCGAGGTCGGCGCGGCGCGCCGGCAGGGGGAACGCCAGGTGCTGCTCGCCGTCGACGACGGCACCCTGCTCGACGACCCGGAGTTCGGCGGGGCCGATCTGCTGCTGATCACCGCGGAGGTCGAACGAGCTGACGACGAGACCGAGGAGGTCGCCTGATGCCGGTGACGCACACGAGCGTCGACGCCGAGGCCGCCGCGCGCCTCGTCGCGTTCGGGATGCGCCCGAAGCAGCTGCCCGCCCGCGACGTCGTGTACGGCGAGCTGGTGCGCCGCTACGGCGAGGACAACGCGTTCAAGGCGCTCACCCACGCGGTCGCGTCCGGGCTCGGGCTGATGGTGCTGGAGGTGACGCAGCAGGCCGGATGCGTGCTCGCGGCCACCGACGAGTCCGTCTTCGAGATCAAGATGGACAGCTACGCGCGGCAGGCCAAGATCCGCGAGCGGCGCGAGACGGAAAAGGTGCTGCACGGCCTGATCCACCTCGCGACGGCCGCGCTCGGCTACCCGCGGCCGGACGACCTGGCCAACGACACCTACATCGGCCGGGTGAGCGTCGAGCAGGTCGACGCGATGGTCCGCGAAGCAGCGCGGGTGCTCGACGAGCGGGCACAGCTGGCCGAGGCGAACAACGACCCGCTCGCGGACGCGCCGGAGCTGGAGCAGGCGTGGCGCGCGTACGCTCGACGTCCGGCCGCGGCGGCGACGAAGGACGGCCGGATGGCGGCGGACACCACGCGCGGCATGGTGTCGCGGGCGCTGCGATTCCTTGCCGATCAAGGCTTTCTGGTGCAGGTGAGCGACGAGCAGGGCGGCACTTACCGCACGACGCCGCGGTATCAGATCCAGGTGCGGGAGCTGGCCGCGGACGCCGCGTTCGACGACCTGCTCGCGCTCGACGTCGTCGCGGTCGCCGGGGCCGGGGGAACGCTGCGCGCGACGGCCTCGGACACGCTGCAGTAAGAGGGGACGGGAATGTACGAGCTTTCGCGGGTCCGCCTGCATTCGGTGGGCCCGGCGGGCGCCCGGTACCAGGACGTGGTGCTGGACTTCAGCGGCGTCGGGGCCACGATCACCGCGCCGAAGCAGGACGCGCTGTTCTCCGCGGGCATCCACGCCGGCGGGCCGGTGCGCCGCCCGTCGCCGGCGAGCGTGCTGTTCCTGGAGAACGGCGGCGGCAAGTCCGTGCTGATCAAGCTGATCTTCTCGGTGATGCTGCCCGGGCGGCGCCAGGTCGTCGGCACCACGAGCACGAAGGTGCTGGAGAAGTTCGTGACGGCCAAGGACGTCGCGCACGTGGTGCTGGAGTGGCTGCACGTCGAGACCGGCCAGCGGGTGATCACCGGCAAGGTGTCGGAGTGGCGCGGGCACGTGACGTCGGCGGACTCGGAAAACCTCGTCGACTCCTGGTACTGCTTCCGCCCGACCGCCGACGTCGCGCTCGATTCGCTGCCGCTGACCGAGGACGGCCGCCTGCTGACGATGTCCGGGTTCCACGACCGGATCGCGGGCGCGGCGATGGCCGAACCGGAGCTGGAGCTGTTCTGGACGCGCCGGCACCACGAGTGGACCGGGCGGCTCGACCAGCTCGGCCTCGACACCGAGCTGTTCCGCTACCAGCGCGCGATGAACGCCGGTGAGGGCGAGGCGGCCGACGCGTTCCAGTTCTCCACCGACGAGGCGTTCGTGGAGTTCCTGCTGCGCGCGGTGCTGTCCGAGGACGAGCCGAAGGATCTCGCCGAGGTCGTGTCGACGTACGCGAACAACCTCGCGCAGCGCGGCGATCTGATGGCGGAGAAGGAATTCGTCGAGGGTGCGCTGGAACTGCTCGGTCCGCTGGCCGAGGAGGAAGGCGTGGCCGCTGCTTCGCGCCGGATCGCCGAATCGGCGCGCGAGGATCTCGGCGAGCTGGCCGGGCGGATCCACGCGCGCAACGAGCTGGAGAACGCGCGGCTGTCGGGGCTGGAAGAACACGTCGAGGAAGTGCGGAGTGCGGAAAAGCTCGCCGAGGGCGACCATCGGCGGCTGACCGCGGGCGTCACCGAGCTGCGGCGGCTGGTCGCGGTGCTGCGGCTGGAAGAAGCGCAGATCGAACGCGAGCGCGTCGACGGCGAGCTGGCCGAGGCGAAGACGCAGGCGGAAGCGTGGCGCGAAACCGCGACCGTGCTGAACCGGTTGAACGCTGCGCGCAAGGCGAAAGACCTGCGTGAGCTGGTCGGAAACCGTGAGGAGAAGGCGAAGCCCGCGTTGGCCGCCCGGGATGCGGCGGCGGTCGCGCTGGGGCGCGGTTTGCTTTCGCTGGCTCGTGACGCGCAGCGGCAGGCGGACAAAGCCGAGGCGCACGCGGACGCGTTGCGTGCCGAAGCGGAGAAGGCGCAGGTCGAGCGGGATGAGGCGGCGAACCTGGCTGCTGGTCGCCGGGCTGAGGCGCGTGGACTGTCGTCGCGGATTGCTGAGCTGCGCGAGGAAATTTCCGAGTCGGTCCGAAGTGGACTGTTGACCTCCGGGGCGGATGTCGCCGAAGCGGCCCGGTCGGCGCGCGCCGAAGCCGAGGCCGCGGCGGCGGAATCCGTTCGCCGGGAACAGGAACTCGACCGCGTCGGCGAGGATCTGCAAGCGGCGCAGCGTTCGGTGAACGAGGCGCATCAGCTCGCCGGGTCCACTCAGGACCGTCTCGTGCGGGCGGCCGAAGACCTCGAACGCGCGCACCGGCGGACCGACGCGCTGGCCGCCGAACCGCGGTTGATGGAGCTGCTCGGAGCGGACGACGTCAAGCTGGAGAGCGATCTTCCGGTGCTGCTGCAGCGCTTGCGCGACGCGAGTGCGGCGGTGGAGAAGGAACAGACCGCGCTGCGGATGGAGGAGTCGGCCGACGAACGAGCGCTGGCTGCGCTCGGATCGGGCGGGCTGCTGCCGCCGCCGGAGGACGTCCAGGCCTCGCTGGATGCGCTGGAGCAGGCGGGAATCACCGCGTGGTCTGGCTGGCGTTATCTGTCCAAACTGGACTCGGTGCGGCGCGACGAAGTGTTGGAGCGGATGCCGCAGCTCGTCGCCGGTGTGCTGCTGAACGACGCGGCGCAGGTGAAGCGGGCGCGGGAAGTGCTGGCGGCTTCGCGGCTGCTGCCGAGCGCGGTGATCGCGGTCGGGACCACGGACGCGTTCCAAAAGGACGGTCCGGCCGCTGCGGGTGTCGAGTTCCTCGTGCCGCCGAACCCGGCGATGTACGACGAGGAAGCCGCGGACACCGAGCGGGAAGCCGTGGCGCAGCGGCACGCCGAACGGCAGCGTCGGCTGGAGCAGCTGTCGGAGTCGCTGGCGGCCGATGGCGCGTTGACGTGGAAGCTGACCACCTGGCGCGAGGACTATCCGGCCGGGGCGATCGGGACGCTTGCTGAGCAGGCTGAAAGCGCTCGCGTCGCCCGGGAGACCGCGCAGACCGCGCTCGCGCAAGCCGAGGCGGAATTCGCCCGGTTGAGCGAAAAAATCACTGCCTTGCGGGAGCGAGTTCCCGCGTTGCGGACCGCGGCAGCGGAAGCCGAGGAGAAGGCACGTCGGCTCGGCGAGCTGTCCACTCGGGCCGCACGCGTCGCGGAGTGGACCGAAGAAGTCGAGCGGGCAACGGAAATCGCGGAACGCGCGGAGACGTCGGCAGCTGAGACGTCGGCCCGGGCGGCGCGGTTGCGCGAGCAGGCGGCGGAGGAGCAGCGGACCGCTGACGGACACCGTCGCACGGTCACGACGGCACGGTCCGAGCTGGCTGAGGTGCCTGGCGCGGCCGAGCTGCCGGAGGACGTCGAAGCGCCTTCGGAACCGGTGGACGCGTTGCGGCGCACCTTTGTGTCGGCTTCCGAGTCTTACGCGAAGGTTGAGGTCGGCAGCGATCTCCGGGCCGAGTTGGAGCAGGCGGAATCCGCTGAGGCAGCGGCCTCGTCGGCGTTGGAAGCGCTGGACGAAGAAGTCCGGGTGCGCGCGGGGGCGTTGCTGGAGACGCCGGACGGCTCGGACGCTTCCACCCGGGCGGCGGCGTTGGCGCGGGCGCGGCGGGTCGTCGACGTGCTGGAGGAGGAACGCACCGAGGCGATCGGGCAGGTGTCGACGCGGCGGGCGGAGCTGGACGTGCTGCCGTTGCAGACCGGCGTCGCGTCTCCGGCCGAGCGGCCGCGCGACATCGAGCACGGCCTCGAGCTGATCGACGCGGCTTCGCTGGAAGTGTCTGCGGCGGCCCGGAAATGGGAAGAACTGCAAGAGCGCCGAGCGGCGGCGGAAGCGACGCTGGAAGCGGGCAAGGCTTCGGCGTCCGGCTTCGGGTTGCTGTCGGAATCGTTGGCGCACTTGCGTTCCGAGGAACCCGCGGACGCCTACGACGGCGACGTCGAGTCCGCGCGGACCCGGTACAACCAGCTCAACACCGTCCTGAACGACGCGCAGTCGGCGGCCGATTCCGGCGACCGGCGGGTGCGCGCGGCGGCGGACCAGCTGGCGCAATACGCGACCGAGAAGCGGTTCGAAAAGCTCAGCACTCCGGTGCGGCAGCAGGTGATTTCCGTGAAGCGGGACCAGCTTCCCGCGCACGCGGCGGAATGGAGCGAGGCGCTGCGCCCTCGGCTGCGGACCCTCACCGACGACCTCGCGCAGATCGACCGGCACCGCGGCGGCATCATCACGCGGCTGCAGGGGATGGTCGAAGGCGCGTTGCGCACCCTGCGGTCGGCGCAGCGGGTGTCGCGGCTGCCGGACGGGCTCGGCGACTGGTCCGGCCAGGAATTCCTGCGGATCCGGTTCACCGAGCTGGAAGACCATGTGCTGGCGGAAAAACTGGGCGAGGTCGTCGACGAGGCGGCCGCGGGCAAGACCGCCGACGGCCGCGACGTGAAGCGCGACGGGCTGTCGCTGGTGCTGCGCGGGGTGCACGTCGCCGCGCCCAAGGGGTATCGGGTCGACATGCTCAAGCCGGACTCCGTGCTGCGCACCGAACGCCAGCGGGTGTCGGAAATCCGCGACGTGTTCTCCGGCGGCCAGCAGCTGACCGCGGCGATCATCCTGTACTGCACGCTCGCCGCGCTGCGCGCCAACAACCGGGGCAAGGCACGGAACCGGCATTCGGGCGTGCTGTTCCTGGACAACCCGATCGGCCGTGCGTCCGCCGGATACCTGCTGGAACTGCAGCGGGCCGTCGCGGAGGCGCTGGGCGTGCAGCTGATCTACACGACGGGCTTGTTCGACGCGGGCGCGCTGGCGGAATTCCCGCTGATCGTGCGGCTGCGCAACGACGCGGACCTGCGGGCCGGGCGGAAGTACCTGTCGGTGGACGCGACGATCCGGAATTCCCTCGACGACCTCGGGGACCCGGACGGGGTCGCCCGGCTTTCGGCGACGCGGATGTTCAGCCGGGGGCCTTCCGCTCCCGCAGTGGACTCGTCTGCCGAAGAAGAACAACCGGCCTGACGGCTGGCGCGCGGTCTGCCCAGGCGGCACACCGCGCGCCGAGACCCGTCAGCTGACGGGCACGTACGCCAGCCCGTGACCGCCTGCCGCCCCGGCCGCTTCAGTGTCCAATGTGGTCACCAGTGTGCGGGTCTCGAGATCGATGACCTCCACCTCGGTCGATGCCGCCCCTGACACGAACGCGATCCGGCCGTCCGGGTCGGCGAGAATGGCCAGCGGGAACTCCGTCCGCAGCTCCATCGAGCCGAGCAGCTCGTGGCTGGTCGCCGAAAACGCCAGCAACCGCCCGCCCAGTTCGGCGGCCAGCACCTCGCCGGACGCCGTGCAATGGATCGGCAGCACCGGACGTTCCGTCGGCAACAGGGTTTCTAGAGTCCCGGTGACCGCGTCGAACACCCGGATCCCGGGTGCCGCGCGAACCGGCTCGGTCCCGTTTTCCAGATACGGAGCCGCGACGTACAGCTGCTTGCCGTCCCGGGAAACCTCCAGCCCTTCACTGCCGGGCACGGAGATTTTCTCGACCTCGCCGCTGTCCAGGTCCACAAAGGACACGAACGGCGCTTCCTTGTTGGTCACGAACCCGCGCCGCCCGTCCGGGCTGATCGCGACCCAATGCGGCCCCGGCGCACCGGTCGCGAGATGCCGGACCGGCCGCCGCGTCGCGGTATCGACGACCACCAGGGCGCCCTCGCTTTCCGGACCGGCCTCGACCGTCACGTACAGCAGCCCTCGCGTCGCATCGATTGCCAGACCGTGCGGCGCGTGATCCGGCGAGAGATCGACGACCTCCAGGACCTCGCGCGAATCCGGATCGATCGCGGTCAGCTCGGTCGCTCGTTCGCCATGGCTGTGGTACGCCCCGTGGCGGTACGCGCTCGCGGTCCAGACGAGGCGGTGGACGGGGTCGAAGCACAGGTCGTGCGGCTGCGCAGGCACCTCGACGGTGCCGAGATGCTTCCCGGACCCGACGTCGAAGAAGGCGACCGCCGGCCCCTTCGCTCCAGCGACCGCGAGTATCGCTTCTCGCATTGGCTCTCTCCTTTGTGTTCGGCTACGAGATCCACTCTGGGCGGCCGCGGATTGCGCGTCGATGCAAGAATCGGCATGGAATTCTTCCGCTGAACGCAAACCTTCCGGGACGGCCATGGACCTGAACCTCTTGCGCGTGCTGGACGTCCTGCTCCAGGAAGGCAGCGTCACGCGCGCCGCGGCCAGACTGGGCAGCTCGCCCGCCGCGGTGAGCCGAACTCTCGCCAAACTGCGCCGCGCCGCCGGCGATCCCTTGCTGGTCCGCGCAGGTCAAGGCCTAGTACCGACCCCGCGCGCGCTGGAACTGAAAGACGAAGTCGCCACCCTGGTGCACCGCGCCGACCGCATCCTCGGCCCCGGCCCTGGTTTCGTCCCCGCTGACCTCCGCCGCACGTTCACCGTCCAGGCGACCGACCTGGTCGTGAGCGGCCTGGCTGGTTCGTTGACCGCCCGCCTCCGCGCCGAAGCCCCGCACGTCGAGGTCATCTTCGTCCCGGAGTCCATAGAGGACAGCGGAGCCTTGCGCGACGGCCGGGTAGACCTGGAAATCGGCGCCGCCGGTCACCACGACCCGGAAACTCGCACGGAGCCGTTGGTGCACTCGACGGTCCTGGGCATTGCGCGCCAAGGGAATCCGCTCTTCTCCGCCCCCATCGATCCGGTCAGCTTCGCCACCGCCGACCACATCGGCATCTCCCGCCGAGGCAAGCAACAAGGCCCGATCGACGCCGCCCTCGCCCGGCTGGGCCTGCGCCGCCGAGTCGCCGCGGTCGTCCCCGGCCACCCGAGCGCCCTGATTTTGGCGAGCGAAAGCGACCTGGTGACCATCGGCATCGCAGGCTGGCTGGACCCGTTGCTGGCCGCTCTGGGCCTGCTGACGTTCGCCATCCCGCTAGACCTGCCGCCCGTCGAACTGGGCCTGGCCTGGCATCCCCGGACGGCAGCCGATCCCGCCCAGGCCTGGTTCCGGAACCACGTGCGCGATGCTCTGCTCGCATCCTCCTGACCAGCGCCGATGCGTTTTTTGTCGGACCTAGCTGGTAGGAATCAAGCCGTGAAGATGACCCTCGCCCAACGCCGGGCCCGCCTCGGCATACGCCACCACCTCGCGGCACGGGCGACGACCGTCGAGGAAGCAGTCGACGGCGTCGTCGCGCTGCACGCCACCGATCCCGCTTCGGTGTACCTGTCCGCCTGGTCGCGCGTGCGTGACGTCTCGATCGCCGACGTAGAGGACGCGCTGTACTCCCGGCGCACCCTGCTGCGCATCCTCGGCATGCGGCGCACCGTTTTCGTCACCGACGTCGCCACTGCCGGTGCGGTGCAAGCCGCGTGCTCATACGACGTCGCCGCCCGGCAACGCCGCTTGCTCGAGAAGCAGCTGGGCACCCTGGGCCATCCGGAGAATGTCGCGCGTCCTGGCGAATGGCTGGACGAGGTCATGGCGAGCGTCGAAAAAGCCTTGCGCGCCAGGGGATCGGCGACCGCCCAGCAACTGGCGGACGACGAACCGCGCCTGCGGCAGCAACTGCTGATGGCGAAGGGAAAACCGTACGAGTCGATCGGCAACGTCACCAGCCGGGTGCTGTTCCAGCTGGCTGCGGAAGGCCACATCGTGCGCGGACGCCCGCGGGGGAGTTGGCAGAGCACGCAGTACCACTGGTCCCCGCTGACGGATTGGCTGGCGAACGCCGAGGGGTCGGCTGGTTCTGGCGCTGGCCGTGGAGGCAAAACCGGCGCTGGGTCCGGCAGCCCCGCGCTCGTTCCCGCCGACTCGCCGGGCTCTACTGCTGGGAATCCGCGCCACTCCGTTCCCGACGTCGCGGGCTCGGGTTCTGGAACCAGCGGACCAGGCCGCTCCCGACCCGGCACCGCCGGACAACCGAACGGCTCTGGCTTGGGCACCATCGGCGGGCCCCCCGACTGGGCAGGCCTCTCCGAAGACGAAGCCCGAGCCGCCCTGGCCCGCCGATGGCTGCACGCCTTCGGCCCCGCCCCGGTCGCCGACCTCCGCTGGTGGACCGGCTGGACGGCAGGTCAGACGAAAAAGGCCCTGACCGCCGTCGCCCCCGCCGAGGTCGACCTGGACGGCGAACCAGCGATCGCCCTGCCCGGCGACCTGGCCCCCGTCGCCGCCCCCGACCCGTGGATCTCCCTGCTCCCGGCGCTGGACCCGACCGCGATGGGCTGGCAGTACCGAGACTGGTACGTCGGCCCGCACCGCCCCGCCCTGTTCGACCGCAGCGGCAACATCGGCCCGACGGTCTGGAGCGACGGCCGCATCGTCGGAGCCTGGTGCCACCGCCCGTCGGGAGAAGTCGCGGTCCGCCTGCTGGAGGACATCGGAACCGAGAAGACCGCCGCGGTGGACGCCGAGGCCTCCCGGCTGAGCGCCTGGCTGGGGGAGGCGCGAGTGGTGCCGAAGTTCCGCACCCCGGCGGAGAAGGAGCTGGCTGAGCAGGGAGGCAAGGAGCTGGCCGGGTAGCGGGGTCGCATTCCGCCGCCGAGAACCGTGGCCGGGCCGAGAATGCGCCGGGCCCCGCTGCCGAGCCCCGATGGCGGGCCGTCAGCGGCCGAGGCCGCCTGCCCAAGGCCGCGCCTGCCCAGGCCAGTCACCCGGGTCCGCAGTCGCCTGGGCCCGCCAGTTGGCTAGTGTCCTGCGTCGTAAATTCGTCGCTAGTTAGAC
>NZ_SDLS01000017.1:0-202238 GCF_004522315.1 Amycolatopsis sp. CFH S0740 | reverse complement strand
TGGTTCGTGTCCCGGCGGCCGCCCGGTTTCCCTGGCGACGAAGAGAAGATTACACGGCTCAAAACGGCCCTAAACAGGGGGGTCCCTTAATGCGATCTTCGCAGGTCAACCGGCCGAATAGGCCCGCTGCGGGCGATCCGGCGGGCACCGCGGCCACGACTCAGCGGACCGGAGCGCGGCGAATCCGGTGGCTTATCGGCTCGCGGATGCCGTAATGCGGAAGAACGGGCGGCTCGCGTTATCGGTGAATGCCGAGACCCGCTTGCCGAGCGTGGCGCCGGCGAGAGCGGATTGCCGCTGGCCATCGGCGTGCCCGCGCTCAACGACACCGGGGGCGGGCGGTTCGGAGGCATCATGAGCGCCGAACCAGCGAGTGACCCGGGTCACCCAGAAGAACGTCGAGACGATGTCCGGTGCGGGGCAGGCGGCTTCGTTCTTTCCCCGACTGACGGCCATGCGAGACCGAAGACAGAGGGAGCATCCGATGAAGTACCTGATCCTGGCGTACGGCAACCAGCAGGACTACGACCACCTCAGCGGCAAGGTGGGTGGGGCGACCCCGGCGGAAATGGCGGCGGTCGACGAGTTCCTCGCCGGGTTCACCGGGGCGCTGGCCGATTCGGGAGAGCTGGTCGAGACCCAGGGGCTCGCCGCTCCCGTGCTGGCGCGCCGCCTCCAGCTGCGGGACGGGGCTCCGGTCGTCACCGACGGGCCGTTCGGCGAGACCGAGGAGGTCATCGCCGGGTACTGGATGGTCGACTGCGCCAGTATCGACCGGGCGACCGACATCGCGGCGGGACTGCTCAAAGCCCCGGGACGGTTGGCCGACGCCGGGGTCGTGGTCCGGCCGGTGATGGGGAACGACACCGAACTCTGAACCCAGGAACCAAGCCACCGAGGCGGCAGAGATGACCGACCCCTCCCTCCCGGCCACGCTCGACGACACCCTGCGCACCCTCGCGCCGCAGGTGCTGGGCGCGCTGGTCCGCCGCTATGGGCGGTTCGACCCGGCCGAGGACGCGGTCCAGGAAGCCCTGCTCAAAGCCGCCGAGCGGTGGCCGGAGACGGGGATTCCCGAGCGGCCCTTCGGCTGGCTGCTGCAGGTCGCGAGCCGGAAGCTGATCGATCTGCTCCGCGCTGACCAGGCAAGACGCGAGCGGGAGAGCCGCGCCGCGCGCGAGGCGGTCGGCGAGCAGACCGGGGACGACACCTTGATCCTGCTCCTGCTCTGCTGCCATCCGTCGCTCTCGGTGGCGTCGCAGGTCGCGCTCACCTTGCGGGCCGTCGGCGGGCTCACGACGGCGGAGATCGCGCGGGCGTTCCTCACGTCCGAGGACTCGATGACCCGCCGGATCTCCCGGGCCAAGCGGACCGTCCAGGACAGCGGCGTGCCGTTCCGGATGCCGCCGGAAGAAACGCGCCGCGAGCGGCTCGATGCCGTCCTGCATGTCCTGTACCTGATTTTCACCGAGGGGTACTCGGCGACGTCGGGGCCGGATCTGCGCCGCGGTGACCTTGCACGAGAGGCGATCCGGCTTGCCGAGATGGCGGCTGCCTTGCTGCCGGACGACAGCGAGGCCAAGGGGCTGCTTGCGTTGATGTTGCTGACGGACGCGCGGTCGCCGGCGCGGGTGACCGAGCAGGGCGAACTGGTCCCGCTGTATGAGCAGGACCGGACACGATGGAAGACCGAGTCGATTCGGCGCGGGGTGGACCTGGTGACGGCGGCGTTGCCGCGCGGGCCGGTCGGGCCGTATCAGCTGCAAGCGGCGATCGCGGCGGTCCATGACGAGGCAGCGACCGCCGAGGAGACCGACTGGCGGCAGATCGTCGGGCTTTACCGGCTGCTGCTCCAGGTTTCGGCGAGTCCGGTCGCGAAGGTGAGCCACGCCGTCGCGGTCGGGATGGCGGACGGACCCACCGCCGGGCTTGGACTGCTCGACGCGCTGGACCACCGGGACCGGCGGTTCTATGCGGCGCGCGCACATCTTCTGGAAAAGGCGGGCGACCGCGAAGCGGCCCGGAGTGCGTACCTGCGCGCGGCCGAGCTCGCCACCAACATCCGCCAGGTGCGGTATCTCAACGCCTGCGCCCGGCGGCTTTCCGAAGGAGCTGAGCATGATTGACGAGATCCGGCCGTACCGGCTGGAGATCCCCGAAGCGGACCTGGTCGACCTGCGAGAACGGCTCGACCGGACAAGGTGGGCGCCGGAGCCGGTCGGCGGTAATCAGGGGTACGGCGTCAGCGTCGGCCGGGTGCGCGAGCTGGCCGAGCACTGGCGACACCGCTACGACTGGCACGCCTGGGAGCGGCGGTTCAACGAATATCCGCAGTTCACGACCACGATCGACGGCAGCAACGTGCATTTCCTGCACGCTCGTTCGCCGGAGCCGGACGCGATCCCGTTGATCCTCAGTCATGGGTGGCCGGGCTCGGCGGCGGAGTATCTGGCCGCGGTCGGGCCGTCGAGCAACCCTCGCGCGCACGGGCTCGATCCGTCGATCGCGTTCGACGTCGTGCTGCCGTCGTTGCCGGGATTCGGGTTTTCCGGACCGACGACCGACACCGGCTGGGGTCCGCAGCGGATCGCGCGGGCCTGGGCGGTGTTGATGCGCCGGCTCGGGTACGAGCGCTACGGGACGGCGGGCAACGACTGGGGTTCGGGGATCGCGCCGGAGGTCGGTCGCGTAGCGCCGGAACACGTGATCGGCGCGCACGTGACGCAGACCTGGGATCCGCCGCCGGACGACGATCCACAGTGGATTGCCGACCTGTCCGACAAGGACAAAGCCGCGTGGGACGCGTTCCACCACTACTTCGCGAACGAAGCGTCCTACGGCGTCGTCCAGGCGCAGCAGCCGCAGACTCTCGCGCACGCGTTGTCCGACTCCCCCGTCGGCCTGCTCGGCTGGAACGCGCAGGCGATGCGCGACCACGGCCTCGACGCGGACGGGATCCTCACCCACGTCACGATCCACTGGCTGACCGGCACGGCGGGTTCGGCCATCCGGATCTACGCCGAGGAAGCCCGGGAGACGCCCGAAGAAAGCCGCAATCCGGTGCCGCTGGGGGTCGCGCAGTTCCCCGGCGACCTGCCGTCGATCCGCGTGTTCGCCGAACATCGCCGGAACCTCGTGTCGTGGAACGAGTACGACCGCGGCGGGCATTACGCGGCACAGGAGGTGCCGGACCTGTGGGCGGGCGACGTCCGGCAGTTCTTCGCGAAGCTGCGCTAGAAAAACATTGCTCCGACTACATTGCACCTTATTGCACTGATAAATCGCCCCGATTAGCGTCGGGACCATGCAGACAGTCCTTCTCTCCTCCGGCGCCCGGATCGCCTACGACGACCTCGGACCGCGGTCGGAGGTCCCGGTGCTTCTCGTGCACGGGCACCCGTTCGACCGGTCCATGTGGGGTCCGCAGGCCGAGCACCTCGCCCGCAACGGCCGCCGAGTCGTGGTCCCTGACCTGCGGGGATACGGGGAAAGCACCGGTCCGGCGGTCCGCGGGCTCGAAGACTTCGCCGAGGACCTCGTCGGGCTGGCCGATCACCTCGGCATCGACCGCTTCGCGCTGGGCGGGCTGTCGATGGGCGGGCAGATCGTGATGCAGACCGTCCGGGACTACCCGGAGCGCATTGCCGCGCTGCTGCTCGCCGACACGTTCGCCGAGCCCGAGACTGACGAAGGAAAGGTGAGCCGCAACCAGGCCGCGGACCGGGTGCTCGCGGAAGGCATGACCGCCTACGCCGACGAACTGTTGCCGAAGATGGTGTCGCCGGGCACCTTCCGCGAGAACCCCGAGGTGACCGGGCACGTCCGGAAGATGATGCGCCACGCACCAGCGACAGGCGCGGCGGCCGCGTTGCGGGCCCGGGCGAAGCGCCCCGACTACCGCGATTCGCTCAAGCAGGTCAGCGTGCCGACGCTGGTCGCGGTGGGCAGCGAGGACGAGTTCACTCCGGTCGCCGACGCGCAGCTGCTGCACCGGCTCGTGCCCGGCTCGGAGCTGGTGGTGCTCGACGGCGCGGGGCACCTGCCTAACCTGGAGCGCGCGGCCGAGTTCAACGACGTGTTCGGCCGCTTCCTGGACCAGGACCACGCGGAAGAACGGTGACGCACTCCATGAAGACCGTATTGGTGACCGGCGCCAGCGCCGGCTTCGGTGCAGCGATCACGCGCCGGTTCGCAGCGGAAGGCGCGCGGGTCGTCGCCGCGGCCCGCAGCGGCGACCGGCTCAAGACGCTGGCGGACGAACTGGGCGACGCGGTGTACCCGCTGGTCCTGGACGTACGCGACCCGGCCGCCGTCGCGGATGTCGTCGCGCAGCTGCCCGAGGAGTGGGCGAAGATCGACATCCTGGTCAACAACGCCGGCCTCGCGAAGGGTCTCGAGCCCGCGCACGAGGCGAAGCTGGAAGACTGGGACCAGATGATCGAGACCAACGTGACCGGTCTCGTCCACCTCACCCGCGCAGTACTGCCCGGCATGGTCGAACGCGGCGCCGGACACGTGATCAACATCGGCTCGGTCGCAGGCAGCTACGCCTACCCCGGCGCGAACGTTTACGGCGCGACGAAGGCGTTCGTGCACCAGTTCAGCCTCAACCTGCGCTCCGACCTGCGCGGCACCGGCGTCCGCGTGACGAACGTGGAACCGGGCCTGGTAGGCGGCACCGAATTCTCCACCGTCCGCTTCGGCGGCGACCAGGCCAAGGCGAACAACGTCTACGCAGGCACCACCCCGCTGACCGCAGACGACGTCGCCGAGTCAGTTTTCTGGGCAAGCTCCCAGCCAGCACACGTGAACATCAACGTCATCGAACTGATGCCGGTCGTGCAAACCTTCTCCGCCCTGAACATCGACCGCGAAAACTGAGCCAACGCNAGCCAGCACACGTGAACATCAACGTCATCGAACTGATGCCGGTCGTGCAAACCTTCTCCGCCCTGAACATCGACCGCGAAAACTGAGCCAACGCACGTGAGGGCCACCCTCATTGACTCTGATTCCCTCAGGGTTCCCCTCACGGCCCTAAACAGGCACCGACGCACCCAACGAGCGAGGCACCCACACCACCCCCGCACCCCGATACGAAGCTCCCCTGCGGTTCGGGGGTGCTTGTCAAGGCATCTTTCCCGCCTTGACAAGCACCCCCGAACCGTCAGCACAATCAACCTTCGGGGTGCCCCACGCAACCACCACGGCAATGTCGCCGCCAGGCGACGAGCCGAACCTCAAGCAGGCCCGAACCTCTCCAACCCGAACAACTCGAACAACGCCTGCTGCCTCCCAGTCCGATCAGACAAAATCCGCCGAGTCCGCGGCCTCCCCCCGGTAGACCGATGCCGCAACACGGTCTCCCCGATCCCCCGCAACTGATCCAGCAACTCAGCCACCGAAAGATTCATCCCAGCCCGATCCGCCTCCCGCCGCATCAGATGCGTGACCGTCGCAGCGAGCACAGACACCAACGCATGCACCGCGATCCGATGCGAAGTCCACTCCCACCGAGGCGAAGGCCCAGCCACCGCAGACCCGGTCAACCAGCGAAACGTCGAGTCGAGATAAGTCCGAGCCCGATAAGCAGTCACAACCTCAGCAACCGGCCAATCCCGATCAGTCACCAAAATCTGCTTCCCGAAAAACTCCTCCGCCAACCGAGCGACCGCAGCCTCGTCAACCCGCCGCTCCAACCGCAGTTCCCCAGCACGGTTGCCAGTAAGCGCAGTATTCAACACCCGCTCCACCCGCCGCCCGCGAATAATCCGCGACATCTCCGCATGCACCTGCGTCCGGTCCCCCCGATGCGTCCCGGCCGCCAGCGCCGCAGCCAGCCCGTCAAGCTCCCGCACCGTAGTGCTCAATTCACTGGTGAACGCCCGATACTGCGCCGCGTGCAGCGTCGCGGAATGAAGAAGGATCACCCGTCGCCGAGCACCGTCCACAGTCGCCACGGTGTCGAAAGCAGTCAGCCCGGCAAACCGCTCCGGATCCACCCGCCGCCGCACGGACGCAGGCCGCGCAAGCAACTCCGGATGATCCGCCAACGGAAGCGACCCGACAAACCCGGTCCGCGCGCCAAGATCGAGCTGCGCAGCCTGACCGGAGTGGAAAACCAACGTATGCCGCTCCCCTAATTCAGCGGCCAGCGCACCGAAGGTCGGCGCGTTCTCCCTCCGATAAACCCGGGACGCCAACGGAATCGCCCCATCCCGCGTGACGACCAACCCGAGCCCGGCCAGCACGTCCTGACAAGCCGACGGCAACGTGCAATCCGCAGCGGTGAACGCGGCGAACTGAGCCACATCGACCGCCAGCGCCTCCGTCCCGTCATCGCCAAGAAGCTCCAGAACCGCTTCCGCCACCACACTTTCCACCGCAGCGATCCGCTCCGGGGTAAGCCGCTGCAACGCCCGCCAATGCCCAGCCGTCGTGATCGAACCCTTAGGCGGCCGGGGCCGAATCAGATCCTGCGCGAGACAGCCGGTCCACCACTCCTCGAACTCCGTCTCCGGCGCGGTCGCCCGGTGCAGCACGGCAAGCGCGACATGGAGACCGAGTGTCGGCCGAGCACGCTGCGGCCCAGCCACGGAATCAACGCGCCGGACGAGGTCGAGCCGCTGCAGCGTCCCCCACACGGCGGCAACGTCCCCGAACGACCGATGGCGCGCGCCAGCCGCCTCGGGACCGCCGCCCGCGACCGCCGCCGCGATGTCCTCGGCCGTCCCGAGGTACCGCTGGCCGACCACGCGCGGCTTGCCGTCGACGCGCGCGGACTCGGCGAGGTAGTAGTACGTCCGCCCGCCGATGCGCTTCCCGATCACTGACGCCACCCTTTAGGTAATACCGCCGCCATCCGTCGCCGACAAGCCCGCAACCTGCGCTAATGATCACCCTGGACAACCAGCACGCACGGTGGCGGGCTAAGAGCTGGCTGGTCGCGGCGGCCGGGTCCTAGCGTGGCGGGAATGGAGCCCGAAGCTGGCGTGACCACGCCCACCCCGTCGGCCATGCGCCGTGCGCTCGCCCGGGCGCGAGACGGGAAGACGCTCGACGTCGCCGAGGCGGCCGTGCTGCTGCACGCCCGCGGCGACGACCTCAAGACTTTGTCCGACCACGCCTCCCGCATCCGCGACGCGGGCCTCGAAGAAGCCGGTCGCGCGGGAATCATCACCTACAGCCGCAAGGTGTTCATCCCGCTGACCCGGCTGTGCCGGGACCGGTGCGGCTACTGCACCTTCGTCACCGTCCCCGGCAGGCTCGAATCGCCGTTCCTGTCGCCGGACGAGGTGCTCGACATCGCCCGCAAGGGCGCCGAGATGGGCTGCAAGGAAGCCCTGTTCACCCTCGGCGACCGGCCGGAGGACCGCTGGAAAGCCGCGCGCGAATGGCTGGACGCGCACGGCTACGACGACACGCTGTCCTACGTCCGCGCGATGGCGATCCGGGTGCTCGAAGAGACCGGCTTGCTGCCGCACCTCAACCCGGGTGTCCTGTCCTGGCAGGACTTCCAGCGGCTCAAGCCGGTCGCGCCGTCGATGGGCATGATGCTGGAGACCACCGCGCGCCGGCTGTGGAGCGAGAAGGGCGGGCCGCACTACGGTTCGCCGGACAAGGATCCCGAGGTCCGGTTGCGCGTGCTGGAGGACGCCGGGCGCAGCTCGGTGCCGTTCACCACCGGCGTGCTGATCGGGATCGGCGAGACGCACGAGGAACGTGCCGACGCACTGTTCGCGATCCGCAAGACCGCCCGCGAGTACGGCGGCATCCAGGAAGTCATCGTCCAGAACTTCCGGGCCAAGCCGGACACGAAGATGCGCGCGACCCCGGACGCCGACCTCGAAGAACTGGCCGCGAACATCGCCGTGGCCCGGCTGGTGCTGGGCCCGCGGATGCGCATCCAGGCGCCGCCGAACCTCATCGGCGACCAGTACGACCTGATGATCCGCGCGGGCATCGACGACTGGGGCGGCGTTTCGCCGCTCACGCCGGACCACGTGAACCCGGAACGCGTGTGGCCGCAGATCGACCTGCTGGCGCGGCAGACCGAGAAGGCCGGTTTCGAGCTGCGCGAGCGGCTGACCATCTACCCGGAGTACGTGAAGCGCGGCCAGCCGTGGCTGGACCCGCGCGTCACGCGGCACGTCGCGGCGCTGGTCGACGGGGAAACTGGGCTGGCCCGCGACGGCGCGATGCCGGTCGGGATCCCGTGGCAGGAGCCGGACGGCGGCTGGCAGGAGTCCGGCCGCACCGACCTGCACACCGAGATCGACACCACCGGCCGCACCGAGGACCGCCGAGGCGACTTTGATTCGGTCTACGGCGACTGGAAAGAGATCGGCCGTAAGATCAAGACTGGACCGCAGCGGTTCGACACCGACATCCGGGATGCGTTGCGCAGCGCGGAAAAGGACCCCGCCGGGCTGTCCGACGACGCCGCGCTCGCCTTGCTGCACGCCGACGGGCCGGAGCTGGACGCGCTCACGAAACTGGCCGACGACCTGCGGCGCGAGGTGGTCGGGGACGACATCACCTTCGTCGTCACGCGGAACATCAACTTCACCAACGTCTGCTACACCGGTTGCCGGTTCTGTGCCTTCGCGCAGCGGAAGACCGATGCGGACGCGTACACGCTGTCGCTGGAGCAGGTCGGCGACCGGGTGGACGAGGCGTGGGCCGCGGGCGCGACCGAGATCTGCATGCAGGGCGGCATCCACCCGGATCTGCCGGGCACCGCGTACTTCGACCTCGCGGCCGAGGTGAAGCGGCGGCAGCCGGACATCCACCTGCACTCGTTCAGCCCGATGGAGGTCGTGAACGGCGCGTCGCGGACGAATCTGTCCATTCGCGACTTCCTGATCCGGGCGAAGGAGTCCGGAGTGGACTCGCTGCCGGGCACCGCGGCGGAAATCCTCGACGACGACGTCCGCTGGGTGCTCACCAAGGGCAAGCTGCCGACGGACGCGTGGATCGAGGTCGTCACCACCGCGCACGAGATCGGGCTGCCGACCACGGCGACGATGATGTACGGCCACGTGGACAACCCGAGCCACTGGGTCGGGCACCTGAAACTGCTGGCCAAACTGCAGCGCGAGGGCGTCGAACGCAACGGGCGGCGCGGGTTCAGCGAGTTCGTGCTGCTGCCGTTCATCCACCAGAGCTCGCCGATCTATCTGGCCGGGCTCGCCCGCGCGGGCACGACGCTGCGCGAGAACCGGGCAGTGCACGCGCTGTCGCGGCTGCTGCTGCACGGCACGTTCGACAACATCCAGAGTTCCTGGGTGAAGCTCGGCGAGGAAGGCAGCCGGGCGGTGCTGCAGGGCGGCGTCAACGACATCGGCGGCACGCTGATGGAGGAGACGATCAGCCGGATGGCGGGCGCGGCGAACGGGTCGTACAAGACGATCAGCGACATGCGCGCGATGGTCGAGCCGCTCGGGCGTCCGCTGCGGCAGCGGACCACGTCCTACGGAACGCCGACGGACGAGCGGATCGCCGCGGCTGCCGAGTCGGACGGGGTCGCGACGGCGGTGCGGAAGCCGTTGCTGCCGCTGCTCACGCCGTGATCAACCGGTGCGGTGCAGCCGCCACAGCGCGATAGCCAGCTGCAACCGCAACCGGCCGGCGGGATCGCGCACTGGCCAGCCGAGCAGGTGCTCGGCGTGGGCCAGGCGATCCTGCAGGGTCGAATGGTGCACTACCAGCGTGTTCGCGGCGCCGCGCAGACTCGGAGCACCCGCGACGGCGACCAGCGTGGGCAACACCCACGGGGCCGCCGCGCGGGCGTTCTCCAGGCTGGCGACATCCGCGACCGGTTTGGTCCGGGGTCCCACCGCGTCGGCGAGCACGGCCAGTCCGCCGAGTTCGGCGTAGTCCACAACGGACGGTCCAGGGTCGTCTTCGGCGGCGGTGAACCGGAAAGCCGTCCGGGCTTGTTCGCCGGACACCGGCAGGTCGGCCAGGTCCACGACAGTGCCGAGGCCGACCCGGGCCCGTTCCGGCGGAGTCCACTGTGGAGGGACGACCAGCGGGACCGCGTCGGTCACGACAGCTCGCGCGGTGGCGCCGAGCCCAAGCCGATGTGCGGCGCGGAGCCGGGTTCGTTCGTCCGCCGACGCGTCGAGCACCACTTCCACGGACGCTGGATCGACGACCCGGCCGCGGGTGCGGTCCAGCACCGCCCGAGCTGCGGCCGACGCGCGTTCCAGCACCATCGCGTCCACCGGGCTCGCCGGACCGGGCCGTTCTAGCCACAGCGCGACCGGCCCGTCGGGACGCACCGGAGCGGCGGGCCATTCCGGATCGGGCGGTCCGTCCGACGGCACGACGCGCCCGTCCGGTTCGACGCGGACGCGCACCCGGCGTTCGTCGTCGGCCAGCCGCGCGGGGCAGCCGGACAGCACCGCCGCCCCGCGCACGATCGGCTCCAGCCCGGCGCGGCCCTCGACCAGCCGGTCGAAATAGGCGATGACCTTGACCGTCTCGGCCGCGCCGGGATCGAGCGCGCTCAGATGCGTGACCAGCTCCCTCATCGGTCCATCATCGCTCGTCCGGTTCAGCCGAGCAGCCGCCGCAGCCACGGCGTCCGCTCGGCGCGGGCCTGCTGCGACAGCGCCGCCTGCGGAGCCGAGCCGTCGAAGCCGTGGAAAGCGCCGGGCCAGACGTGCAGTTCCGCCTGCACCCCGGACAGCCACAGCCGGTTCGCGTAGGCGATGACCTCGTCGCGGAAGGTCTCGGTGCTCCCGACGTCGAGGAACGCGGGCGGGAGGCCGGACAGGTCTTCAGCGCGCGCGGGGGCGGCGTAGGGCGACACGTCCGGGCCGCCGCGAGCGTCGCCGAGCAGCGCGGTCCAGCCGACGTGGTTCGCGGCGCGGTCCCAGCTGCCCATCTCGGCCATCTGGATCGCCGACGGCGAGTCGTTGCGGTCGTCGAGCATCGGGTACACGAGCAGCTGGCCGATCAGGTCCGGTCCGCCGCGGTCGCGGGCGAGCAGCGCCGTTGCCGCCGCGAGGCCGCCGCCCGCACTCGCGCCGCCGATCACGACGCGGGAGGAGTCGAAGCCGTACTCGGCGGCGTGCTTGACCGTCCATTCCAGGCCGGCGTAGCAGTCCTCGACCGGTGCCGGATGCGGGTGTTCGGGCGCGACCCGGTAGTCGACGCAGACGAAGCCGAGGCCCAGTTCGGTCGCGTACTCCTTGAGGAAGTACAGGTCGCCGCCCTGGTGGCCGCCGATGATCATGCCGCCGCCGTGCAGCCAGTACAGCACCGGGACGTCGACCGCCCCGGCCGGCCGCGCGACGATCAGCGGGATCGGGCCGCGCGGCCCCTCCGCGTCCACTTCGGACACTTCGAGGGCGCCGTCGGCGGTGATCTCCTCCAGCGAGATCTGCCGCTTCGCCGCGGCCGCGCGCACCGCCGGGATCGACTCGAGCGTCTTGATCGGCGGCCGCTCGGCCGCCAGCACTTCGAGCGCCGCGGCGAGCTCGGGGTCGAACGGGAGCGGCGGATAGGCGGTCATCGCGGGAGCCTCCAAGGAATCGGGGTGCGGGACCCATCCTCGCCGCCCGGGAGCCGGACCGGGCCAGCCGGGCGGCGGGAATCTCCCGCCAGCTGGCGGGTCAGCGGTCCAGGCTGATCGCGTTCTTCGCCCGCTCGACCGATTCCTCCGACGCGGGCCCGGCGGCGTTTTCCGTGGCCAGCGCCTGGTTGAGCTCGACGAACGGGCGCATCCGGGTCTCGTAGTCGGCGGCGGAGTCCGCCAGGACGTACGCGCCGACCAAGGCGAGGCTCGTGCCCTGCCCGGACAGCACGGACGCGCAGTACCCGGCGTCGCCGACCAGCGCGACCCGGCCGGTCGTCCAGCGGTCGAGGTGGATCTGGAGCATGGCGTCGAAGAAGAAGGTCTCGGAGTCTTCCATGGCTTTGACCAGGTCAGGAACCGGACCGCCGACCTCGCTCAGCCGGTCCGCGATGAGCTTCTTCTGCTCCGCGACGTCCCGGATCGCGCGGTACTCCGGTTCGGCGAAGCCGAGCGTCACCCGGATCTCCTCGTTGCCCGGCACCGGGTAGACCGCGCCGCCGACGCCCTCGCCCTGGAACCAGATCTGCCAGTCCTCGAGGCCGACCGTGTTGGCCGCCGGGAAAACAGCCAGGTACTGGCCGAGGTAGCGGCGGAACTGGTCCTCCGGCCCGAACGCGAGCCGCCGGACCGCCGAATGCGCGCCGTCCGCACCCACGATCAGGTCGAACGTGCGCGGCTGCGCCTTGGCGAACTCGACCCGGCCGGACTCGGCGTCGAGCGCGGTGATCTCGTCGCCGAAGCGGAACTCGACGTCGGCGGCGTCGTGCAGCAGCTCGACCAGGTCGTCGCGGAGGATCTCGATGTCCGCGCTGTCGAGCCGGCCGCTGCTGAAGGTGCGTTCCTCGGAACGAAACACCTCGTTGCCGGACGCGTCCAGCATCGACATCCCGCGCATCCGTGTGCGCTTGGCGCGGACCTGCTCGCCGATGCCCATCCGGTCGATGACCTCCAGCGCGACCCCGCGGATGTCGATCGCTTGACCTCCGCTGCGCAACCCCTCGGCGCGCTCCACGACCGTCACGTCGTACCCGCTGCGGCGCAGCCAGTAGGCCGACGCGCAACCAGCGACTCCCGCGCCGCAAACCAGTGCTTCAGGCATGTCCTCACCCCTCGGTACGGTGCATCATTACCCTGATGAACCTGCCGTGACCTGGCTTCCGCCGCCAAAACTGACCTAGTACAGATGACCCGCTGACCTAGTACAGACAGGACCCCGATGCCGACCGACCCGCCGTACCTCCGCATCGCCGCCGCGCTGCGGGATGAGATCTCGCAGCTGCCGCCGGGCGCGAAGGTGCCCTCGACGCGTCAACTGGCTTCGACGCACGGCGTCGCGAACGCCACCGCCGCCAAGGCGCTCGATGTGTTGCGCCGCGAGGGCGTGCTCCGTGCTGAACCGCGGTCGGGTTATGTCGTCGCTGGTCAGCAGGCTGAGACTGAGGCGAAGCGGCCAGTGTTGACCCGGGATCGGTTGGTGCGCGCGGCAATCGCGATCGCCGACGCGGAAGGCGTCGCGGCGCTGTCGATGCGCGGACTCGCCGCGCGGCTGGGTGTTCCGGCGATGGCGCCGTACCGGTATCTGTCCGGAAAGGACGAACTGGTCTTCCTGATGGCGGACACGGTCTACGGCGAAACCGGTTACCCGGCACGGGAACCGGAGGGGTGGCGGGCGCAGTTAGAGCTGTCGGCGCGCACGTTGTGGTCCGTGCACCGGCGACATCCGTGGCTGGCGCATCTCGTGCCGCTCACCCGCCCCTGGCCGCTGCCGAACCTGGCGGCGCACAACGAACGCGCGCTGGCCGCGTTGTCGGTCTTCGGCCTGAACGCGGCTGACCTGTGCGATCTGAATGTGTTGTTCTACAACCACATCCAGGGCACGGCGATCCATCTGGAACGCGAGCGGCACGCGATGGGGGCGACCGGGATCACCGAGGACCAGTGGATGGAGACGCAGGCGCGGGGATACGCGGCGCTGACCGGGTCGGGACGGTATCCGGTGCTGGCGCGGATGGTGGCGGACCTCGCCGAGGGGTACGACCTCGATCTGGACCACCTGTTCGAGATCGGGCTGCAGGCGCTGCTGGACGGGCTGGCTGTCCGATATCCGGTTGGCGGGGCGGGTGCAGGGCGGCAGGATTAGTGAGCGTGATCCGCCTAGTCCCGACCGTCCGCGAGCGCCGGAAGTATCAGCGCGAGCGCAGGTATCTCGACTTCGAGATCGACGGCGTCAGCGTGCGCAGCTTGGTCGACGCCGAGCTGGATCTGATCTCGGTGCTGGCAACCGATCATCCGCACGACCCGCAGCGCTTGGCGCGCGTGCTCGGCGAAGCGCCGGGTGACGCACCGGATGGCCGGGTACTGCTGTACGTCTGCCCCGAATGCGAAGACATCGAGTGCTGCGCCATCGCCGCCAAAGTGTCGCGGCGAGGCGACATCGTCACCTGGCGAGACTTCGGCGTACCGGAGGAAGACGAGGCGGACAACGAGTACGCCGAGCGCGCGGTCACCTTCTCCGCGCGCGAGTTCCTCCGCGAACTGGCGGGCCGCTGAGCGGTCAAGCGTGGGCATGAACACCGATGCGGCCGAGCGGTACGTCCCGGGCCAAGGCGCCGAGCATGTCCCGCGAGACCCCCAACTTGCCGTAGACCCACGACCGAGGCGGTTCCAGGAGGCCCTTCTGCCGCTCATCGAGGCCCGGTTGAACCGCGGTGCGCGGCTGACCCGCCGCTACACGCCGAGCTTGAGGATGTCGATCCCCCGCTTGTTGTCCGCCACATACACGTACCCGTCGTGCCAGTACGGCGCCCACGAAGCCGCGTCCGCCGGGCGGAAGTACGCGATCTGCGTCGGGTTCGACGGGTCGCTCACGTCGAGGAATCGCGTGCCCTGCGCGTAAAACGACTGCACCAGCACGTGCCCGCGCAGGTCGAAGTAGTGCGCCGAGCAGTCGTCGGACACCGGGTCGCTGCCTTCCTGCCCGGCGACGCTCCAGGTGCCGATGCTGCGCATCCGGAACGGCTTCTCCGGCGTGGACCGCCAGCCTTCGCCCTGGTACGAGCCGTCCAGCGAAGAAATGGTCAGGACGCCGTCGCCCGCGCAGCCGGGGAGGAAGCTTTCCTCGGTGGCGTACACGAGGTCGTGCCCGCGCCAGGCGCCGTCGTCTCGGGAGCCGACCGGGTGGAAGCTGTTGTGCAGGAACTTCGACGGCGCCGCGGTTTCCGACACTCCGCCGCCCGCGTACGGCACCGGCTTGAGCGCGCTCGCCAGGCGGTAGCGGTTCTGCACCGGGTCGCGATGGAAGCCGGACGTCCAGTAGCCGCGCACGCCGCCCGCGCCGGACACCCACGCGACGCCCATTTTGTCGACCTGCACGTCGTGCACGTAGTCGGTTTTGCCGTCGTTGCGGGCGAGTTCGATCGGGTCCGGGTGCACCTTCGGGGCGCGCGGGTTGCGCACGTCGGTGACCCAGATCGGCCTGCCGCCCCAATCCGCGGGCTGGTCGTCGGCCTTCGCCGGGCCGCCGGTCCAGAGGTAGCGGCAGTCGTCGACGCAGCTGGTGGTGTGGCCCGCCGGGACCTTGACGTAGCTGAGGATCTCCGGTTTCTCCGGACGCGCCACGTCGACCACGTAGATGCCGGACTCGCCGGTGTGCGTGTTGCCCTTGAACGCGCGCGGGTCCCGGGACAGGAACACGAGCTTGCGTTTCGCGTCGACCTCGGTGTCCTCGGTTTCCCACAGCCCGGGCAGGCTCAGCTCGCCGATCGCGTGCGGCTTCGCCGGATTCTCCGTGAGGTCGTACACCTTCAGGCCGAACTGGCCGGACACGACCATCACGTCGCGTTTGCCGTAGCTGAGGAAGTTCGCCGAAATGGCCCCTTGCGCGTCGGGCACGCTGCCGACCGGCCGCACGCCCTTGACCGCGCCCGGATCGCCGAGGCTGTGCTTCGCTTCGGTGACCGGCTTGTCGTCCTCGCACGCCGCGGCGGGCAAACCGGTGGCGACGAGCGTCGCCGCCGCGGTCGCGATCGCCAGTCCGGAGCGAATCCACCAACGGCGCACGCGAAACCTCCAAGAGACCCCAGTGTGACTGAAGTACTTTAAGACGGTCCCTAACCGGACACAACCGCCTTTCGTTGCTTTCCACCTGGTAATAAGACAGCATGCGATCGCGTCTGCTGGTCCCGCTCACGCTCGCCGCCGTCGTCGCGGCCGGTCTCTCCGGCTGTTCGTCGTCGGCCGAACCCGCCCGGCCCGGCGTCCTGTCGGTCGGTCTCGGCGAACCCGGCACGCTGCTGCCCGCCGACGTCACCGATCCGTCCGGGCGGCTCGTCACCGGCGCGCTGTGGACTCCGCTCGCCGATTACGATCCGGCCAGCGGAAAAGTCACCCCGCGTGCAGCGGAGTCGATCACCAGCACCGACCGGGTGACCTGGACCGTCCGGTTGCGACCCGGGAAATTCCACGACGGCACGCCGGTCACCGCGCAGTCCTATGTGGACACCTGGAAGGCGATCGCGGGTCACCACTGGGCCAGTACACCGGTGCTCACGAAGTCCTTGCGGGCCAAGGAGATCACCGCAGTCGACGAGAAGCAGTTGCGGATCGTGCTCGACCGGCCGTCGAATCAGGTGCCCGCCTGGTTGTCCGCGCCCGGGCTCGTGCCCTTGCCCGCGTCGGTGCTGAAATCGCGCGACTGGAACGGGTTCGCCCGCCATCCGATCGGCAACGGCCCCCTGCGACTGGAGGGCGACTGGCAGTCCGGTGCCGGCGGCAAGCTCGTCCGGGTCGCCGCGGATCCGGGCCGGGCCAAGGAAATCGAGCTGCGCGTCGGCAATCCGGCGGAGCAGTACGACGAGGTCAAGGAAGGCAAACTCGACGTCGCCACGTCCGTCCCGGGCGATCGACACGAGGCGATGCACGCCGATTTCGCCGACCGGCACGCGATGTGGGCGCTCCCCCGCGCCGGCTACCTGGTGTTTTCCGCCGAGGCAACGCGATTCGCCGATCCCGCGGTGCGATATGCCTTCGCGCTCGGCACCGACCGCGCCGCACTGGAATCCGGTCCACTCGCACACCAGGCGGACCCGGCCAAGGGACTGCTGCCGCCGGCGGTCGCGCCCGGCGAGCGGTCCGGGAACTGCCGTCCGTGCACTTTCGACGGTCCGGCCGCCAAATCCCTGCTGGACCAAGCCGGATTCACCGGCGACGCGGCCGTGTACTACGACAGTTTCGACGGCACCTGGCCGCAGGCGTTGGCCGAGGGGCTGTCGAAGAGTCTGGGAATTTCGGTTACCGCACAGCGAAAAGCCACCGGAGGCAAGCCGACCGGTCCGTCCGCGCTGGAGGTCAAGGCGGTCTCGCCGAGCCCGGCCGACCTCCTCCACACGCTCGCGGACGCCGCCGGTTACACCGATGCCGGATTCGCCGCCGATCTCAATTCCGCCGAAACCACCGCGTCACCGGAAGAAGCCGCGCAGCTGTTCCGGGTCGCCGAAAACCAAGCCCTGCGCGATCTTCCGGCGATTCCACTGTGGACCGCGCACGGTCACGCCGTCTGGTCCGCCCGGGTCCACGACACGGTGACGACGCCGTTCGCCGGAATCGACCTGACCCGGCTGCGCGACTAAACCCGCGCGTGTTGCGCCAGGACTTCGCCGAACGCCGCCGTCAACGGATCCGGTTCGCTGCGGCCGTATGCGACCAGTTCTCGCCGGATCGGTTTGCCAGGGCGCAAAACCTGGCCGCTGAACTCGGCGGGGAGCACGTTCGCCGGAACCAGCGCGGGCCCCAATCCGGCCGCCGCGAGCAACGGTGCGGCGGCGGTCTGTTCCGTGCGCACCGCGGGTCGCGGCCGGAATCCTGCTTCTGCGCAAGCGGCGTCGAGAAGTTCGGCTAAGCCGTGGCCAGGCGCGTAGTGCACCCACGCGCAGTCGGCAAGGTCAGCCAGGTCGACCATACCGTCCGAAGTGGACTCCGTGGCGCCGTCGGCCGGTAGCACGACGACGAACTCCTCGGTGCCCAGCGTCCGCACCGGGCCCGTCCACCCGGCCGGACGCGGGCCGATCGCGAGATCCGCTTCTCCGGCCAGCATCGCGTCGCGCAGTTCGTCGGCGTGGCGGTACTCGAAAAGCCGCACGTCGACGTCCGGCCGTTCGCGCCGCCACACGCGCAGCGCAGGCGGCAGCACCCCAAGGCTCACCGAGTAGACCGTGGCGACCAGCAGTTCACCGGCGACCTGGCCGGACGCCTGTTGCGCGGCGCAGCGGGCACGTTCGGCGTCGGCGAGCGCGGCGCGGGCGTGCGGCAGCATCGCGCGCCCCATCGGCGTGAGCCGGACTGAACGCGGCAACCGTTCCAACAGCGGACCGCCGACGCTGTGCTCCAGCGCCCGCATCTGATGCGACAGCGCGGGCTGCGTCACGTGCAACTGCTCGGCGGCCCGGGTGAACGAACCGGTGTCCACCACCGTGACCAGGTACTCGAGCTGCCGCAAGCTTGTCATAAGCACAGTTTATCGAAGCGGTGAGAAGTAAGCCTTGGACTCATCACGCGAGCAAGGTCAGGATCGAAGACATGAGCAGCACACGCGTGGCCCTCGTGGCCGGGGCCAACGGGATCATCGGCCGGAAACTCATCTCCCACCTGCGGACTCTCGACGGCTGGGAGGTGCTCGGCCTCTCCCGGCGCGGCGGACCGGGCAGCCTCGCCGTCGACTTGCTCGACCCGGCGGGCACCCGGACGGCGCTGGCCGGCGTCGGCGCGACGCACCTGTTCTACGCCGCCTACCAGGACCGGCCGACGTGGGCGGAACTCGTGCCGCCGAACGTCGCGATGCTGGAGAACCTGGTGAACGGCCTCGACGAAGGCCCGCTGGAACACGTCAGCCTGATGCAGGGCTACAAGGTCTACGGCGCGCACCTCGGCCCGTTCAAGACCCCTGCCCGCGAGGCCGACGCCGGACAGCACATGCCGCCGGAATTCAACGTGGACCAGCAGAAGTTCCTGGAACGCCGAGCCGCTGGCGGGGGCTGGTCGTGGTCGGCGATCCGGCCGTCCGTGGTCGGCGGGACGACGCTCGGCAACCCGATGAACCTCGCGCTCGTGATCGCGGTCTACGCGTCGATCTCGAAGGAACTCGGCCTGCCGCTGCGCTTTCCCGGCAAGCCCGGCGCGTACGACAGCCTGCTGGAGATGACGGACGCACAGTTGCTCGCCGAGGGCACAGTGTGGGCGGCGACGTCCAGTCAGAACGAAGCGTTCAACATCGCCAACGGTGACCTCTTCCGCTGGCGAGAGCTGTGGCCGAAGCTGGCCGCGTACTTCGACCTCGAAGTCGCTTCGCCGTTGCAGTTGCCGCTGACGACCGTGATGGCCGATAAGGAACCACTGTGGACCGAGATGGCGGGGAAGCACGGCCTCACTGCTTCGTACGCCGACGTCTCTTCGTGGGCCTTCGGCGACTTCGTGTTCTCGTGGGACTACGACATGTTCGCGGACACGTCGAAGTCACGCCGCGCCGGTTTCCACTCCTATGTGGACACTGAGCAGATGTTCTACCGGCTGTTCGACGAGTTGCGCCGCGACCACGTCATCCCCGGCCGATGAACGGCATCGTGGTGGCGGTGATGGTGAGGAACTGGACGTTGGCGTCCAGCGGCAATCCCGCCATGTAGAGCACCGCGTCGGCGACGTGGCCCGCGTCGAAGGTCGGCTCGGCCAGCAGCCGCCCGTCGGCCTGCGGGATGCCCGCGGCCATCCGCTCGGTCATCTCGGTGGCCGCGTTGCCGATGTCGATCTGTCCGCACGCGACGTTCCAGGCGCGGCCGTCGAGCGAAATCGACCGGGTGAGACCGGTGACGGCGTGTTTGGTGGCCGTGTAGGCGACGCTCGCCGGACGGGGCGCGTGCGCGGAGATCGAGCCGTTGTTGATGATCCGGCCGCCCTGGGGGTCTTGGTCGCGCATCAGCCGCACGGCCTGCTGCGCGCACAGGAACATGCCGGTGAGGTTCGTGTCGACGGTGCGCCGCCAGTCCTCGACGGACAGATCCGCGACGGTGCCGCCGAGCGACACCCCGGCGTTGTTCACCAGCAGATCCAACCGGCCCCATTCGCCGCGCACGGCCGAGAAAAGCGCCTCCACCGAAGCTGGGTCGGCGACGTCCGCGGGCACGACCAGCGCGTTCGCGGCGGAACCGGCCGTCTCGCGCAGGGCGTCCTCGCGACGTCCGGCGAGCGCGACCCGGTAACCCGCGCCGAGCAGCGCTCCGGCGATCCGGCGGCCCAGCCCGGAACCGGCCCCGGTGACCACAGCGGTCTTCTCCGACATGTCGGCCTCCTCAAAAGTCCGTTCGCCCGCACGTTGCCATATCGCGGCACACTGGGTTCATGGGACCACGTGACACTTTGCTCGCCGGGTTCGCCAAACAGTTGGGCCATCCGAGGGGCCGGGCCGGACAGGCTGTCGTCCGGCTGCTCAACAACGTCAACCGCGGGCCGGTCACCGGAGCGGTCGAAGCGCTGGAGATCCGCCGCGGCGAAACCGCGCTGGACCTGGGTTTCGGCGGCGGTCTAGGGCTGGACCTCCTGCTGCGAGCGACCGAGGGCGGCACCGTGCACGGCGCGGAGATCTCCGAAACGGCGCTGGCCCGGGCGCGGCGGACGTTCCCGAAGAACCTCGCCGCCGGACGGCTGGTGCTGCACCAGGCCGGAATGGCCGAGCTTCCGCTGGGCGACGGGACGATCGACGCGGCGCTGACCGTCAACACCGTCTACTTCATCCCCGACCTGGTGCCCGCGTTCGCCGAGGTCGCGCGGGTGCTCGCGGACGGCGGCCGGTTCGTCGTCGGCATCGGAGATCCCGCGATGATGCGCGAAATGCCCTTCACCAGCCACGGTTTCCGGCTGCGGCCGCCGGAAGAGATCGAGAAGGCGCTCGCGGACGCGGGCCTCGAACTGCGCCGCCACGACCGGCTCGGCGACGGGCCGCGGGCGTTTCACCTCCTGGTCGCCGGACGCTGAAAAGGGCGGGCTCCCCGGTCGAGGAGCCCGCCCTTTTCGCAACCGCTACTTCTTCGGCACGCCCAGCGCGGCCAGCGCCGGACCCGCCATGATCACGCCGTTGCCGGTCACCGCGTCGAATCCCGGTGCGCCGAGGTCGATCGCGCTCGACACCAGCGCGGTGCGGACGTCCGCCGGGGTCGCGGCCGGCTTGCCGGACAGCAGCAGCGCCGCGATCGCCGCCGCGTGCGGGGCGGCCGCCGAGGTCCCGTAGAATGGCTGGAAGCCGGCGACCGAGGTGGCCACGCCGTCGGCCGCGGTGATGTCCGGCTTCGCGCGGGTCGCGCCGCCGGTCGAGGACACGTTGCCCGGGGTCAGCTCGGTGCCGTCGGCGTTGTAGAAGAGGTGCCGCTGGCCGTCGGAGGTGAAGCGCTCCCACTTGCTGGCCGAGGTGAACAGGCCGGGGTACGGGCCGGCCGGGTTCGCCGGGTCGCCGGTCTCCAGCGGACGGCCGAACGCGGTCGCCGCCGGGGCCGCGGCCACCGAGAACGCCGCTGCCGCCGCCGAGTGGCCCGAGGTCACGCCCGCGGTGCTGAAGCCCTTGAGCGAACCGGAGTCGACGAACCGGCCGCGGATCACGTTGAGCGCGAAGAACCGGTCCGCGCCGCTGTACTTGACCACCGCGACGCGGTAGCCGGAGCCGGACGTCGGCACGGTCAGGCTCTCGTACGGGTTCTGCGAACCGTCCTGCGAGTTGGCGCTGGAGGCGACGACGCCGCCGGAAGCGTTGAGCAGGAACAGGTCGTAGTCATTGGCCGAGTGGCCCCACGGGTCCGACCAGAACAGCGTCACCGGCCTGCCGAGCGAGCCCGGCGAGAGCGGGTCGGTCGTCTGCACGCCGCTGCCCGGGTCGAAGTCGTGCGGGGTGCCGGTGACGCCCGGCAGCGCGGTGCCGGACGAACGGAAGTCGCCCTCGTAGTAACCGCTGGTGCCGTCGGTGAGGTTGCCGGAGTTGCCCGCGGAGGAGAAGTAGAGCGCGCCGGCCGCGGTCACGTCGTTGACCGCCTGCGCGACCTGCGTGTCCTGGAACGGCGACTCGTCGAAGTACGCGACGTCGTCGACGATCACCGTGCACTTGCCGGTGCTGCGCAGCGCGCGGATGTTGTCCGCGAAGCTCGACTCGCTGGTGAACGCGGTCGCGAAACCGAGCGTCGCGCCCGGGGCGAGGTCGTGGACGATCTCCAGCATCGCGGTGCCCTCGTCGCCGCTGCCGGCTTGGCCGGGCAGCACGTCGACGGCGGGCAGTTCACCCGCGTCCTGCGACTTCTTCAGCGAGTTGACGCCGTCGGAAAGCACGCAGACCTTCACACCGGTGCCGTTCACGCCGTATTGCGTGCGTGCGGTGTCGGCGCCGTGGGTCTTGTCCCCTTCGGACACCTGCACGGCGGCGACGGCCTTCTTGGCCAGCTGCCGGCGCTGCGCGTCGGGCTCGTTCCAGGTCATCGCCTGCGTCGCGGGCTGGACCTGGCGGACGTCGCCGCGCGCCGCGATCCGGTCCACCGCGTTGAGCGGCAACTGGGCGCGAACCGAGCCATTGGACGAGGTGGACTGCACGGTGCCGCCCGCGGCACGCACGGCCTTCGCGATCGCGGCTCCGGCAGTACCGGCGATGTCGACCGAAACCGTGCCGGCCTGGGTGACCGGCAGACCGGTGCGGTAATCCGGCAGCAACGCGGCGAGACCGCGGTCCGCGCGCAGGCGCTTCTCCACGACCAGCTGGCTGGACTGCTTCCGCTCGGCCGGGGTGAGGGTCTTCTTGATCCCCTGCAACGCACTGATCCCCGTCCCAGCGCGCGCATTCGCCGCGTCCGCCGCCGACGGCTGCGCGACGGCGACCCCGCTCCCGGCGAGCACCACCCCGACCGCGAGGGGCACCGAATACGCGGCTACCCGGCTCGTTCTTATCATGACAACTCCTGTCCTCGCCCCCGGCCACCCACTGTGGTCACGTGAATCTAAATAGCGACCGCGGCCAATACCACCGACCAAAGTGGTATCTGCCCGGATGGCCCACCTGGTGAGACATCGACGGGCGCTTCCCGGCCCGAAGCGGAGCTGGCACTCTGCTCTCGTGGCGAACCTGGGGAGGGATTTCGCGCGGCTGTGGGCTGCGTACGCGATCAGCACGGCAGGCAGCACGGTCGGCGCGGGTGCCCTCGGACTCGTCGCGGTGCTCGTGCTCGACGCTCCCGCGTGGCAGGTTTCCCTGATCACCGCCATCTCGGCCGCCGCCAGCGCGGTCCTCGCTTTCCCGCTCGGGCCCCGCGTCGAATTCGCCCGGAAGCGTCCCGCGATGATCACCGGCGACCTGGTCCGCTGTGCCGCGCTGGCGAGCGTGCCGCTGGCGGCTGCGCTGCACGTGCTGACCATGCCGCAGCTCTATGCGGTCGACATCGTCGTCGCCACCGCGGCCGTCATCTTTTCCGCGGCCAGCGGCGCGCACCTCAAAGCCCTTGTCGCGCCGGACGAACGAGCTGTCGCCTTGAGCCGCTTCGAAAGCACCGACTGGGTCTGCTGGTCGGCCGGACCACCCTTGGGCGGCGTGTTGATCAGCGGACTGGGCGCGACCGCGACGATGCTCATCGACGCGTTCTCGTTCCTGCTGTCCGCACTCGGAATCCGTCGTCTGCGTACGCCGGAACCACCGCCTGCGGTTGCTTCCGGGCCTGCTCGCCGCGGATTCACCGACGGATGGCGTTTCCTGCTGCGCAGCCCTGAACTTCGCCCGCTGTTCTTCAACTCCGTGTTGTTCAGCGGCGCGGTTCTTTGGGTCACGCCACTGCAAACCGTGCTGATGCTGCGGGATCTCGGCTTCGCGCCTTGGGAATACGGGCTGGTGCTCGGCGTGCCCTGCCTTGGCGGGCTCCTCGGCGCGCGTCTCGCGCCGATGCTCAGCTCTCGGTACGGCGCGCGGAAAGTGTTGCTCTGGACCAGTTTCGCGCGTACTCCGTGGCTGCTCGCCGCTCCGTTCGCCTTTCCCGGACCGGCCGGAGTCGTCCTGCTGATCGCCGCGGACTTCGGGCTGTTGCTGGTGGCGGGCATCTTCAACCCGACCTATTCGGCGTACCGGCTGTCGCTGATCGACGACACCGTCCTGACGCGGACACTCACCGCCTGGTCCACCGGAACCCGTACCGCCAAACCCATTTTCATCACCCTCGGCGGGATCGCCGCCGGAGTGGTCGGCGTGCGCTTCTCGCTGGGGATCGGCGCCGTGCTCTGCCTGTTCAGCGCCGCCGCGTTGCCCGCCCGCCGGAGCCGATGATCAGTTTTTGTCGGTGGCGCCGGTTACCGTGGCTGCCATGTTCAAGATCGACCGCGCGGCCGCTGCCGACGCCGCCGCGCTCACCGACCTCATGCACGCCTCGTCGGCCTACCAAGGCCAGTACGCCTCGATCCTGGAGGGATACGCCGTCACGCCGGATTACCTGCGCCAGCACCAGGTTCTGGTCGCCCGGGGCCCGTCCGGGCCAGCGGGTTTCGCCGCGCTCGCCGATGCGGAACTGGACCTGCTGTTCGTCGCCGACGAAGCGCAGGGAACCGGGCTCGGCGCCCGGCTCGTGCAGCGCATCCTCGAGCTGGCAGCGGAAAACGGGTTGACCGAGGTGCGCGTGGTGTCGCATCCGCCCGCGGTGAAGTTCTACGAACGCATGGGCGCCCGGCAGATCGGGAGCGTCCCGCCGAAACCGCCGAAGATCTCGTGGTCCCGGCCGGAACTGGTGTTCTCCCTGTCCGGAAACGACAGCGCCCCGGACCGCGAAACCACCGCGGGCCAGGGCGACCGTCGAAGAATCAGAAGTTGATCATATGACCAGCCAGTCCGTGCACCGCTTCCTTCACCGCCTCGCCCAGTGTCGGGTGCGCGTGCACGTTGCGCGAAACCTCGTGCACCGTAAGGTCCCACTGCTGCGCCAGCGTCAGCTCCGGCAGCAGCTCCGTGACGTCCGGGCCGATGAGGTGCGCGCCGAGCAGCTCGCCGTACTTCGCGTCGCTCAGCACCTTCACGAAGCCCGCCGCGTCGCCGAGGCCGTGCGCCTTGCCGTTGGCCGTGAACGGGAATTTCGACACCTGCACGTCGAAGCCCTTCTCGCGCGCCTGCTCCTCGGTCCAGCCGAAGCTCGCGATCTGCGGCTGGCAGTAGGTCGCGCGCGGGATCATCACGAAGTCCAGTTCCATGGTCTCCGCGCCGGCGATCGTCTCCGCCGCCACGATGCCCATCGACTCCGACGCGTGCGCCAGCATCAGCTTCGCCGTCACGTCGCCGATCGCGAACAGGTGCGGCACGTTCGTCCGGCCGCGGCCGTCGATCGCGATCGCGCCGCGCTCGGTCAGCTCGACGCCGGTGTTCTCCAGGCCGTAGCCCTCCACGTTCGGCCGGAACCCGATGGCCTGCAACACCTTGTCGGCCTCGAGCACCTGCTGCTCGCCGTCCTTCGACACGGTCACCGCCACCTTGGCTCCCGAGTCGTCGATCGACTCGACCTTGGTGCCCAGCAGCACCTTGATCCCCAGCTTGCGGTAGCGCTTGGCCAGTTCGGCCGACACCTCGGCGTCCTCGAGCGGCACCATCCGGTCGAGGAACTCGACGATCGTCACGTCCACGCCGTAGTTGCGCAGCACGTAGGCGAACTCGACGCCGATCGCGCCTGCCCCGGCGATCACGATGCTGCCCGGCAGCTCGCTTTCGAGGATCTGCTTTTCGTAGGTGACCACGCGCTCGCTGCGCTGCGTGCCCGGAAGCAGCCGGGCCGTCGCGCCGGTGGCGATGATGCCGTAGGTGAAGGTGATGCGCTCGCCGTTCACCTCGAGGGTGTTGGCGTCCACGAAGGTCCCGCGCCCGTTGTACTCGGTGATCTTGTTCTTCTTCATCAGGAAGTGCACGCCCTTGACGCGCCCGTCCGCGACCTTGCGGCTGCGCTCGTACGCCGCGGTGTAGTCGAACCGGATCTCCCCGTCGGAGGAGATGCCGTAGGTCTTGGCCTCCTCCTTCACCGTGTGCGCGAGCTCGGCGTTGCGCAGCAGCGCCTTCGAAGGGATGCAGCCGACGTTGAGGCACACCCCGCCCCAGTACTTCTCTTCCACGACCGCCACGCTCAGGCCCAGCTGCGAAGCCCGGATCGCCGCGACGTACCCACCGACTCCGGCCCCGAGGACCACCACGTCATAGTCTGCGCTCATACCGTTGAAACTACCTCCCGCGCCCGCGCGGGGCGGCGTGACGGCGCCCGCTTTCAGCCCGGCCGCCGCTCGTCCTGGGCCGCCCGCCCGCTGCTGCGGCGCGTCCTCCGCCGTCTGATCCGCGGCGAAACCTTTTCCAGTGCAACTGGATCGTCCACAGTGGCGCCCGCGGGTACCGCGGAGTCCGCCGGTCAGGCAGGCGGGCGCACGCCCCGGATCCCGGCCAGCAGCTCGGTCACCGCGGTCATGATCCGCGCGGTCGCCTCCTCCAGCACGTCCCTGGTCAGCTCCCGCCCGCGCAGGTCGGCGAGGTCCACCGGCTCGCCGGCGACGAACTCGATCTTCCGCCGCGGAAGCACGCGCGGGAACCAGGAGCCGGCGGGCAGCAGTTCGTGCGTGCCCCAGTTCGCGACCGGGATCACCGGCACGCCGGTCTCCAGCGCGATGCGCGCCGCGCCGGTCTTGCCCTTCGCCGGCCAGCCGCCCGGGTGCGCGGAGAGCCCGGCCTCCGGGAAGATCGCGACGCATTCGCCCGCCCGCACCGCGGCGACGGCGTCGCGGTACGCGCCCGCGGCGGTCGGCGCGCCGCGGTGGACCGGGATGTGCTTGCCCGAACGCATCACCGACTTGATCACCGGCGCGTTCCACAGGCTCGCCTTCGCCAGGTACCGCGGCACCCGGCCGGAGCCGAGGCAGAAGGCGGTGAGCGTCGTCGGGTCGGCGTTCGACAGGTGGTTGGAAGCCACCACGACCCCGCCCGATTGCGGGATGTTCCGCGCGCCGCGCACGCGGAACCGGCTCGTGAGGGCGAGCAGCTGCCACACGACCTCGATCGCGAAGTGGTACCAGGCGCCCCGTCCGGAGCGGGCGAAGCGCCTGCCGTACCTCTGCATGCCGCGGAAGCCGAGCAGCTCCCCTTCGAGCGGGGTCCAGTGGTCCCGGGTCCGGGTGCGCAGCGCCATGAGCGTCATTCGTAGCGGAAGACGCTCCGGCTCGGTGCCGCGCGACCTCAGGACGCGGCGGGAATCACACCCGCTCGAGCACCACCACGGGGATCTCGCGGTCGGTCTTCTTCTGGTAGTCGTTGTAGGCGGGCCACACCGCGGCGAGCTTGTCCCACAGCCGGGCGCGTTCCTCGCCGGTCGCGGTCCGGGCGCGCGCGGTGAACTTGTCCGCCCGCACCTGCACGCGGACCTCGGGGTTCTCCTGCAGGTTCAGGTACCAGCCGGGGTGGTTCGGCGCGCCGCCCTTCGAGGCGACGATCACCGGGTTGCCGTCGTCCTCCTGGTAGATCAGGGCGAACTTGCGGTCCTGCCCGGTCTTGCGCCCCTTCGTGGTGAGCACCAGCGTCGGCACGCCCTCCTGCCAGTCGTGCCCGACCTCCCCGTCGGTCTCCTCGTAACGGCGAACGTGCTCGTCACCGAACAGCATGCGGATTTCCTTTCGTTCGACTTCCGCGCTCGACAGCCCGGACCTGCCCTCCCACCCTGCCGCGAACCGGTCGGTCGCGCTGATCAGCTCGTGCAGCGTGCCCGGTTCGTCGAAGGCGTGCCCGGCGTCGCCGATCATCTTCAGCTCGGCGCCCGGCAGCACCTGTGCGAGTTCCCAGGCGGTGGTGGCGGGAGTGACCACGTCGTACCTGCCCTGCACCAGAACGCACGGGATGCCCGACAGCTTCCCGGCCCCGCGGATCAGCTGGTCCGGGGCGAGCCAGCCGCCGTGCCGGAAGTAGTGGTTCTCGATCCGCGCGATCGCGAGCGCGAACTCCGGCTCGGCGAACGCCGCCACCACCTCTTCCCGCGGGGTGAACTTCACCGTCTCGCCCTCCCACCGGCTCCACGCGAGCGCGGCGGGCCCGTGCACCTTGGGGTCCGGGTGATTCAGCAGTTCGTGGTACACCTCGAGCAGGTCGCCGCCGCGGCGCGCGTACGGCACCGGCGCGAGGAACCGCGACCACGCCTCCGGGAACACGCACGCCGCGCCCCCGCCGAAGAGCCACTGCACTTCCTTCAGCCGCAGCGTCGCGACGCCGCGCAGGATCAGCTCGGTCACCCGCTCCGGATGGGTCTCGGCGTAGGCGAGCGCGAGCACGCTGCCCCACGAGCCGCCGAACAGCTGCCAGCGGTCGATGCCGCGGTCCTCGCGCAACTGCTCCATGTCGGACACCAGGTGCCAGGTCGTGTTCACCGAGAGGTCGACGTCCGGTTCGCTGCAGTGCGGCGTGCTCCGGCCGCAGCCGCGCTGGTCGAACAGCACGATCCGGTAGCGCTCCGGGTCGAACAGCCGCCGGTGCCGCGCGGACGCGCCGCCCCCGGGCCCGCCGTGCAGGAACGCGACCGGTTTGCCTTCGGGATTGCCGCATTCCTCCCAATACAGCGTGTTGCCGTCGCCGACCGGCAGCATCCCGTGGTCGTACGGATCGAGTTCCGGGTACAGACCGAGCATGCAGCCACTATGCCCGACCTCGGCCGCGTCCCGCTGGGGGTCCACTGTGGACGCGCGGACGCGGCCGGGATGCTCCGGTTAGGCTTCCCGCATGGCGAAGGTACTGGTGGTGGAGGACGACGCGGCGATCGGCAGCGTCCTCGACTCCGCGCTGCGCGGGCATGGCCACACAGTGCAATGGTGCCGGGACGGCCGGAGCGCGCTGCGCGAGACGGCGGCCGATCTCGTGCTGCTGGACCTGGGCCTCCCGGACGTCGACGGCGTCGAAGTGTGCCGGCGGCTGCGTTCGGCCCTGCCGGGCGCGGTGCTGGTGATCCTTACCGCGCGGGCGGACGAAATGGACGTCGTGGTCGGGCTCGAAGCTGGTGCCGACGATTACCTCACCAAGCCCATCCGGCTGGCCGAACTGCTCGCCAGGGTGCGCGCGCACCTCCGCCGGGGAGCGCCCGCCGCGCCGTCGACGCCGGTCGTCCGGATCGGCGCGCTGGAGGTCGACATCGCGAGCAGGCGGGTCAGCCTGAACGGCCGCGAGGTCGTGCTGCGGGCACGCGAGTTCGACCTGCTCGCTCGGCTGGCCGTCCAGCCGGGGCAGGCGGTGAGCCGGGACACGCTGATGTCGGACGTGTGGGATTCGCACTGGCACGGCTCCACCAAGACGCTCGACGTGCACATCGCCGCGCTGCGCCGCAAGCTCGCCTCGGCCGCCGAGTCGCCGTACGAGGTGCCGAGGATCGCCACCCTGCGCGGGCACGGATACCGGCTAGAGGGGGACTGAACGGGGTGCGCCGCCGGATCGTGACGCTCACCGTCCTCGCGGCGGTCCTGGCCACGAGCCTGTTCGGGCTGCCGCTCGCCGTCGGTGCGCTGTGGTACTTCCGCACGCACACCACGGCCGCGCTGGAGCGGGCCGCCGACGGGACAGCCGTCGTCGTGTCCGACGCGCTCGCCGCCGGCGAGCGCTTCCAGATCCCGGACAACGAGGACGGCGCGGAGGTCGGCGTCTACGACCCGAAGGGCCACCTCCTCGCCGGGGAGGGCCCGCCCACCGCGGACGACGTCGTGCGCGGGGTCGCCGTGACCCGCAGCGACATGCTGAACCAGAAGGTCGGCGACGAGGACGTGCTGGCCGTCCCGGTGCTGACCGGCGCCCGGCTCACCGGCATCGTGCGCGCGGCGCTCCCCCGCTCGGCGCTGACCCGCGACGTCGGCATCACCTGGCTGGTGATGGCCGGCTGCGCGATCGGCGCGGTGCTCGCGAGCTGGCTGGTGGCCCGCCGGATCGCCGCCCGGCTGACCCGTCCGCTGGAAGACCTGGCCTGCACGGCGGCCCGGCTAGGCGAAGGCGACTTCTCCGCCCGGTCCCGGCGTTCGGCGATCCCGGAGATCGACCGCGTCGGCGCCGCCCTGGACGTCACCGCGACCCGCATCGGCGAAACCCTGGAACGGGAACGCGCTTTCTCCGCCGAAGCCTCGCACCAGCTCCGCACCCCGCTGGCCGGACTGCGCCTGCAACTGGAATCCGCGCTGGAAACCCCCGGCCGAGACCCGTACGCGGCCGTGCGCGCCGGAATCACCGCCGCCGACCGCTTGGAAAGGACCGTCGAAGACCTGCTCGCGCTGTCCCGGGAACGCCGCACCCCTCGCGACGAGCTGGACCTTTCCGCCCTCCTGACGGAATTGACCGACGTCCCGCTGCCCGACCACCGCGAACTGCGCCTGGAGATCACCGACCCGCCCCCAGTCCGCGCGTCGGCCCCCGCGGTGCGGCAGGTGCTGGCCGTCCTGCTGGACAACGCGGTGAACCACGGCGAAGGAACCATCACCGTCCGAGCCCGAGACGCCGGCGGCGCCCTGGCCGTGGACGTCGTCGACGAAGGCCCGGACCTGGGCGAACGAGACCCGTTCTCCGACCACACCCCCGGCGGGCACGGCATCGGCCTCCGCCTGGCGAGAAGCCTGGCCGAAGCCGAAGGCGGCCGGTTGCGCCTGTCGCGCCCCGATCCGCCGACGTTCACCTTGCTGCTTCCGGAAGCTCCCGCCTCCTGACCAGCCCATGACGGGCGGTGGGGTACTTGCTCTCGCGCAGACTCCGCTGCACGCTGCCGGAGCAACTGCGCACCACGCCGCCAAGATCCGCACGCCGCAGACGACTGGGTGCCGCTCTCCCGGCTCACCGCCAGGCAACACCGCGCGCCTCACCCGCCGCCACTGACCGCAGAATTCCTCGCCCGCCCCGCGACCAGCCCCGATCACGGAGCTGCCCGATCCGCCGGAACCGCAACCCAGCCCCGCCCATCACTCCGGACACCTTCGCCAAGCAGCACGCGGGCAGGCGCCACGGCACCCGCGGCCCAGCTTCATGCACTTCCCCAGCCCCATGCGAGGGGCCGCAGCCACGACGACGGCCCGCCCGCATCCCAGCGATGCCGACCCCCGGCCCGCCGCCCACAGCCACCCCAGCGATGCCCACCCCCGGCCCGCCGCCCACAGCCACCCCAGCGATGCCCACCCCCGGCCCGCCGCCCACAGCCGACCCAGCAGGGGCCTCGAGCAACCGCCCGGCCCTGCATCCTCCTCAGCCTCATCCCGAGCAACTCCCGCTAACCCAGCCCTGAACTGCGCAAACAAACCCGCCACCCCAGCCCCCGCACCCCGATCACTTACAGTCATCGACGGCCCGCAACCCCGCCCACCCCCAGCAGCAACCCCGCAGAAACCGACCCCGAGAGCGCAATGAATCACCTGTCACCGCCAGCAATCCACAACACATCTCGGTTCTCGGGGCAATTTTCGATCGATACCGTGGCTCGAAGTCGACAGTGGCGTCACAATCAATCGCTAGGAGCCGCCCGGTGAGCACCAGTCCCACTTCTGCGCGCGGGAGGCTCGGCACGGCCATGCTGCGCCGCAAGCCGGTCACCGATTTAGTGGCCGAGGCGGATCACGGGCCGCTCAAGCGGACGCTCGGGCTCAGTCAGCTCACCATGCTCAGCATCGGGGCCACCCTGGGCAGCGGGATCTTCGTCGTGCTCGGCGAGGCGGTTCCGGTGGCCGGGCCCGCGGTTGTGGTTTCGTTCGTGCTGGCCGGGATCACCGCGTTGTTCTCCGCGCTTTCCTACGCCGAGCTGGCGGGCATGATCCCGCTCTCCGGCTCCTCTTACTCCTACGCATACGCGACGCTCGGCGAGCTGGTCGCCTGGGTGTGCGGCTGGTGTTTGGTGCTGGAGTACGGCGTCTCCGTCGCGTCAGTCGCGGTCGGGTGGGGGCAGTACGTCAACGAACTGCTGCACCTGGCCTTCGGCGTCACGTTGCCGGAAGCGCTCAGCGGGCCTCCGGGCGACGGCGGGCTGGTCAACATTCCGGCGATCGTCGTGGTGCTGCTGGCGATGGTGCTGTTGCTGGCCGGCGCGAAGGAAAGCGCGCGGGCCAACGCGATCATGGTCGTGGTCAAGATCGGCACGCTGATCCTGTTCTGCGCCATCGCGTTCACCGCGATCCGCGCGCAGAACTTCACGCCGTTCGTGCCGCTCGGGATGGCCGGGGTGAGCGCGGGCGGAGCGAAATTGTTCTTCTCCTACATCGGGTTCGACGCCGCGTCCACCGCCGGCGAGGAGGCGCGCAATCCGCAGCGTGACCTGCCGCGCGCGATTCTCCTGTCGCTCGGCATCGTGACCGTTCTCTACTGCCTCGTCGCGGTCGCGGCGATCGGTGCGATGCCCTGGCAGCAGTTCGGCGACAAGCAGGCCGCGCTGTCGCACGTGCTCGCCACGATCTCGGGCAACCCGCTCTGGGCGATCCTGCTCGCGATCGGCGCGATCGTGGCGACCTCCAGCGTCGTGCTGACCGTCCTGTACGGACAGACGCGGATCCTTTTCGCCATGTCGCGCGACGGGCTCGTGCCGAAGTCGCTCTCCACCGTGCACGAGAAAACCGGCGTGCCGCGCACCAACACCTTCGTGGTGTCCGGGTTCGTCGCGCTGCTCGCCGCGTTCATCCCGCTCGGCAAGCTCGCCGACGCCACCAGCATCGGGACGCTGTTCGCGTTCGGGCTGGTCAACGTCGCCGTGCTGATCCTGCGCAAACGCCGTCCCGAGGCGCAGCGCACGTTCCGGGTGCCGTTCTCGCCGGTCACGCCGATCATCGGGATGGCCTGCTGCGCGTACATGATGTTCAGCCTCGACGGGGCGACCTGGGTCGTGTTCGGCGCGTGGATGCTGGTCGGGCTCGTCATCTACTTCGGCTACAGCATCCGTCGCTCGCGGCTCGCGGAAGGCGTCCGATGATCATCGCCGTCCACCAGGGACCGTTCGACCGGCTGCCCGAGGCGATGGCCGCCGCGGCGGAGCGCGGTGCCGAGTTGATCGTGACTGCCGAGATGGGCACGACCGGCTACAACATCGGCGCGAAAGCCGTCGCGGAGCTGGCCGAACCAGCGGATGGACCGCGAGCCGCCGAGTTGGGCGCGTTGGCCGCCAAGCACCAGATCGCGGTCGTCTACGGCTATCCCGAGCGCGTCGGCGACGCGGTGTACAACTCGGCGCAATTGCTGTCCGCGCAAGGGGAACGGCTCGCGAACTACCGCAAGACGCATCTGTTCGGCGACCTCGACCGCGACCAGTTCTCGCCCGGCGACGAGCCGGTGGTGCAGGCCGATTTCAACGGTCTCCGCGCCGGTCTGCTGATCTGTTACGACGTCGAGTTCCCCGAACTGGTCCGCGCGCACGCGCTCACGGGTACCGAACTGCTGCTCGTGCCCACCGCGTTGATGCGGCCGTACGAGCGCATCGCTGACCTGCTCATTCCGGTTCGTGCGCACGAAAGCCAGCTGTTCCTCGTGTACGCGAACCGGTGCGACGCCGAAGGCGAACTCACCTATTGCGGACGCTCGACAGTCGCGTCGCCGGACGAAGTCGTCGCGAAGGCTGGGCCGGACGAAGAGCTGTTGTTCGCCGAACTCGACCCCGCTGTGCTCGCCCAGGCGCGAGCCGAAACCCCGTACCTGGCCGACCGACGGCCGTCGCTGTATCGCTCTCTCACCGAAGGACCCCGGGCATGACCTCCGCAGTTCCCGCCGCGATCCACGCCGAGGAACCCGCCGGCCGGCCGATCACCATGTTCGGCCCCGATTTCCCGTTCGCCTACGACGACTACCTCGCGCATCCGGCCGGGCTCGGCAGCGTGCCGGAGCAGGCGCACGGCACCGAGGTCGCGGTGATCGGCGGCGGCCTTTCCGGCATCGTGGCCGCCTACGAGCTGATGAAGCTCGGGCTGCGGCCGGTCGTCTACGAGATCGACGGCATCGGCGGGCGGCTGCGCACGCACCGCTTCCCCGGGCTGCCCGACGACGTGGTCGCCGAGATGGGCGCGATGCGGTTCCCGCCGTCGTCGACGTCGCTGTTCCACTACATCGCCAAGGCCGGGCTGGAAACCACGCCGTTCCCGAACCCGCTTTCGCCCGCCACGCCGAGCACGGTGGTCGATCTCAAGGGCCGCAGCCATTACGCGCGCACGCCCGAAGATCTGCCCGACGTGTACGGCGAAGTGGCGCGGGCATGGCAACGCACGCTCGATGAACACGCCTCGTTCGCCGAGATGCAGACCGCGATCCGCAATCGCGACGTCGCGACGGTGAAAAAGATCTGGAACGAGCTGGTGCCCCGGCTCGACAACCAGACCTTCTACGGATTCCTGTGCGATTCCCCGGCGTTTTCCTCCTTCCAACATCGCGAGATCTTCGGCCAGGTCGGATTCGGCACCGGCGGCTGGGACACCGACTTCCCGAACTCGATTCTGGAAATCCTCCGGGTCGTCTATACCGGCGCGGACGACGAGCACCGCAGCATCGTCGGCGGCAGCGGACAGCTTCCGAAACGGCTGTGGGAGCACGTCCCGGAGAAGCTCGCGCACTGGCCGTCCGGGACGAATCTGGCTTCCCTGCACGAAAACGGCGCGCCGCGGCCAGGGGTCACGCGGCTGCATCGCACCGCGCCGAACAACATCACCGTCACCGACGCCTCCGGCCACATCCGCACGTTCGGCGCCGCGGTCTTCACCGCGCAGAGCTGGATGCTGCTGTCGAAGATCGAATGCGACGAGGCGCTGTTCCCGATCGACCACTGGACGGCCATCGAGCGCACCCACTACATGGCCTCCTCCAAGGTGTTCGTGCCGGTCGACCGCCCGTTCTGGCTCGACCGCGACCCGGTCACCGGCCGCGACACGATGAGCATGACGCTGACCGACCGGATGCCGCGCGGCACCTACCTTCTCGGCGACGACCCGGACCGGCCCGCGGTGATCTGCCTGTCCTACACGTGGGCCGACGATTCGCTGAAGTGGCTGCCGCTCAGCGTGTCCGACCGCGTCGAGGTGATGCTGCAGTCGCTGCGCGAGATCTACCCCGGCGTCGACGTGCGGCGGCACATCGTGGGCGACCCGGTGACCGTGTCGTGGGAGGCCGAACCGCATTTCATGGGCGCGTTCAAGGCGAACCTGCCCGGGCATTACCGGTACCAGCACCGGCTTTTCACGCACTTCGTGCAGGATTCACTGCCCGAGCGCTATCGCGGTTTGTTCCTCGCGGGCGACGACATCTCGTGGACGGCGGGCTGGGCCGAGGGCGCGGTGCAGACCGCGCTCAACGCGGTATGGGGCGTGCAGCGGCACTTCGGCGGCACGAGCGATCCGGCGAATCCCGGCCCCGGCGACCGTTTCGCGGACCTCGCGCCGATCGAACTCCCGGACTGAGCAAAGCCGTCAACCCATACCGCGCGGTAGCAGCCGAACGTGTTTCCGCCGCGACATTCCGCCCGGCTGTTCCGCCTTACTGAACCGATCATGCCAAACTGATGCCATGAGCACCGATCCGGCGCCGAAGTGGCGGCGACTCGAACCGGACGAACGCAAAGAGCAGATCTACGCCTGTGCGGCGCGGCTGTTCGGCGAACGACCGTATTCGGAAGTGTCCACTTCGGACATCGCGGCCGAGGCAGGCGTGGCCCGCGGACTGATCAATCATTATTTCGGAACGAAAAGGGAGTTGTACCTCGAAATCGTTCGGCGCGCGCTTACCGTGCCACGGATTGCGGTGCAGATTCTGCCGGACGGCCCGCTGGAAGTACGCGCGGACGCCGCCATCGACTGGCTGCTCGACATGGTGCGCGGGCAGGAGAAGCTGTGGCTCGCCGCGATCGCGCCGGAGGGCATCGGCCGCGACCCGGAGGTGGACCGGATCGTCGCCGAGGCCGACCGCGCGTCGGCCGACCGCGTCCTGGAAGCGGTCGGGCTGTCCCGCGACAGCGCGCACGGCGAGGAGCTGAACGCGGCGGTGCGCGCGTTCGCCGGCATGGTGAAGGCGGCGGGCCGCGAATGGCTCGTGCACCGCTCGCTGGACCGGCGCCAGGTGCACACGCTGCTGACCATGTCGCTCGTGACCGTGGTCGGCCAGGTCTTCCCCGCGATCCAGCACCCGCCCCAGCACTGACGTACCGGAAGGAGAACCCCCGGCACCACGAGGGGGGAGGAAAGTGCCGGGGGCCCCTTCCGGAGGCGAGGCCCCCGGTAGCTGTCCACGCTACGCCGGGAAGGCGTCGAATCGGTGTCGGTCGGCGCGGCGACAGCCCGACTTTTCACCACGACCACGCGGACGGCCCAGCGCGGACGCCCCGGCCGGGCAATTTCGCGAATTTCAGCCGCGCAACCGGGCCAATCGGCACGTGAGCCCGTCCAGGCAGCTGCGGATCGCGAAGTCGAACAGCTGCGGATGGTAACCGGCGGCGGCCGCGGGGTCGGCGAGCAGTTCCCGCATCGCGCGGCCGTGCGCGGCCATCCCGGGCAGGTCGTCGCGGTCGTGGTACGAGGCGTACTCCTCGGTGTTGTCCAGGCGCAGGCCGAGGCTGCAGTCCCGGTCGTCCTCCAGCGCGACGTACTGGCACGCGGTGGTGGTGAGCATCGTGTAGGCGAGCGCGCTCTCCTCGCCGAAGCCGGCGTCCAACAGCATCCGGACGCCGCGGTCCACCGTGGGCGTGGCCGCGGCGACCGACGGGCCGAACGACGCCATCCGGCGCGCCGTGCCCGGGTGCTTGCGCAGCACCTCGCGCAGACCGGTCAGCAGTTCGACGAACCACTCCTGCCAGTCCAGCTTCTCGTCGGGCAGCCGCAGCTGGCCGACCACCCGGTCGAGCACCGCGCACACGACCGCGTCGCGATCCCCGACGTGGTGGTAGACGACCGCCGGGTACGCCCCGATCGCGGCGGCCAGCTGCCGCAGCGTCCAGTTCTCCAGGCCGCGTTCGACGGTGAGCTTCACCGCCGCGTCGATCACCTTCTTCGCGGTGACCGCGGGCAGCCCGGCGGCGGAACGGGACCGGGCGCGCTGTCCGGCACGCGAAGTCGGCATGGCGTGCACCGTAACCGGCGACCGCCCGGCTCGGCCACACGCGGTTCCGCGCTGCGGCATGATCGGGGCATGCCACGCGCACAGGCCAACGGCCTCGAACTCGAGTACGACACGTTCGGCGACCCGGCCGCGCCGCCGATCGTGCTGGTGATGGGACTCGGCGCCCAGATGATCACCTGGGAGGAGGGGTTCTGCGAGCTGCTCGCGAGCCGCGGCTTCCACGTGGTGCGCTTCGACAACCGCGACGCGGGCCTGTCCACCTGGTTCGACGAACTCGGCACGCCGGACCTCGCCGGGATCATGGCGGGCACGGCCCCGGCGCCGTACCTGCTCTCGGACCTCGCGGACGACGTCGTCGGGCTGTTCGACGCGCTCGGTTTCGCGAAGGCGCACGTCGTCGGCGCCTCGATGGGCGGAATGGTCGCGCAGCAGCTCGCGATCGACCACCCGGACCGGCTGCTGAGCCTGACCTCGATCATGTCGACGACCGGCGACCCGTCGGTCGGCCAGGTCTCGCCCGCCGCGCTGGAAACGCTCACCAAGCCGGCGCCGGAAACGCGCGAGGAGCAGATCGAGCTGAGCGTCGCGAACTACCGGGTGACCGGGTCGCCGGGCTATCCGGCCACCGAGGAATACCTGCGGCGCAAGGCAACCCGGAACTACGACCGGGGACGGCATCCGGTCGGGATGCAGCGGCAGGCCGCCGCCGTGGTCGCGTCGGGCGATCGCACTGAACGACTGCACGACGTCCGGGTGCCGACCGTCGTGCTGCACGGCGATTCCGACGTGATGATCGACGTCAGCGGCGGGAAGGCGACCGCGGCGGCGATCCCGGACGCCGAGCTGGTCATCGTTCCGGGCATGGGGCACGACCTGCCGGAGCCGCTGTGGCCGGAGATCGTGGCCGCGATCGTCCGCGCGGCCGCCCGCGCCTGACCGGGGTCAAGAAGCCGTCAATACCTCGCGCCGGAGCGTACGGAACCTGTCCGCGCACCCTCCCTTACGCGCCCGCGCGAGGTGCCATGGGGCATGCGTACTGACGGACGGCTGGCTGGCGGATTCGGTTTCCCGCTCGGTTGCGTGGCGGTGGTGGCAGCTGCGATCGCGGCGAAACTCGCGCCCGCGCATCCCGGTTATGCCGTGGCAGCCGTCGCGCTCGCGGTCGGTGCAGTGGCAGTGATCACGACTCCCCTCGCGGCGGGCGGGGCGGCGATAGTGGGCTGGGCGGTGCTTTCCGGCTTCGTCTACAGCCGAGCCGGCGCGCTGGTTGTCACCGCGGCGACCGGCTGGGTCGCGGTGATCTTGGCTGGTGCGGCGGGGTTCGGGCTCGCTGCCGGTGCTGGATGGCGCGCGGTCCGGCGGGATCCTCCGGTGGTCGCGGAAGCTGTCGTGCCGGTGCCGCGGAAGGCGGTCGAATCGAGCCACCGCCGGGTGGCGTCACTCTGAAATGGCTCGCCAAGGTGCGGGAAGGGTGCCAGGCTGACGGGGTATCACGTCGTCACCTTCGGAGGTCAGCCATGAGTGAAGCGCAACCGGCACCCAGCGACGGGGAGGGCGACGTCAAGCGGAAGTTCCGCGAGGCGCTGGAACGGAAGCAGGCCAAGGCGCGGGACGGGGCAGCGCACGAGAACGCGGGGCAGCAGAGCCAGCACGCGCACGGACCCGCGGCGAACAAGCGGACGTTCCGGCGGAAGAGCGGCTGATCGCTGGGCTTCGGGTGGCGTGGGGCACCCCGAAGCTTGAGTGTAACTACGGGCGGAGGGTGCTTGTCAAGGCGGGAAAGATGCCTTGACAAGCACCCTCCGCCCGTGTTTTGGCTTCGTATCGGGGTGCGGGGGTGGTGTGGGCGCCTCGCTCGTCGGGTGCACTGGCTGCGGTTGGGTGGGTGGGGCTAGCGCCCCCAATGTGGCATTGGGTGCGTCAGATGCACCCAATGTGGCGTTCGGTGCGTGGGCTGCACCCAATGCCGCATTGGGGCGCATCCTGGCGAGCTCAGGTCGAGCTAGCGCGGGGCGGGCGAGCGCATTCCGGCGAGCGCGGGGCGAGCGAGCTCAGATCGGGCTAGCACGGGGCGAACGCACTCCGGCGAGCGCGGGGCGAGCGAACTCAGGTCGGGCTGGCACAGGGCGAGCGCATTCCGGCGAGCGCGCGCATCCCGGGCGTGCGGGGGCGAGCGAGCACAGGCGGGCGAGCGCGAGGCGGGCGGGCGCATCCCGGGCGGGCGGGGCGCGGGTGGCGGGCCGTGAAGGGCTCCTTGAGGGAATCCAAGTCCGTGAAGGGGCCCCTCACGTACCGGGTGGTGGGTCGTGAGGGGAACCCTGAAGGAATCTGGTTCCGTGGGGGTTCCCCTCACGTACTCGGCGGAGCTACACCGTGAGGATCGAGCGCAGGCGGCCGACGTCGGTCATCCGGCGTTCGGCCAGGCGGTCGGCAGCGGCGGCAGGGGGTACGCCGTCGTCCTTCGCCAGGTCGTACACCGCTTTCGTGGTGTCGAAGATGGCCGCCGTTTTGCGCTGGGCGCGGGCGAAGTCGAAGCCGTGGCGTTCGTCGTCCACCTGGATGACGCCGCCCGCGTTCACCAGGTAGTCGGGGGCGAAGAGGATGCCGCGGTCGTCCAGGAGCTTGTCGACGCCGGGGTGCGCCAGCTGGTTGTTCGCCGCGCCGCACACGATTTGCGTGCGCAGGGCGGCGACTGTCTCGTCGGTGAGCACGCCGCCCATCGCGCAGGGGGCGAAGACGTCCAGTTCGGTCCCGATCATGGCGTCCACATCGGACACCACCTCGACCCCGGGGTACGCCGCGCGGGTGCGTTCCACCGCGCTGGGCGCGACGTCGGTGATCACCACGTGCGCGCCGGCTTCGACGAGATGGCCGACGAGGATGTGGCCGACCTTGCCGACACCCGCGACGCCGACGCGGCGGCCGGTCAGTTCGGGTACGCCCCAGAGCTGGTCCGCGGACGCGCGCATTCCCTGGTACACGCCGAAAGCAGTGAGCACCGAGGAGTCGCCTGCCCCGCCGTCCTCAGGGGAACGTCCAGTGACGTGCCGGGTTTCGCGGGCGACCACGTCCATGTCGCGGACGTACGTGCCCATGTCGCAGGCGGTGATGTAGCGGCCGCCGAGCGATTCCACGAAGCGGCCGTACGCGCGGAGGAGCGCTTCGGACTTCAGCGTGTTCGGGTCGCCGATGATGACGGCTTTGCCGCCGCCGAGGTCGAGGCCGGCGAGTGCGTTCTTGTACGCCATTCCCTTGGAGAGCGCGAGAACGTCGTCGAGGGCGGCGTCCTCAGTGGCGTAGGGGTAGAACCGGGTGCCGCCGAGGGCCGGGCCCAGAGCGGTGGAGTAGATGCCGATGATGGCTTTCAGCCCGCTGGCCTCGTCGTGGCAGAACACGACTTGTTCATGGCCGGTGTGACGGCCGAACACGCCTTCGGTCACGGTGGTGACTCCTTTGTCTCCCACGCGGCTCGTGGCCGCGCAAATGTGTGAACGGTGCGCACCGGGGGACGGGGGTTGCCCGTCCCGCAGTGCACACCGTCAACCTACTTCGCCGTTCTCCGGGCCACCACCCGCATCCCGGGAGCTTCACCCCAGATCCGCGACAGCTTCCCGAAGCGTGGAAATCGCGGTCTCGAGCTGTTCATCCGACAGGTACGGCGCGGGTCCGAACCGGAGGTAATGGCCCCGGCTGTCGGTCCGCACGCCGCGCGCGGACAGGCGCTCGCACAGCTGCCCGGCGACCGGGCTGCGCAGCGAGAGGAAGCCGCCGATGCCGTCGAGCGGGGTCTCGCGGTCGCGGGTGACGACGTCGTCCGGAAGGCCGAGGCTGTCGAAGCAGCTGGCCAGCAGGCCGACCTGGTGCTGCGAAACCTCGCGCAGGAACTCGGCGGTGAGTCCTTGCTCGGCGAAGAATTGCTGCACTCGTACGCCGCGGTAGTGGCTCGACGGGTCGTAAGTGGCTCCGGCGAACCGGTCGCCGCCGGGTGCGTACGCGACTTCGTCCGGCCGGCGTTCGTCGGCGAGGGCGCCGAATTCCGCGTACCAGCCGGTGATCACCGGGCGCAGCTCCTGTGCGTGCGCGGGCAGGCGCAGGAAGCAGTTGCCCTCGCCGAGCTGCAGGTACTTGTAGCCGCCGCCGAGCACCCACGCGTTGGTGAGGCCGAGGTCGTGCAGCGAGAACGGGACCGCGCCGACCGCGTGGTAGGCGTCGACGACCAGCTCGACCGAGCGGCTCCGGCACGTGTCAGCCAGATGCGCGAGGCCCGGCACGATCCACGACGTCTCGAACAGCACCGCCGACGTGAGCACCGCGGCAGTGCGGTCGTCGACCTGTTCGGCGAGCCGTTCGGCCAGCGTCGCGACCGGCGCGGCGGGCACGCGGACGACCTCGACGCCCTCCTCGGCCAACCGGGTGAGCTGGCGGCGCAGGGTGTGGAATTCCCCGTCCGTGGTCACCAATCGCGGCCGCTTCCGCAGCTCGATCGCGGACAGGAACCGCAGCACGAGTTCGTGGGTGTTCTGGCCGAGCGCGTAGTCGCCGTGCGGATCGGACAGCCACTGCCGGAACCCGTTCCGCAGCTCGTCGGCCTTCGCGAACGCCCGGCCCCACTTCTCGTCCACCTCCTCCGCGGCGTCGGCGAACGCTTCGCGCAACCCCTCCTCGGCGACGTCCGGCCAGGCCTGGTGCGAATGCGCGGACAGCAGCAGCCGGTCGGCGACGCGGAACCGCGAGTAATGCGGGGCGAGTGCGTTTTCCTTGGCGCGCAAGGACTCCACTGTGGTCACAACCGGCTCCGGACGGCCCACAGGTCCGGGAACATCGGGTTGAACAGCGTGGTGCGCAGGTAGGCCGCGCCGGACGAACCGCCGGTCCCGGTCTTGTCGCCGATCGTGCGTTCGACCATCTTCACGTGCCGGTAGCGCCATTCCTGCAGGCCCTCGTCGAGGTCGACCAGCGCCTCGGCGAGCACCGACGGGCCGCCGTCGTCCTGGTAGACCTTCAGCAGCACTTCCTGCAGTTCCGGCGACGGCTCCAGCGGACGGGTCACGTCACGGTCGGTAGCGACCGGATAGCCCTTTCCGGACAGATACGTCAGGAACGAGTCGAACACCGACGGGCGGCGCATCGCGTCGGCGATCCGGGTGCGCTGCTCGCCGCCGTCCGGGTAGTGCGCGAAGACGCGCTCGTCGCGGCGGCCGAGCACCGCCTCCAGTTCGCGGAACTGGCCGGACTGGAAACCGCTCGAAGCGTCGAGGCGGGCGCGGAAGCTGGTGAACTGGCTGGGCGTCATCGTCTCCAGCACGTCGATCTGCGCGACCACCACCTTCAGCACGGTCAGGATGCGGCGCAGCGTGCGGATCGAATGCGCGGTCTTGCCCGCTTCGAGGCTTTCCTGCAGGAACTCGGCCTCGTGCAGGATCTGCTTGAACCACAGTTCGTAAACCTGGTGGATTACGATGAACAGCAGTTCGTCGTGTTCGTCCGAGCGCGGACGCTGGGCGCCGAGCACCTCGTCGAGGGCCAGATAGGACGTGTAACTGAGTGCGGCCTGGGTGTCGTCGGTTCCGGTCATCGGGTTCCTCATCTCGTGGACAGGGTTCGGTCGAAGTGGCGCTGGGCGGGTGGCGCGAGCGCCGAGTACAGGTCGTGGAACAGCTTGACGGCCGCGGCCCTGGTCTCCGGCGCGGGGATCAGCTCGGCAGGCAGTTCCGGGTCCAGTGAAGGGAATTCGCGATAGGTGTGCACCAGGCGGGTGCGCACGGCGAACGCTTCCTGATCGCCGAGCTCGCGCGGGCAGTCGCCGAATTCCGCGACGAACGCGGCGTAGCGGGCGGACAGTCCGTCGAGGTCCCAGGCCCGTCCGGCGAGCCGGCGCACGTCCAGCGCGGCGGACGGCGTGCCGAGCATCAGACCGGCGTGTTCGGCGACCTCGAGTTCGGTGAGCAGGGCGAGCACCTCGGCCTCGCGGTCGTGCGGGGCCAGCCAGGTGCCGTCCTGGACCGGGCCGAAACCGAGGAAGCGCAGCCGCCGCACCAGCCGTTCGCGGGATTTGCGGCGGGTTTCCGGGATGTTCTGCCACAGCACGGTCCAGGTCCCGGCCGGTTCGTCGCGGCGGCCGAGGCCGAAGATCCGCCGATCGCCGTCGTCGAGCAGGGCGACCGTGCGCGAGGTCAGCGAGTAGTGCACCAGCCTGCCCTCGCGGTGCCGCGACAGCAGGCCGCGGCGCACCAGCCGGGTCAGCGCGATCCGGGCCGCGCCGTCGGAGAACCCCAGCTCGTGCAGCAGCGCGACGAGCCCGCCGGACCACACGCGCCTGCTCTCGCGCGGGCGCACGTAGCTGCCCAGCAGCGTCATCACGAGCTCCTGGGGCGTGCGGGCGGGTTCGGTGTCGGGCACGAGCCAACTCTATACACCTCAGCCCGCTGCGGTGTAGCTTTCGGGAGTGAGCAGTTTTTCCGACCGAGTCGTCGTGGTCACCGGCGGCACCCGCGGCATCGGCGCGGCCGTCGCCGAGCGGTTCCGCGGCGCCGGTGCGACCGTGCACTCCCCCGGCCGTGCCGAATGCGACGTCACCGACGAGGCCGCCGTCCGCGCGTACTTCGCCCAGCTCGGACCGGTCGACGTGCTGGTCAACAACGCGGGGGTGTCCTCGAGCGCGCCGCTGGCGAAGACGGGCCTCGACGACTGGCGCGGCCAGTTCGAGGTGAACGCGACCGGCGCGTTCCTGTGCACGCGCGAGGTGCTGCCGGGGATGCGGGAACGCGACTTCGGGCGGATCGTCACGGTCGCGTCGACCGCAGGGCTGGCCGGGGCGCGCTACACCTCGGGCTACACCGCGTCGAAGCACGCGGCGGTCGGCCTGATGCGCGCGGTGGCGGCGGAAGTGGCCGGCACGGGCGTCACGTCGAATGCGGTGTGCCCGTCGTTCGTGCGCACCGACATGACCGCGACCTCGGTCGCCCGGATCCGCGAGCGCACCGGCCGCGACGAGGCCGACGCGGAAGCCGCGCTCGCCGCCGCGTCTCCGCTCGGACGGCTGCTCGAACCCGGCGAAATCGCGTACGCCGTGGAGTTTTTCGCCGCCCCGGAGGCGGCCGCGATCAACGGACAGACCCTCGTACTCGACGGTGGAGGAATCCAGAAATGAGCCCGTTCCGCGCCAGTGTCCCGCTCACGAAATCGTGGGAGCATTTCGAGTTCACGGTGGACGACGGGGTCGCGACGGTGACCTTCGACCGGCCGGAGAAGCTCAACGCGCTCACCTTCGACATCTACGCCGACCTGCGCGACCTCGTCGCCGAACTGCCGCACCGCGGCGACGTGCGGGTGCTCGTGCTCACCGGGAAGGGCCGCGGCTTCTGCTCGGGCGGCGACGTCGAGGAAATCATCGGCGAACTCCAGAAAATGGACACCGCGGAACTGCTCGAGTTCACCCGGATGACCGGCGCGGTGGTGAAAGCCATGCGCGAGACGCCGATCCCGATCATCGCGGCGATCAACGGCGTCGCGGCGGGCGCAGGTTCGGTGCTCGCGCTGGCGAGCGATTTCCGGCTGCTGGCCGAATCGGCGAAGTTCGCGTTCCTGTTCACGAAGGTCGGCTTGGCGGGCGCGGACATGGGTTCGGCGTATCTGCTGCCGCGCCTGGTCGGCCTCGGCCGCGCGACGGAATTGCTGATGCTGGGCGACAAACTCCCCGCCGCGCGCGCCGAGGCGATCGGACTGGCGAACCGGGTCGTGCCAGACGCCGAACTGGCCGGCGAAGCCGCCGCGCTGGCGCGCCGCCTCGCGGACGGTCCGGCGCTGGCGTACTCGACCACGAAGGTGCTGCTGACCCGCGAACTCGACAGCGACCTCGGCAGCTCGATCGAACTGGAAGCCATCACGCAGGCGTTGCTGATGACCGCCAAGGACCACAAGGAGTTCTACGCCGCCTGGGCCGCCGGTCGCAGTCCACAGTGGACCGGACGCTGATCAGGCCCGGGTCACCGAGACCTGGAGTTCCGTCACCCAGTCGTCGCGGGTTTCCGGGCACTCCAGGTTGACCTCGCGCGGGTAGCCGGTCGACTGGTAGCCGTTCGCGTCGATCCAGCGGGCCAGGGCCTGGGCCGCTGGATCGATCGTCTCCATGGAACCGCGGTGCACGATGGTCGCCGCGTGCTCCAGCGGCGGCAGGTCGAGGACCCGGACGTCGCCGTCCCGCAACGGGGCGGAAACCTCGACGGCGGCGTGGACGACGACCTTGCCGTCGCCCTCCGGGACGTCCTCGTAATAGGCCACCCCGGGGCCGGTGCTGGCGATGCCCGCCGCCTCCATTCGCCGGAAAAGCTCGTCGTAGAGCGGTCCGATGACGGGACCGATGTCCTCGGGCTCGAAACTCGCGGCGATCGCGGTCAGCTCCGCGACCCGCACCGCGGGGACGTTCTTGACGACGACGTCGTTCTCGGGCATGCACCCCTCGCTTTCGATCGCTCGGAGCCTCGCCTCGACCCGGACCAGCCGAGCCGCCGCGGCTGCCATCGCCGCCTCCAGGTCTGCCCGGCGCAGTCGCAGCATGGTGCCCAGCTGCTCGGTGGTGACCTTCTCGTCGAGGATCTCCTGCACCTGCTGGAGAGTGAAGCCGAGATCCTTGAGCGCGATGACGCGGTTGAGGCGCGCCAACTGGGCGGCGGCGTAGTAGCGGTAACCGGTGTCGGGGTCGACCTGAGCCGGGCGCAGCAGCCCGGTCGCGTCGTAGTGCCGCAGCATGCGGACCGAAACGCGGCCGTGCCGGGCGAAGTCTCCGATACTGAACATGACGCCTTCGAGTTGACCGCCTGACACGGTGTGAGAGTCAAGAAGCCCTTCAGAGATCCGTGTAGGCGATCGCGTTCTCTTCCAGAGACCCGAACCACAGCCGACCGTGGTACTCGCGGATGCCCACCAGCAGGTGGAATCCCGGGATCTCGCCGCGCAATTCCCGCACCACCGCGCCCGCCGGGGTGACGGCGACGGCGCCCACCTGGCGTTTCGGGGCGGGCTGCAGGGAATCCGGCAACGCGCGCACCGCGGTCCGGACCGCCGTGGGCAGGCGGCGCACGACGTCGAGGGCGCGGAGGCGCGGGCTGGCCTCGGTGATCCATATCAGTCCGTCCGAACCGGTCGCGATGTTGTCCGGGAAGCCCGGCAGGTCGTCGATCAGGACGTCGCGGTCGCCCGCGCGCGGTCCGGTCAGCCAGACCCGGCTGACCCGGCACGCTCCGGTTTCGGCGACCGCCACATAGGACTCGTCCGGTGGCAGCGCGACGCCGTTCGCGAACTGGAGACCGTCGGCGAGCAGGTCGATGTGCCCGTCCGGCGTGCGGCGCAGCAGGCGTCCGCCCGCGGTCTGTTCGATGAGGTCGTCACGCCAGTTGTCGATGCCGAAGCGGCGCGAGGAATCCGTGAAGTAGACCGTTCCGTCGGCGGCGACCGCGGCGTTGTTGCAGAACACGAAGTCCAGCCCGGCCCCGGACGTCGCGAGGGTCGTGGTCTCGCCGCCGGCCAGCGGCATGGTCAGCAAACCGGCGCGGGCGTCGCAGATCAGCAGCTCGTCGTCGCCGTACAGCTCCAGCCCGAGCGGGCGGCCGCCGGTGTCGCCGAGCAGGTCGATCCGCCGTCCGTCCGGCGAAACACGCAGGATCCGGCCGTCGTCGACACCGGTGTAGACCCGGCCCTCGGCGTCCACGACCACGTCTTCCGGACCGTGCCCGTTCACCGGCACGATGGTGACCTCACCGAACTGCACGCCGGCCTCCTACCGGTAGGTGAGCAGCCGCGCGTTCTCGCCTTCGAGGTGCGGATGCTCGTTGAAGGACAACAGGTTCACGCCGCCGCGGCCGGACGTCAATTTCGTGATGCCGGTGTTCACGGTGACGCGGTTCAGCTTCAGCAGCCCGGGCCCCGGCGTGCCCAGCAACGACCCGGCGACCGCGCCCAGCACGCCGCCGGACGTGAACACGAGCCCGTTCTCGCCCTTGCCCAGCGAACCGGCCAGCTCGGCCAGCGCCGCCGTGCAGCGGCCGAGGAAAGCAGGCCAGCTTTCGGTGCACGGGCCGCTGTCGCCGGAGTCGACCCACGCGGTCAGCGCGGCGTCCAGCAACCGCTGGTACTCGCGCGGATCCTCTTGCGGCGCGCCGCCCGCGTGGTGCGCGGCGATGTCGACGTGGTCGTATTCGTTCCAGCGTTCGTCCTCGATCGCCGGCACGTCGCAGCCGAGGGCCTTCAACGCCGTCGCCGCGGTGTCCCGCTGGCGGGCCAGCGTTCCCGAGCGCACCTGCGCGAACTCGACCCCGCGCCGTTTCAGCTCCGCGCCGACCAATGTGGACTGTTCGAACCCCAGCGGCGACAACGCGTCGTAATCCGCCGCGCCGAACGACGCCTGGCCGTGCCGGATCAGGTAAATCGCACCCATTTATGCCGTCCCGTCAGGAAAACATCCGCAGCAACCGGCCAGGAGCCAAGCGTACCGCGAGACTCAGCGGCACCCAGGGCCACGAAGGCACGTACGCGCGCTTCGGTTCCGCTTCGATCGCCTTGACCAGCGCGTGCGCACCGGCTTCGGCGGACACCATAAGCGGGTTGCGTTTGGTCGAGCGAGCGGTCATCTCCGAACTGATATAGCCGGGCCGCACGTCGGTGACCGTGATGCCGTGGCTGCTCAGCTCCAGCCGCGCACCGTCGGCGAACGCGGAGATCCCGGCCTTCGACGCGGAGTACGCGGTGAGATTCCGGGGAAAACCGCGCAGCGCCATGAACGACGAGATCACCGCGAGGTGTCCGTCGCGCTGTTCGCGGAAAATGCCCGCTGCCGCCTCGATCTGAGCCACCGCGCCGACGAGATTGGTCTCGAGGGTCTGCCGGTTGGCGTCGAACCGTCCCGCGCCGACCGGCTGTCCCTTGCCGAGCCCGGCGTTGACGATCACGCGGTCGAGCCTGCCGAGTTCCGCCCGGAATTCCTCGAATACCTGGAAGACGCGGTCGTGGTCGGTGACGTCGAGCGCGCGCGTGGCGACGGTGATCCCCGGGTACGCGGCACGCAGCTCTCCGGCCAACTCGTCGAGCCGTTCGGTGCGCCGGGCGCACAGCGCGAGATTGCGGCCGCGAGCGGCGAACTGCCGGGCCATTCCCTCGCCGAGACCGGAGCTGGCTCCGGTGATCAGGATGTTCTGCCGCAAGACCATGCCCGGAGCCTACCCGCTGGTAACCGCACCTGGCGGTTCGTGTGATCCCGTCGAAGGCCCGGGAGAAAACCGAAGGAGTTTCGCGCTCGCCGCGGCGGATGACCGGTGGCCCGGCCTCTGGGGGCATGCCGGGCCACCGGTTCCGGGCGCGGCCGCCGGCCGGGCGCGGGGCGCGGTCCGCGCTGCCGGGGCCGAGGCTCCGGACGCGCCGGGGGCGGCGCGTTCCGTCCTGGCCATGGAAGCGCGACCGCGCAGGTCACGGCAATGGTTCCCAGTTGCCAGTACTAGCCCGTTCGTCCGAATGGCACGGCGGTACAACCTGGTCGGACGGCTGCTACCGTGCCTGTGTCGGGCTCGGCACGGTCGGTTACCAGCGGGGGCGGGCAGCGGGACATGACGCAGCGGCAGGCGGACCACGCCGGTCCGGACACCGACGGAGGTGCCCGGACCGCGTTCGCGAGCGCGCTGCGAGCCGCGATCGGAGCCAGCGGGCTTTCCCTGGACCGGATCCAGGCGAGGCTGCGCGCGCGGGGAGCGGCGGTCAGCGTCACCGCGCTCAGCTACTGGCAGTCGGGCAAACGCCAGCCGGAGCGGGCCGGATCGCTCTCCGCGGTGCGGGTGCTGGAGGAAATCCTCGACGTCCCCGACGGCGCGCTGCTCGGCTTGCTGCCGCCGCCCCGCCCGCGCGGCGCGAGCAGACGCGACCGGGCTGGCGAGGAACCGGTCACCTTCACTCGCGAAATCCTGCAGCCGCTGCTGGAACGCGTCGGCGCCCCCGACGCGCTGGACCAGCAGCACCAGCTGAAGCTGATCGGCCTGCACGACCGCTGCGACATCGCGGCCGACGGCGGCCAGCTCTCGGTCACCTCGCGCGCGGTGTTCCAGTCCGGTGCGGACGGTCAGGACCGCTGGCTGCTGGTGTACGCACAGGGCGACGCGACGGCGGTGCCCGACTTGCAGCCGGTGCGCAACTGCCGCGTCGGCCGCGCCGAAGTGGACGACGACCACGGCATCCTGGTGGCCGAACTGCTCTTCGACCGCGCGCTGGAACGCGGCGAAACGCACCTCATCGAGTACACCCTGCGCAATTCCGGGCCGCCGTACCCGCAATGCCGGGCCACGCACTACCGGGAATTCCGCCGCTCGGTCCGCGAGTACCTGCTGGAGATCCGCTTCGACCCGACCGCGGTGCCCGCCCGGTGCTGGCAGTACGCGAACGCCACCGACGAAGCACCGGCCCGGCGCCGGCTGCGGCTCGACAGCGGCAACGGCGTGCACGCGATCGCGCTGGATTTCGGGCCGGGGATCTTCGGCATCGGCTGGGGTTCGTGACTCCGGTAGCCGAGGTCCGCGAGCTGACCGTCGTGGTCGACACCGGACGGTGGCGCGAGACGGTTCTGGACTCGGTGTGTTTCGCGGTGCCAGCGGGACGGATCACCGCGTTGCTCGGCGAATCCGGATGCGGCAAATCGATGGTCGCGGCGGCGTTGACGGGTTCGCTTCCTTCGGTGGCGCGCAGCTCGGGGGACGTGCGGGTCAACGGCACCGTCGGCCTGGTGCCGCAGTCCGGGGTCACGGCGTTCGCTGCGGAGCGAACCGTCGGCGCGCAGCTGGACGAGCGTCAGCAGCTCCATCACGGACGGAGCGTCGAGGACGCCTGCAAGGCAGCGGTCTGTCCGATGGAGACGCTGGAGCTCTTTCCCCACCAGCTTTCCAGCGGGCAGGTTCAGCGGGCCGCGCTCGCGGCGGCCTTGCTGTCCGAACCGGACCTGCTCGTTGTGGACGAACCCAGCGCGTCCCTCGACCGCGGCACCGCATACGAGGTGTGGGCCAGCCTGCGCGCGTACGCCGACACCGGTGCCGCCGGAATCCGCTCTCTCGCCGATCCCTACGTAGAGGGCTTCTTCCCCTGACCGCGCTCAGCTCAGCTTGGTCCGCAACACCTTCCCGGTCGCGTTGCGCGGCAATTCGTCCAGGAACTCCACGTCCCGCGGCACCTTGTAGCGCGCCAGGTTCGCCTTCACGTACTCGCGCACGCCGTCCTCGTCGAGGGTCGAGCCCTCGGTGCGCACCACGAACGCCTTGAGCCGCTCGCCGAAGTCCGGGTCCTCGACGCCGATCACCGCCGCCTCGAGGACGTCTTCGCGCTCCACCAAGAGGTTCTCCACCTCGATCGGGAACACGTTTTCGCCGCCGGAGACGATCATTTCGTCGTCGCGGCCGTCGATGAACAGGAGGCCGTCCTCGTCGAAGTGGCCGACGTCGCCGCTCGAGAGCAGGCCGTCGATGATTTCCTTGTTGCGGCCGTCGGTGTAGCCGCCGAAGCTGAGCCCACTGCCGACGAACACCCGCCCGGTCACGTGCGGCTCGGTGATCTTGGTGCCATGTTCGTCGTAGAGCGCGACGCGACAGCCGACCGGCGCGCGGCCGACTGTGCCGGGTGCGCGTTTCCAGTCCTCCGGCGTCGCGACCGTCGCCACCGCGACTTCCGTGGAGCCGTACAGGTTGTGCACGACGTCGCCGAATTCCTCGTTCGCCCGGTTGCCGAGATCCGGCGACAGCGCGGACCCGGCGACGAAGATGATCCGCAGGCACGACGTGTCGTACCGGTCGCGGACCTCCTTCGGCAGGTCGACGATCCGCTGCAGCATCGTCGGCACCAGAACGAGCGCGGTGCACCGGTGTGTGGCGACGCCCTTCAGCGTGGCTTCCGGGTCGAACTTCCGGCGCATCACCACCGTGCAGCCGAGCGCGAAGCTGAGGATGAACTGCGACAGCCCGGTGCCGTGGAACAGCGGCGCGCCCATGAAGGTCGCTTCGCCGGAGCGCAGCGGGATGCGGTCCAGGAACTGCGCCGACGCCAGCGCGGACGTGTGCGGTCGCGGCGCGCCCTTCGGGGTGCCGGTGGTGCCGCTGGTGAGCAGCACGAAGCCGCCGGGTTTGACGGGCGCGGGCAGCGGGCGGTCGTCGGTGCTGGCGACGATCTCGGCGAGCACCGGGATCTCGTGCCCGCCCGGTTCGTCCACCCAGGCCAGGTACCGGTCGACGTTCTCGTCGATCGCGTCGAGCAGGCCGGTGAACTCCTGGTCGTAGACGAGCGCGGTGACGCCCTCGCGCTGGGCGACGTCGGCGAACTGCGGTTTGGCGAACCCGGTGTTCATCAGCAGCAGCCGCGCGCCGAGCTTGCCCGAGGCGGCCATCGTGAGCACGAGCCCGCGGTGGTCGCGGCACAGCGCGGCGATCACCGAACCGGGGCCGAGCCCGCGCTGCGACCAGGCGCGGGCGAGCGCGTTGGACTGGTCGTCGAGCTGCTTGAAGGTGAGCGGGCCGAGGTCGTCGACGATCCCGACGGCCGTCGAATCGCGCCGCGCGGCGATGTGGTTCGCGCCGGCGAACGGGCCGTACTTGCGGATCGCGACGAGGGAACGCAGGCCCTCGTCGAGCCGGGGAAACGGCACCAGGCCGGCGCGGCGCATCACCTCGACGCTGCGCACGGTCTCGGTCAGCTTGCCTGCCACCTGGCCGGCCAGCTCGGCCACACTCATCCGGGCACCTCCATTGCTGCGGCGGGAGCGCCCACGCCGACGGTCTCCGTACCGCCGGTATGGGAGTTACTCGACAGTAAAGCAAGGCCCGTCCGCGCACCAGTGCCCGGCCGGGGAGGAAATCTCCCACGCCGGTCGCGGACCGTCCGTGAGGTGCTTCGAGAGCCGGTGCGCAGAAATTGTCGGTGCTGGTCCGCACAATGGGACGGTGCAGGTGATCACCGGCCGGGAGGAGGACTCCGGCTACACGATCGAGGGCCCCGCGGGGACCCTCCGCGGGCTTTCGCGCGCCGACTGGGCCGACGAGGTCCGCCGGCTGGAGGCGGCCGAGAGCCCGCGCTGGGTGCTGCCCTCGGCCGAGGAGATCTATCCCACGCTGATCAAGGCGGGGGTGCGGCTGGGTCGCTGCCACGACCTGTCGCTCGCCGAAGGGCTGCTGCTCGCCTACGAGGGCCGGGAGGGCGAATCGCGCAGTTTGCGGGCAGCGTGGGCCCGGGCGAACGGGGAGGAACCGCCCGACGACGGCCCGGCCTTCGGCGAGGACGCGCAACCCACGCTGTTCTCCCCGCGCGGCCCCGGACTGCCCCCGGGAGTCACCGTCGCCGCGGCGGCCCGGCGAGTGCTGGCCGAACAGGAGAAACGCGTCGCCGCCACCGAGGCCCCCGCGCGGATGCGGCTGCTGCTCGCGGCCGAATCCGCCAGCGCACTGGCTGCCGCGGAGATCTCGGCCGCCGGGCTGCCCTGGCGCGCCGACCGGCACCTGCAGCTGCTGGAAGAACGCCTCGGCCCGCGCGTACCCGCTGGTCAACGCCCGAAAGTCTTGGTCGAGCTCGCCGCGAAAATCTCCGCGGCGCTGGGCGGGCGGCCGGTCAATCCCGATTCCTCGGCCAGCGTCGTCCGCGCGCTGGCCAGGGAGGGCATCGAAATCCCGGCGGCGCGGAAGTACCTGCTGCAGGACATCGACCATCCCGCGGTCGCGCCGCTGCTGGAGTACAAGGAGCTGTCGCGGCTGCACTCGGCCAACGGCTGGGCGTGGCTGGACGAATGGGTAGCCGACGGACGCTTCCGGCCGCATTACGTGGTCGGCGGCGTGGTGTCCGGCCGCTGGGCCACCCGGGGCGGCGGGGCGCTGCAGATCCCGCGCGCGCTGCGCTCGTGCGCATCCGCGGATCCCGGCTGGAAACTCGTCGTCGCCGACGGGGCGCAACTGGAGCCGCGCGTCCTCACCGCGCTGTCCGGCGACCGCCGCCTGGCCGAAGTCGCCGCGGCCACCGATCTGTATGCCCGGCTGGCGGAAGCGTTGTTCTCCGGCACCCGCTACGTCCCGCTCCGCCCCGGAGACACGCGAGACGACCGTTCCCGCGCGAAAATCGCCATGCTCTCCGCGATGTACGGCGGCACCTCCGGCGAGGCCGGTCCCCTGCTCGCGTTGCTGCGCCAGCGTTTCCCGGACGCAGTGTCCTATGTGGAGCACGCCGCCGCGGCGGGCGAACGGGGCGAACGGGTCCGGTCGCGGCTGGGCCGCACTTCTCCGGCCCCGTCTGCTGCTTGGCGCGCCTTGACCGGCGGGCTCACCGAAGACGAGGCAACAGAAACCCGCGCGCGGCGGGCGTCGCGGAGTTGGGGCCGGTTCACGCGGAATTTCGTGGTGCAGGCGAGTGCGGCTGACCTGACGGCGGTCCTGCTGGCTACCTTGCGCGGTCGGCTGCCCGAACCGGCGCATCTGGTGTTCTTCCTGCACGACGAGGTGATCGTGCATGCCCCTGCGGAGCTGGCTGATGAGGTCGCGGAAATCGTGGAGACAGCGATCCAGGAAGCGGCCCGGCTGGTCTTCGGCGAGGCGTGCCCGGTGCGATTTCCCATGGAAGCGAAATCGGTGGACAATTACGCGGAGGCGAAGTGATCAGCTGACTCATGTTTCCCAGCAACCACATGGCGGCACCCGGGAAATCCGTTCGGGGGACGCGGGGTTTCCGTCGGTCGCACTCGCTGCGGGACATTCCACCGCAAAGGCGCTATCCGCGGATCGGAAATGATCAGTACCGTCGTGCGCCATGGCAGGGAGAAAAACACAACGCACACTTGGCAGCTTCTGGAGCTTTCTTGCCTTCATCGCGGTCATCGCCCTGTGGGCGATCCCGTCGATCGGGCCGGGCGTCGCGAACACCAGGAAGAACGAGTTCTGCCGCAACAACGCCAACGGCATCCTGCTCGGCTGCCACATCCGGCAGCACAAATGGCAGAAGCTCAAAATGGCGTTCAAGGCGCAAGCACCAGCGAAAGCCCTCGGAAGGATGCTCGGCAACGTGAAGGGAGTGGCAGCCTCGCTTTCCGCCGTCGCCGGAACGGTTTCCGCCGGTGCCGCCACCATCACGCTCCTGGTGAAGTGACGGCTACGCCAGCGCCTCGTCCAACGCCTTCGTGATCCGCTTCAACGACACCGGATGCGCCGTCCCCAGTGTCTGCGCGAAGAAGCTCACCCGCAGTTCCTCGATCATCCACCGCACCTCCGCCAGGGCGGGCGACGACGTCCCCGGCGGCAACGTGGCCATCGCGTCCTCGTACTCCTTCGTGATCCAGGCGACGTCCGCCATCCGCTGCAGGTCGCGCGTCTGCTCAAGCGGCAGCTTCTCCAGCCGCCGCTCGATGCCGCGCAGGTACCGGACCACGTTGGGCAGCCGCGCGGCGCCGGTCTCCGTCACGAAGCCCGCGTGCACCAAACCGTCCAGCTGACCGCGGATGTCCGCCAGCGATTCGGCCGGGCCGCGAGTGTCCGCGAGACGAGTCTCCACGTCGATGGCCGCGCGCAGGATCCGCTCGACCTCCGTCAGCACTTCCAGCACCTTCGGGTTCAACCCCGCGCGCACCTTTTCCAGCAGCGCCGCGAAACCCGCCTCGTCCCAGACCGGGCCGCCCGCCGCGGCCATCAGCGCGTCGACCGCGCAGTCGACGCAGTCCTCCAGCAGGCCCGCGACGCTGCCGTGCGGGTTGCGGTTCAGCACGAGCTTCGAGGAGTTCGACAGCGACCGCGTAATGAACTTCATCGGCGAGTTCAGGTTCAGCCGCAGCATCCGCCGCGTGCCGGACCACATCGCGTGTTGCTGTTCAGCGGGCGTGTCCAGCAGCCGCACGGCCACCGACGCGCCCTCGTCCACCAGCGCCGGGTACGCCTTCACGTCGTGGCCGCGCCGGGTGGAGGCGAACACCTTCGGCAGCTCACCAAACGACGGCTGCACCAAGCCTGCCTTCTCGATACTGTTGGCGGCCTTGGAAATCGTCTCCCGCACGCGCGGAGCGAGACGGCGCTTCAGCTCGTCCAGGTCCTTGCCCTCGGCCACCCGCTTGCCGCGCTCGTCCACCACGCGGAAGGTGATCCGGAGGTGGTCCGGCACCGTCGAGAGATCCCACGCCGTGTGGGGGATGTCAATGCCGCGCATCGCGTGCAGTTCGTCGCCGAGGATGTCGAGCAGCGGACCGTCCGAAGGGGACATTCGCGTCAACGCGTCGGCGGCCGTGTCCGGAGCCGGGACGAAGTTGCGCCGCAACGCTTTCGGCAGCGATTTGATCAGCTGCGTCGCCAGTTCGCCGCGCAGGCCGGGCACCTGCCAGTCGAACCCGTCCGGCGTCACCTGGTTCAGCACCGGCAGCGGGATGTGCACGGTCACGCCGTCGGCGTCCGCGCCGGGCTCGAACTGGTAGGTCAGCTTGAAAACGTGCGTGCCCTGCGTCCACGAGTCCGGGTAGTCCGATTCGCGGACCGCGCCCGCGACCTCGTTGATGAGCATGGACTTCTCGAACGACAGCAGGTCCGGCTCGTTCCGCCGCGCCTTCTTCCACCAGCTGTCGAAATGCCGCACGGACACGATGTCCTCGGGCACTCGCGCGTCGTAGAACTCGTACAGCGTCTGGTCGTCCACCAGGATGTCGCGCCGCCGGGCGCGGTTCTCCAGGTCCTCGACCTCGTCCAGCAGCGCCCGGTTCTCGGCGAAGAACCGGTGGTTCGTGTGCCAGTCGCCCTCGACCAGCGCGTGCCGGATGAACATCGCGCGCGAGATCTCCGGGTCGATCCGGCCGTAGTTCACGCGCCGGTCGGCGACGAGCGGCACGCCGTACAGCGTCACCTTCTCGGTCGCCATCACCGCGCCCTGTTTGCGCTCCCAGTGCGGCTCCGAATACGAACGCTTCACGACGTGCTGCGCGAGCGGTTCGACCCAGTCCGGCTCGATCCGCGCGTTGACCCGGCCCCACAGCCGCGACGTCTCCACCAGCTCCGCCGACATCACCCAGCGCGGCTGCTTCTTGAACAGCGCCGAACCCGGGAACACCGAGAACCGGGCCCCGCGCGCGCCGAGGTAGTCGCCCTTCGCCGGGTCCTTGAGCCCGATGTGCGACAGCAGCCCGGAAATCAGCGCCGTGTGCACGTGCTGCGGTTCGGCGGGCGTGGTGCTGAGCGTGATGCCGAGCGGCTTGGCGAGCTGGCGCAGCTGGCCGAAGATGTCCTGCCACTCGCGGATCCGCAGGTAGTTCAGGTACTCGGTGCGGCACATCCGGCGGAACTGGTTGCCGGTCAGCGTCTTCTGCTGTTCGCTGACGTACTCCCACAGCTTGAGGTAGGAGAGGAAGTCCGAGGTCGGATCGGCGAACCGGGCGTGCTGCGCGTCGGCGGCCTGCTGCTTCTCCGCGGGCCGTTCGCGCGGGTCCTGAATGGACAGTGCGGCGGCGATGATCATGACCTCGCGCACGCAGCCGTTCCGCGCCGCCTCCAGCACCATCCGGCCCATCCGCGGGTCCACCGGCAGCAGCGCGAGCTTGCGGCCGACCTCGGTGAGCTTCGAGGAATCGCCGGTCTCGAACGCGCCGAGCTCCTGCAGCAGCTGGACGCCGTCGGTGACCTGGCGGCGGTCCGGCGGTTCGACGAACGGGAACGCGTTCATGTCGCCGAGGCCGAGCGACGTCATCTGCAGGATGACCGACGCGAGGTTCGTCCGCAGGATCTCCGGATCGGTGAACTCCGGCCGGGACTCGAAGTCTTCCTCGGAGTACAGCCGGATGCAGATGCCGTCCGAGGTACGCCCGCACCGGCCCTTGCGCTGGTTCGCCGACGCCTGCGAAACCGCCTCGATCGGCAGCCGCTGCACCTTCGTCCGGTGGCTGTAGCGCGAGATGCGCGCGGTGCCCGGGTCGATCACGTACTTGATCCCCGGCACGGTCAGCGACGTCTCGGCGACGTTCGTGGCCAGCACGATCCGCCGTCCGGTGTGCCGCTGGAACACGCGGTGCTGATCAGCCGCGGACAGCCGCGCGTACAGCGGCAGCACCTCGGTGTTCCGCAGCTCCAGCCGGTTCAGCACGTCCGCGGTGTCGCGGATCTCGCGTTCCCCGGAGAGGAAGACGAGGATGTCGCCGGGGCCTTCGCCGGACAGCTCCTGGACCGCCTCGGCGATCGCCTGCGTCTGGTCGCGGTCCGGGTCGCCCTCGGGATCGTCCGGGTCCACGAGCGGCCGGTAGCGCACCTCGACCGGGTAGGTCCGGCCGGAGACCTCGACGATCGGCGCGTCGTCGAAGTGCCGCGAGAACCGCTCCGGGTCGATGGTCGCCGAGGTGATGATCACCTTCAGGTCGGGACGGCGCGGCAGCAGCTGCTTGAGGTAGCCGAGGATGAAGTCGATGTTGAGGCTGCGCTCGTGCGCCTCGTCGATGATCAGCGTGTCGTACTGGCGCAGCATCCGGTCGGTCTGGATCTCGGCCAGCAGGATGCCGTCGGTCATCAGCTTGACCAGGGTGTCCTGGCCGGACTGGTCGGTGAACCGGACCTTGTAGCCGACGGTGTCGCCCAGTTCGGTCTTCAGCTCGCTGGCGATGCGGTCGGCGACCGTGCGCGCGGCCAGCCGGCGCGGCTGGGTGTGCCCGATCTGCCCGCGCACGCCGCGGCCCAGCTCGAGGCAGATCTTCGGCAGCTGCGTGGTCTTGCCCGACCCGGTCTCCCCCGCGACGATCACCACCTGGTGGTCGCGGATCGCGTCGCCGATCTCGTCCTTGAGCCTGCTGACCGGCAGCTCGGCGGGGTACTCGATCTTCGGCACGCTTTCGCGGCGCTGCTGCACGCGCAGCAGCGCCGTTTCGACATCGGCGGCGATGCGCTCGGCCGTCTGCTGCTTGTCGCGAGACCGGCGCGCGCCGTCGAGACGACGGCGCAGCCGGTGCTCGTCGCGCAGCATCAATTCGGGCAGCTGGGCGCGCAGCTCTGCGTAGGGGGCTGGAGTGGACATACTTGGGCCAAGGATAGCCGTGCGTGACCGTCGTGGCTTCCGAATATGCCGCGAGCGACAGCCCGGCGTCCCCGGCTCACGGCACCGGGGCCGGACGCGGCCGCACGAGCTTGGCCGGAAGCAGCCAGGTCAGCCGGTCCGAGCGGAGCACCGCGAGCGGGCCGATCACGGCCAGGAGCAGCACGTACCCGGCGACAAACGGGGCCACCCGCGAATCCAGCCCAGCAGCGGTCGCCATCGTCGCCAAGACGAGCGAGAACTCGCCCCGGGTGAGCACGGTCAGGCCGATGTTCACGCCCTCCTGCCGATCGAAGCCGTGCAGCCGGGCGGCGAACGCGCCGGCGGCGAGATTCAGCACCAGCGTCAGGGCGACCGCGGCGAGCACCGGGAGGACGACCGTGCCGACCGCGCCCGGGTCGATCGACAGCCCGAAGATGAAGAAGAACAACGCTCCGAACGCGTCCCGCAGCGGCAGCACCAGCTTGTGCACCCGCGGCGCGACCTGGGAGTTGCCGAGCATCATGCCGACCATGAACGCGCCGATCGCGTCGGACACGCCCACCTCCTCGGCCACCGCGGCACCGAGCACGGCCACGCCGACGAAGCAGACGGTGAGCAGTTCGTCGTCCGCCGAACCGAAGAGCCGCGACACGAGCCGCCCGCCCCAGCGCGCCAGTGCGGCGAGCACGAGCAGGAAGCCGAACGCCTTGCCGAAGTCGGCGAGCGCCGCGCCGAAGCCGTCCGCACCGCTGAGCACCGGCTGCAGCAACGCCAGGTACAGCGCGAGGAACAGGTCTTCGAGCACGACGATGCCCATGATGAGGCGGGATTCCCGGTTGTTCATCCGCCGGGTTTCCAGGAGCAGTTTGGTGACGATGGCCGACGACGAGATCCCGATCGCGCCCGCGATCACCAGCGCCTCGCGCGTGCCCCAGCCGAGCACGAAGCCGAACGCGAGCCCGCCGCCGATGTTCAGCACGAGGTAGGCCACCCCCGCGCCGGCGAGTCTGGCGCCGCCGCGGGCGAGGTCGTCGAGCGAGAACTCCAGTCCCAGATAGAAGAGCAGGAACACGAGACCGAGCCCGGCCAGTACGCCGAACTCGGCCGGATCGTCCACAAGGGACAGTCCGGGAGTGTGCGGGCCGAAGACGAAACCGGCCAGCATGAACAGGGGAATCGTGGGCAGCCCGATCCGGGCGCCGACGCGGGCGAGGGCGCCGGCGGCGAGAAACGCGCCGCCGACGGCCAGCAAAGCATGACCGTTGCTCATGAAATCCTCTTGAGAGCCGGGTACAGGTGGGAAACGAGTACTCAGCAATCCGGAGGAGCGCGTGCCGCGGCGGCTGCGGGCGCGCGGTCCAGCTCAACCGGCGGTGCGGCGGAAAACGGGACGGTGCACCAATCCGGCCGGGCGAGGCGGATCTCGCCGGGAGCGTCGGCGAGCGGCAGCGGATGCGCGGCGACGAGATGCGGGCCCTGTTCCTGGACCAGGGCGGGTTCGGCGTCGTGCGGACGCGGGCCCGCCGGTCCTGGCCCGGGGACCGCTACGCCGAGCAGGAGCAGCGCGGCGAGCAGCAGCACGAGGATGGACCGGTGCCGCGGCGCGGGAGCGGCGGCAGCAGTCGTCATCTCGGGGCGAGTTTACCATGTCTTTAAGGTTCGCCGGGAGCTCGACCGCGAGTCCACAGTAGACAGATGACTGCCGGATCCCGTGGCCCCGGTCATTTTCCGGTCTGCTTCAGGCAACCTGCATCGTCCACAGTGGACCATAGATGTTCACATCCGTGAAAAATTTTCGTATCCCTTGCCTCGCCGCTTCACGCTCGGTTATCGTGGCGCTACGCCGCAGCAGTACCCGGAACCGGTTCATTCGCCGGTCCGGCCGCCTTGCCCACGTACCGCGGAAAGGGATTCCCCCCATGCGCAAGACGATGCGGCCCGCGCTGGCCGCCGGTCTCACGGCTGCCTCGGCCCTCGCTCTAGTCCTCAGCACTCCCGCTCTCTCGGCCGCCGCCGTGCCCGCCCCGCTCGCCGCTTCGGCGTCCTCGGTGCTCGGCTCGGGCAGCGACCTCGCGTCCCCGGAGAAAAAAGAGATCGCGATGCAGCTGGTGTCGAGCGCGGAAAACTCGTCGCTCGACTGGAAGAAGCAGTACTCCTACATCGAGGACATCGGCGACGGACGCGGGTACACCGCGGGCATCATCGGGTTCTGCTCGGGCACCGGCGACATGCTCGAACTCGTGCAGGCCTACACCAAGTCCGTGCCGGACAACCCGCTGGCGAAGTTCCTGCCCGCGCTGGAAAAGGTCAACGGCTCCGATTCGCACGAGGGTCTCGGCTCGGCCTTCGAAAGCGCGTGGAAGCAAGCCGCAGGCACCGAGGAATTCCAGGCCGCGCAGAACAGCGAGCGCGACCGCGTGTACTTCGACCCGGCGGTGAACCAAGGCAAGTCCGACGGTCTCGGCGCGCTCGGCCAGTTCATCTACTACGACGCCATCGTGATGCACGGCCCCGGCACGAGCACCGACAGCTTCGGCGGCATCCGCGACGCCGCGCTGTCGCAGGCGAAGCCGCCGTCCCAGGGCGGCGACGAAACCGCCTACCTCAAGGCGTTCCTCGACGCGCGCAAGGTGGTCATGAAGAAGGAGGAAGCGCATGCGGACACCTCCCGCGTCGACACCGAGCAGCTGGTGTTCCTCAACGACGGCAACCTCGATCTGCACACGCCGCTGAAGTGGAAGGTCTACGGCGACCCGTACGAGATCAACTGAGCCCGCAGCAGGTTCTCGCACTCCGCCTCCGCGTGGGACCGCGACGGCGACCGCTGGGTACGGGAGCTCGGCCCGTACCCAGCGGACGTCGGCGCGCAAGGAATCGGCGTTGCGCGCGAAGGCCGGTTCGGCGTTCTTTCTGCACGTGTCCACCGGCGGGCCGACCGCGGGCTGTGTCGCTCTCGCGCAAGACGACCTGATCGCGGTGCTGCGCTGGCTCGATCCCGCGCGGTCATCGCAGTAACTGATCGGCCGTCCGCGTGTTGACGACCCGGTCCGGTCCGATGCCCGCCTTTTCCGCGCGCTCGCAGCCGTAAGCCTGCCAATCGAGCTGGCCGGGCGCGTGCGCGTCGCTGTCGATCGCGAACTCGCAGCCCAGCTCGACGGCCTGGCGCAGCAACCGCATCGGCGGGTCGAGCCGGTCCGGCCGCGAGTTGATCTCCACCGCCACGCCGTTCTCCCGGCACGCGGTGAAGACCTTCTCCGAGTTGAACTGCGACTCCGGCCTGCTGCGCCCGCCGACCAGCCGTCCGGTGCAGTGCCCCAGCACGCGGACGTGCGGGTTCTCGACGGCGGCCAGCATCCGCGGCGTCATCTCCCGCGCGGGCATCCGCAGTTTCGAGTGCACGCTCGCCACCACGAAGTCGAGCCGGTCCAGCAGCTCCTCGGTCTGGTCGAGCGCGCCGTCGTCGAGGATGTCGACCTCGATGCCGTGCAGCAGGCGAAACGGCGCCAGTTGCTCGTTCACTCGCGCGACCTCGTCCATCTGCGCCCGCAGCCGTTCCGGAGACAGACCGCGCGCGACGGTGAGCCGCGGCGAATGGTCGGTGAGCACGATCCACTCGTGCCCCAGGTCGCGTGCCGTCTCGGCCATCTCGAGGATCGGGCTGCCGCCGTCGGACCAGTCGGAGTGCGTGTGACAGTCGCCGCGAAGCGCCGTACGCAGCGCACCGCCGTCCGGCAGCATGCTTTCGGGCAGCTTCGTCGCGTACGTGGGCGTACGGTCGTGCCACGCGTCCTCGATGACGCCAGCAGTGGCTTTGCCGATCCCCTTCAATGCCTGAAGCGTCTTCGCGCCGACGCGCGACGCCAGCTCGTCTTCGGAGAGCCTGTCGACCACAGCGGCGGCCTGACGGAAGGCGCGCACGCGGTAAGTCGGTTCGCCGGCGCGTTCGAGCTGGAAGGCGATGTCGCGCAGCGCACGGGCCGGGTCCATGCCTCCTGTTTTACCCGCTCAGCCGCGCCGAGGCAGCTCGTGCAACTCGACGTCGCCGAGACGGCCGTTCTTGATCTCGGCGGTCTGGTAGGTGCAGAACGGCTGCCGCCGCCGGTCGGTGGGCGAGCCGGGGTTGAGCAGTCGCAGCCCGCCGGGCGTCACCGTGTCCCACGGGATGTGGCTGTGCCCGAAGATCAGCACGTCGACGTCCGGATACAACGCGTCGCAGCGAGCCGCCCGGCCCTTCGCGTCGCCGGTTTCGTGGACGACCGCCACCCGGACGCCCTCCAGCGTCTCCCTCGCCACTTCGGGCAGACGTTTCCGCAGTTCAGGACCGTCGTTGTTGCCGTACACGCCGATCAGCCGCGCGCTGCGGGTCTCAAGAGCGTCGAGGGTGTCCACGTCGACCCAGTCGCCCGCGTGCACCACGACGTCGGCCTTCGCGACCTCGTCCCAGACCTGCGCGGGCAGTTCCTTCGCCCGCTTCGGCAGGTGGGTGTCCGCGACGAGCAGCAACCGCACGCCGTCACTCCTCCCCGATCGCCTCGAGCACGTGGTCGAGGAACGCCGCGATGTGCGCGCGCAGCAGCTCGGCCGCGCCGTCCTCGTCGCCCTTCCGCGCGGCGGCGAGCACCGCCTTGTGCTCGTTCCATTCCTTGCGCCAACTGGGATTCGCGTCCCAGCCGACCACGGTGATCAGCGCGGCGCGGTCGCGCAGGTCGTCCAGCATCGACACCATCAGCGGGTTGCCGCAGCCCGCGTACAGCGCGCGGTGGAACCGCCGGTTGAGCAGGCTCAACGTGGTCTGGTCGGCATCCGCGGCCGACGCTTCCTTGAGAATCTGCGCGGCCTCGTCGAACGACTCCCGGTCCGCCGCCCGCACCGCGCGGCGCAGCGCTTCCGGTTCCAGCACCATCCGCACGTCGTAGACCGAGCGCGCCAGCTCCGCGTCGACCACGCACACCGACGCGCCCTTGTACGGGCTGAACGTGACCAGCCCGGTGTTGGACAGCACCTTGAGCGCCTCGCGCACCGGCGTCTTCGAGACCCCGAGCCGCGCGGCCAGCTCCGCCTCCACCAGCTGCTGACCGGGCACCAGCTCGCGGGCGAGAATGCCGCGCCGGATCTCCTCCAGCACCACCTCGGTGCGGGAGGCGGGGAGGCTGAACGTGGACGGCATGCCGACCCTCCTGGCTTTCGCGCTCGTCCCCGCACATTCAACCAGGCGGGCGTCTCCGAGCGTCGACACGTACGATCATATATCAGATGCCATCCGTCGACCGAGAGGACGCGCAGCAATGAAGGCACCCGAGGACCTGCGCAGCCACCGCTGGTTCGGCGGCGGCGACCTGCGGAACTTCAGCCACCGCACCCGCGCCCGGCAGCTCGGCTACGAGCCCGAAGAACACCTCGGGAAGCCGGTGATCGGCATCCTCAACACCTGGAGCGACATCAACCCGTGCCACCAGCACCTGCGCGAACGCGCGGAGCAGGTCAAGCGCGGCGTGTGGCAGGCGGGCGGGTTCCCGCTGGAGTTCCCGGTGGCGACGCTGTCGGAGACGTATCAGAAGCCGACGCCGATGCTGTACCGGAATCTGCTGGCGATGGAGACCGAGGAACTGCTGCGGTCGTATCCGGTCGACGGCGCGGTGCTGATGGGCGGCTGCGACAAGACCACCCCGGCGCTGCTGATGGGCGCGGCGAGCGCCGGGCTGCCGTCGATTTTCGTGCCCGCGGGCCCGATGCTGCGCGGAAACTGGCGCGGCGAGGTGCTCGGCAGCGGCACCGACATGTGGAAGTACTGGGACGAACGGCGCGCGGGCACGATCGGCGACCGCGAACTGGCCGAACTGGAACGCGGCCTGGCCCGCTCCCCCGGCCACTGCATGACGATGGGGACCGCGTCGACCATGACGTCCGCCGCCGAGGTGCTCGGGCTGACGCTGCCCGGCGCGGCCTCGATCCCGGCGGTCGATTCCGCGCACCACCGGATGGCGGCGGCGAGCGGCGCGCGCATCGTGGACATGGTGTGGGAAGACCTCACGATCGCGAAGATCGTTGACGAGCGCGCGTACGCCGACGCGATCACCACCGTGCTGGCGCTCGGCGGGTCGACCAACGCGGTGATCCACCTGATCGCGATGGCCGGCCGCAGCGGGATTTCCTTGTCCCTGCAGGATTTCGACGCGATCGCCCGCCGCGTGCCGGTGCTGGCGAACATCCGGCCCGGCGGTGATTGGCTGATGGAGGACTTCTACTACGCGGGCGGCCTGCCCGGGCTGCTGTCCCGCTTGACCGACCTGCTGCACCTCGACCGGGTCACCGTCACCGGACGTCCGCTCGCCGACTCGCTCGCCGACGCCCGCGTGCACAACGACGACGTGATCCGCCCGCGCGACAACCCGGTCGCCAGCGAGGGCGGCGTGGCCGTGCTGCGCGGCAACCTCGCGCCCGGCGGCGCAGTGATCAAGCACATCGCCGCCGACCCCGCTCTGCTCACCCACACCGGTCCGGCAGTGGTTTTCGACAACTACCAGGACCTGAAGAAGCGCATCGACGACCCGGCACTGGGCATCACCGCCGATTCCGTATTGGTGCTGCGCGGATCCGGGCCGCTCGGCGGTCCGGGCATGCCCGAATACGGCATGCTGCCGATCCCGGCGCACCTGCTGGAACAAGGCGTACGGGACATGGTGCGGATCTCCGACGCCCGGATGAGCGGCACCAGTTACGGCGCGTGCGTGCTGCACGTGGCACCGGAATCGCACGTCGGCGGGCCGCTCGCGCTGGTCCGCGACGGCGACCTGATCACCCTGGACGTGCCCGCGCGGACGTTGCAGCTGGAGGTCGACGAGGCCGAACTGGAGCGTCGTCTCGCCTCGTGGGCCGCCCCTGCGCCGCGGTTCGAGCGGGGTTACGGTGCGCTGTACGCGGAGCACATCACGCAGGCCGACGAGGGCTGCGACTTCGACTTCCTCGCCCGCGCCGGCGCCAATCCGGAACCGGACGCTGGGTGACCCTCGTGAGTGCTGGCGCCGGTTCTAACCGGCATCGCCACTCACGACGCTGGGTGACCGGTTTGTTCCCCTGGGGGCAGTAGTCCGGCATGTCCGGCTCGGCCCGTACGCTGTGCCCCTGACCGCAGCGAATCGAAGGGGTCGTGAGGTGCAGTACGAACCGCGCTGGCCGGAAACCGACAGTGACCAGACCGAGGTCCTGCCGGTCGTACCACCGGAGGAACCTCCGTCCCCGCCGCGAAGGCGCGGCCTGCGCAAAGCCGGCTGGATCAGCGGCGGCGTGCTCGGCGTCCTGGTCGTCGCGTACCTCATCGACCTGCTGACCAGCCAGGGCCGGGTGCCGCGCGGCGTCGTCGTGGCCGGCGTGGACGTCGGCGGGCTGGAGCGGCCGGTCGCCGAACGCGAGCTGCGCGGGAAGATCGAGCCCCGGCTCACCCAGCCGCTCACGGTCACCGCGGGCAACGCGCACACCAAGCTGTCGCCGACCGAGGCCGGGCTGGGGCTCGACTGGAGCGGCACCCTCGACCAGGCGGGCGACCAGCCGATCAACCCCTTCACCCGGCTCGCGTCGTTCTTCAGCACGCGGGAACTGGGCGTCGTGTCGCACGTCGAGGCGGCGAAGCTCGACCCGGCGCTCGAGGACCTGCGCGGCCGTGTCGACCGGGCGCCCGCCGAGGGCACGATCCGATTCGACGGCACCACGCCGGTCGCGGTCCCGCCGCAGGTCGGGCAGAAGCTGGACGTCGCGGCGGCGCGGGCGAAGGTGCTGAGCGGCTGGGCTTCGGGCAGCGAACTGACGCTTCCGGTCACACCGACGCCGGTGCGCACCACCGCCGAGGGCGTTCAGCGCGCACTCACCGAATTCGCCAAGCCCGCGGTGTCCGCGCCGGTCATCGTCAAAGGCGAAGGCGCGGACGCGACGCTGACGCCGGAGCAGATCGCCGGCGCGCTCACGTTCGTGCCCGGCGACGGCGGCGGCCTCGCCCCGCAGATCGACCCGAAGAAGGTCACCGACGCGCTCGCGCCGCAGCTGAAGTCCACCGAGCAGGAGGGCAAGGACGCGGCCATCGCGTTCTCCGGCGGGAAACCGGTCGTCGAGCCGTCCGCGGACGGCAACACGGTCGACTGGGAGCAGAGCCTCAAGCCGCTGCCGAACACGCTGAAGCAGACCGACAGCCGCGAGCTCAAGGCGATCTACAAGAAGACGCCCGCGAAGGTGACCACCGAGCAGGCGGACAAGCTGGGCGTCAAGGAAGTCATCGGCGAGTTCACCACCGGCGGGTTCGCCGCCGACTCCGGCACGAACATCCGGGTAGTCGCCGAGAAGGTGAACGGCGCGATCGTGAAGCCGGGAGAAACGTTCAGCCTCAACGGATTCACCGGTCCGCGCGGGCGTCCGCAGGGCTACGTCGAGGCCGGCGTGATCGAGAACGGCGCGCCCGCCCGCGAGGTCGGCGGCGGCATTTCGCAGTTCGCCACCACGCTGTACAACGCGGCGTACTTCTCCGGGATGAAGGACGCCGGGCACAAGGAACACAGCTACTACATCAGCCGCTACCCGGCCGCGCGCGAGGCGACGGTGTTCCAGAACCCCAACGGCGCCAGCGTGATCGACCTGAAATTCACCAACGACTCGGACACCGGCGTCGCGATCCAGACCGTCTGGACGCCGTCGTCGATCACCGTGAAACTGTGGGGCACCAAGCGGTACACGGTCGAATCGGTCCCCGGCGAGCGCACGAATCCGACGCCGCCGCCGACGAAACCGGGTCCGGCGGAGAGCTGCCACGCGTCCAACGGCGCGCCCGGTTTCACCGCGAGCGACACCCGGATCCTGCGCGACGCCTCGTCGGGCCGGGAAGTTTCGCGGCACACGCGGTCGGTCCGCTACAACCCGCAGCCGAAGATCACCTGCGGGGAGTAGCGAGTCGCTGCATCGTGGCGGCTACCGCGAGGTCGACGGCGAAAGCGAACTCCGCTTCGTGATCGCACCGCGCCAGATGCGGCGCGGATTCGACCACGGCGGGAAGTTCGGTCTGCTCCAATTCGGCGCGGCGGTGGGCGATCCCGGCTTCGTCGGTGACGCCGAAAGCCGGTCCCGCGCCCGCCTCGCGCAGGAGCGAGCCGACGACGACGGCCAGGAGCGAGCGCAGCAGGTGCACCGCCTCTTCCGGTGACGCACCTGCCTTGCGCAGCACCGAAAGCACCGCCTCGACCGGAGCGAGCGCGGCGATCGACGGCAACTGTCTGGTTAGGACCAACGCGGCGGCCTGCGGGTGCGCGCGGGTGGCTTTCCGGAAGGCCTGGGCGATCACGCGGAGATCCGCTTCGGGCTGCCCGGTGAGCTCCGGAAGGTCGATCCCGCCCAGTACGTGTCCGGCGACGGCGTCGAGCAAGGCCTCTTTGCCGTCGATGTGGTGGTAGAGGCTCTTCGCGTCCACGCCGAGACGCTGCGCGACGGTCCGCATGCTCACCGCCGCCGCCCCGTCGGCGTCGACCACTTCCAGCGCGGCCGTCAGGATCGCCTCCCGCGACAGCCTGGCGTCTCCCTTGCGCGGGCGTCCCCGGCGCGTCGTGGTGTTCACGGCTCCATCATGGCGCACTTGCGGTAAACCCACAGTGTGGATTAAATTGCGGCTTCGCTCCCCTGGTCTGGAGGAACCCGTGGACCCGTTGGCCATCCCCGCGCCCGAAGTGCTGCGTGCCCGGCAAAAGCTCGTCCTCGACCACTTCCACGACGAGGTGCGCCAGGACTGGGATGACGTGCTGGCGACGTTCCCGCATCCGCACTACGAGATCGTGCCGACGATGACCGTGCACGACGGCGATTCCGCCGTGCGCGGCTACTACGACGAAACGCGCCGCGCTTTTCCCGATCAAGACCACGAAATCATCGCTCTGCGCCACAGCGCGGATGCGGTAGTCGTCGAATTCTGGCTTCTCGGCACGCATCGCGGGCCGCTCGGGAAGATCCCGCCCACCGGGCAGCGGTTCCGGGTCCGGATGACCGCGTACTTCCTCTTCGACGCGGACGAACAGCTGGTGTGCGAACGCATTTACTTCGACACGCTCACCATGCTCCGGCAGCTGCTGCGCGCGTACGACGTCCGGAAGCCCACTTCGTGGCCCAAGCTCGTGCGCGCGGTGCGCGGGATGCTCGCGATGTCCGGGACCCCGGATCCACGGCTTTCCGACACCACTCCGCCCGCTTTTTGTCGGTGACCCCGCGTACAGTCGTGCGCACACCACGGGAAGGGGGAACCGGTGTCCGACGACGCGGCCATGGGGCTTTACGGACTCACCAAACGGTTCGGGACCACGCTGGCAGTAGACGATGTGCGGCTTGAAGTGCCGCGGGGGTCGTTCTTCGGCCTCGTAGGCCCCAACGGAGCCGGGAAAACGACGTCGCTGTCGATGGCGGTCGGCCTGCTTCGGCCGGACGCCGGCGAAGCGCGCGTGTTCGGCGTGGACGTGTGGCGGGAACCGGAACGGGCGAAAAGCCTGATCGGCGTTCTTCCGGACGGACTGTCCATTCCGGAACGGCTCACCGGACGGGAACTGCTCACATACATGGGCCTGCTGCGCGGGCTCGCCCCGGACACGGTCGCCGAACGCGCCCAGGAACTGCTCGGCGTGCTGGAGCTGACGGACGCCGAGCGCACCCTCGTCATCGACTATTCCGCAGGGATGCGCAAGAAGATCGGCCTCGCGACGGCGCTGCTGCACGGCCCGCGGCTGCTGGTGCTGGACGAGCCGTTCGAGGCGGTCGACCCGGTTTCCGCGTCGACGATCCGCACGATCCTGCAGCGATTCGTCGCCTCCGGTGGCGCGGTCGTGCTGTCGAGCCACGTGATGGCGTTGGTGGAACAGCTGTGCAGCCACGTCGCGGTGATCACACGCGGACGCGTCGTCGCCGCGGGCGCAGTGGCTGACGTGCGGGGCGAAGGCACGCTGGAAGACGCGTTCGTGCACATCGTCGGCGGCAGGACGGGCGGAACGGAGGGGCTGGCGTGGTTGGCGTCCTCGACCGACTGAAGCCGCGGGTCCTGCGCGATTCACTGCGCGGACGGCAGATCCCCGACGCGCGGACCAGCGGAACGGAGGGGCCAGCATGATCGGCGTCCTCACCCGACTGAAGCCGCGGGTCCCGCGCGATTCGCTGCGCGGACGACGGATCGCCGACGCGCAGACCAGCGGAACGGAGGGGCCAGCATGATCGGCATCCTCATCCGGCTAAAGCTCCGAGTCCTGCGCAACTCCCTCCGCGGCCGACAGATCGCCGGAATGATCGTCGGCGGCCTCTTCGGTCTGCTGGCGGCCCTGTTCACGATCGGCATCGCGGTGTTCCCGGCTCCGGAAGCGCGGATCACCGTCGACCTGCTCACCTCGATTTACGCGGTCTGGATGGCAGGCTGGGTGCTCGCGCCGATCGCGACCGGCGGCGGCGACGACACCCTGCGGCCGGAACACTTCGCACTGCTGCCGATCGGCCGCCGCAAGCTGGCGGTCGGCCTGCTCGCGGCGAGCTTCGTGGGCGTCACCGCAGTGGTGAGCCTGCTGGCGTTCCTCGGCTTGGTGTTCTACGGCCTGCGGTTCGGCGCCGGCGCCGCGCTCGTCGGTCTCGTGTTCACCGTGCTGCAGCTGGCGTTCGTGGTGCTGCTGTACCGCGTGGTGATGGCCGCGCTGGGCACGCTGCTGACGTCGCGCAAGGGCAAGGAACTCGGCATCATCCTGGTAGCGCTCACCGGGTTGTCCGGCGTCGCGGTCAACTACGTGATGCGGAGCGTCGGCCCGGCGATCGTCACCGGTCAGATGCCCGGCTTCGTCAGCGTCATGCACGCCCTCCCGTCCGGTTGGGGCACGCTCGCGGTACACGCGGCCGGAGTCGGGAATTGGGGCACGGTCGGCGGCCTCTTCGCCGCACTGCTCGGCGTCGTAGCGGTTCTGGTCGTGCTCTGGGGCGCGCTGCTGGCCCGCCAGGTCACCACGCCGTCGTTCCGCGGAGCCTCCCGAACCCGCGCGAAGAGCACCCGCACGCGACGCAGCCTGCTGCCCGCGACCCCGGTCGGCGCCGTGGCCCGCAAGGAACTGCACACCTGGTGGCGAGACGCCCGCCGCCGCGTCGCCCTCCTGTCGACGCTGCTGATCGGCTTCGTCATCACCGTCGTCCCAGCCCTGTCCGGCGGGGGCGGCCAATCCGTGATGCTGCCGTATTTCGGTGTCGCAGTAGTCCTTTTCGCCTCGATGCAGTCCGGCAACCTGTACGGAATGGACGGCAGCGCCCTGTGGCACACACTGGTCGTCCCCGGCGCCGAACGAGCCGACATCCGCGGCCGCCAACTGGCGTGGGTCCTGATCGTCGCCCCCGTGGCTTTGGTGCTGGCCCTGGTCCTGCCCGGCGTCACCGGCGTACCAGGCGCGTACCCGTGGGTCCTAGGCTTGGTCCCCGCAACGCTGGGCGCCGGTGCCGGAGTCCTGATGCTGCAATCAGTCTTCCTGGCCTTCCCCTTGCCGGATCAACGCCGAAGCGGCAGCCCATGGTCCTCCGGCGGACGCCCCGGGTGCGCCCGAGCCGCCCTGATGCTGGCGACCACACTGCTCATCGTGCTCGGCGCGCTGCCGGTGGTGGCACTGGGCGTGGCCGGAAAGCTGGCAGACCTGCCGGTACTGCAGTGGCTCGGCATCCCAGCCGGAATCGCGACCGGCATCGCGCTGGCATGGTGGTGGGGTTCGCTCGCCCAGCAACGACTGGTGACGCGGGGTCCGGAGCTACTGGCGACCGTCTCCAAGGAACGGTGAGAAATTCTTCTTGCCGAGGTGTCTCATGGAGTCGCGCGCGTTGATAACCAAGGCAAGAGACCCCGCCAGGGGAGTTCGCCGTGAAGCAGTACCTGCTGGCCGTCCTGGGAGGCGAAACCACGCTGGAGACCGGCGAGGAGCTGGCCGCCCAGACGGCTTGCACCGACCCAGGCACCGACGACATGAAAACCGCCGGTGCCTGGGTGTTCGTCGGCGGTTTGCGCCCCTCGCACGCCGCCACCGTCATCCGCCCCGCGAACGGCGCGGTCACGACGACCGACGGCCCGTTCGCCGAAACGCGGGAGCAACTGGGCCGTCGCACCGCAGCCTCGTCAGCTCACCAACCGCTCCCACGCAGCCACACCTTCACCTGCCACTACCCTCACCAACCGCGCCCTCCGAGCACACCTGCGCCAGCCCACCAACTTTCACCAACTGTGCCCTCCCAGCGCGCCTTCGCCAACCCGCCAACCGCTCTCACCCGGCACACCTTCGCCTGCCCACTAATCCTGACCAACCGCGCCCTCCCAGCACACCTCCACCAACCCCACCAACCCTCACCAACCGCTCCCTCACAGCGCGCCTTCGCCTGCCCTCCGCTCCCCTCAACCTCCTTCCTGCGCCCCGCCAGCCGCACCTCTCAGGGCAGCGCCGCCAACGATTCCTCCAGTGCCGTGTCCGGAAGTTCGTTGTCCACCATGTCGCCCGCCAGATACGCGCCGTACGCGGGCAGGTCGAGGTGCGCGTGTCCGCACAGCGCGGTCAGGATCACCTTCTCTTCGCCAGTCTCCTTGCAGCGCAACGCTTCCTGGATACACGCGGCCAGCGCATGCGTCGGCTCGGGAGCGGGAATGATGCCTTCGGTGCGGGCGAACTGCACCCCGGCGGCGAAGCATTCCTGCTGTCCGATCGCGAGCGCCTCGATGAGGCCCAGTTCGTAGATGTGCGAGATCAGCGGCGACATCCCGTGGTAGCGCAGGCCGCCGGCGTGGATCGGGTCCGGGATGAAGCCGTGGCCGAGCGTGTGCATTTTCAGCAGGGGCGTGAGACCGGCGGTGTCGCCGAAGTCGTAGGCGTAGCGGCCGCGGGTGAGGGTTGGACAGGCCGCCGGTTCGACCGCGCGGATCACCGGGTTCATCCGGCCGGCCAGTTTTTCCCGCAGGAACGGGAAAGCGAGCCCGCCGAAGTTGGAGCCGCCGCCGGTGCAGCCGACGAGCACGTCCGGGGTGTCGCCGGCCAGTTCGAACTGTTTGAGCGCTTCCTCGCCGATCACCGTCTGGTGCAGCAACACGTGATTGAGCACGCTGCCCAGCGCGTACCGCGCGCCCGGATCCGCCGCGGCCTGCTCGACGGCTTCGCTGATCGCGATCCCGAGGCTGCCCGTCGACTGCGGGTTCTCCGCCAGGATCGCCCGGCCCGCGGCGGTTCGGTCCGATGGACTCGGGTACACCTGCGCGCCGAAAGTCTCCATCATCAGCTTGCGATACGGCTTCTGGTCGTACGACGCGCGCACCTGCCAGACCTCGCAGGACAGCCCGAACGTCGCGCACGCGAACGCCAGCGCGCTCCCCCACTGCCCGGCGCCGGTTTCGGTGGTGAGCCGCGTGACGCCCTCGGCCGCGTTGTAGAACGCCTGCGGCACAGCGGTGTTCGGCTTGTGCGAGCCGACCGGGCTGACGCCTTCGTACTTGTAGTAGATCCGGGCCGGGGTGCCGAGCGCCTTCTCCAGCCGTCGGGCGCGGTAGAGCGGGGACGGACGCCAGAGCCGGTAGACGTCCCGGACTTCCTCGGGAATGTCGATGTAGCGCTCGGTGGTGACTTCCTGCTCGATGAGCGCCTGCGGGAACAACGGGGCCAGGTCCGCGGGCCCGACGGGCTCGCGGGTTCCCGGGTGCAGCGGCGGGGGCGGCGGCTCGGGCAGGTCCGGCACCACGTTGTACCACTGCGCCGGGAGATCGGCCTCGTCCAGGATGTATTTCGTCCGTTCTGCCATGACGCCTCCTCGGTCGGCGGACCCCAACGTAAGCCGGGCGGCGGGAGAAGCCAAGCGCCGGAGCGCGCGAGGGGACCCCTCGCGCCGTTAAAGCCGCAGGTCCACCCATGTGGGCGACCTGTCCACAATGGAGGGTGTGGCTGATTCCCCGGAAGCCGTTTCCGGCGGGCGCCGGTTTTTGTCGGTGGGTGCCGGTACGTTCGGTGGCATGGCGACATTGGTGACGTTCCACGCCCACCCGGACGACGAGGCGATCATGACCGGCGGCGTGATGCGCAAAGCGGCCGACGAGGGGCACCGGGTGGTGCTCGTGGTGGCCACGCGCGGAGAAAAAGGCGAGATCCCCGAGGGCCTGCTCGACGACGGCGAGCAGCTCGCGGACCGCCGAGTGCAGGAGACGCAGGCAGCCGCCGAGGTGCTGGGCGTCTCGCGAGTGGAGTTCTTGGGATACCAGGACTCCGGGATGATGGGCGACCCTTCCAACGACGGCCCGGAAACGTTCTGGAGCGCGCCGGTCGAGGAAGCGGCGAAGCGGCTGGCTGCGATCCTGATCGAGGAGTCGGCCGACGTGCTCACGGTGTACGACGACTTCGGCGTCTACGGCCACCCGGACCACATCCAGGTCCACCGGGTCGGCATGCGCGCGGCCGAACTCGCGGGCACGCCGCGGGTTTACCAGGGCTCGACGAACCGCGACCAGATCCGCCGAGCCGCCGAAGCCGCCCGCGCGGCTGGTGAGGAAGGCGGCCCGGACGCGGACATGATCATCGGGAAACCGGAAGCCGAGCTGACGGCCGAAGTGGACGTCACGGCATACCTGAAGGTGAAGCGGGCGGCGATGCGCGCGCATCGGAGCCAGATCAGCGAGGAGTCGTTCTTCCTGGCGCTCCCGGACGACAAGTTCGGCGAGGCCTTCGGGACGGAATGGTTCATCCGGGAAGGACAGGGGCCGGGGGTGACGGAGACGGACCTGATGAAGGGCCTCTGACCGGACCGAATGAGCGCAGGGGTTCGGGGGTTCGTGCAACCGCCAGACGCGGGTTGCCGCTGTGAACGGCGGCCCCTCGACCGGCGCGAGCCGAACCTGCGGGCGGATCGCTCGCACGAGCCCAAGGCTGGGACGGACGAGCCATCGGGTGCGAGGTCCCGCTGGGGACTGCGTGCCTGAGACAGGCGCGGGCTGAGCCCCCGGACGCAGGTTAGCGGCACGAGCCGAAGGTCGGATCGGACGAACCACCGGGCGCGAGTTGCGCTGCGGTCCGCAAGCCAGAGACTGCTGCAGGCCGAGCCCGCGGACGGGTCACCGGCGCGAGCCCAAGACCGGGGCGGACCAACCGCCCGGTGCGAGTTTCCACTGCGGTCTGCGGGCCCGAGACAGACCGGGCCTGGCCCGCGGGTTGCTGGCCCCAGCCCTAGACCGGCACTGGCGAACCCTCGAACCGAGCCATCTTCATTGGCCTCAGGGCTGGGGAAGGCTCGGGCGAGGCCCCGGGCAATGGGCTTCCGGCGCGGGACAGGCGCTCGGGGCGGGTCGGAGTGGCCGTCGCGGGCAAGCGGCGAGCCGTCCGCTGGCTGGGCGGAGCGGTCGCCCAGTCTGGGCGGCGGTCCATGGGCGAGGTCGAGCTGTGCCTTCCCGAGCACGGCCGAGCTAACGCAAGCTCCGCGAGGGCTGAGTCAGCTCGGCCTCGTACCCCTGCGAGCTGGCGAGCATCGAGGCACCCGCAAACATCACCCAGGCTCCGCCACCCGGGCCGAGGCCAGGCGGACCGCGTCTAGGATTTTTTCGTATCCGGTGCAGCGGCAGAGGTTCCCGGCCAATGCCTCGCGGATTTCTGGATCCGAAGGGGCATCCACGCGGTGCACCAACTCGTGCGCGGCGACGATCAACCCCGGTGTGCAGAAGCCGCACTGCACGGCGCCGGTGTCGAGGAAAGCTTGTTGTACTGCGTCCAGCTGGTCGCCGTCCGCTAGGCCTTCTACTGTGCGGACGTTCCTGCCCTCGGCTTGGCCCGCGGCGACCAGGCACGAGCACACTGGGGTACCGTCCAAATACACTGTGCACGAACCGCATTCGCCTTGTTCGCAGGCGTTTTTCGAGCCTGGCAAACCCAGTTGATCACGCAGCACGGAGAGCAGGCTCTGCCCCTCCCACACCTCGTCGACGGTGCGCGGTTCGTCATTGACAGTGAGGTTCAGGCGCATTTCGGCTGCCCGCCTTTCCGGTAGTCTTCCCAGGCCCAGCTCAACGTCCGGCGGGCCAGTACGGCGATCGCGTGGATGCGGTAGTCGGCGCTGCCCCGGACGTCGTCGATCGGGGACGCGGCGCTCGCGGCCAGTTCGCCGAAGCGGCGGACAACCGCGTCCGGCAGCCGAGAGCGGGAGGTCCACGCGTCGGACAGGGCGTCGCGGAGGAAGTCTTCGGCGGCGGTTGCCCGGCGCGGGGTCGGGGCGGCCGAACCGACCGCGGCGCCGATCCAGCCGGTTTCCGGGGCCAGGTCCAGGGCGAACGAGCACACTGCGATGACCATCGCGTTGCGGGTGCCGACCTTCGCGAACTGTTGCGGGCCGGTCGCGGCGGGGAGGTGGATGGCGGCGATCAGCTCGTCGGGGGCCAGTGCGTTGCGTTTGACGCCTTGGTAGAACTCCGTCGCCGGGATCATCCGGGTGCCGCGGACGGACGCGACTTCGATGGTCGCGTCGCAGGCCAGGAGCATGGGGTGGGCGTCGCCAGCGGGAGAGGCCGCGCCCAGGTTTCCGCCGACGGTGCCTCGGTTGCGGATTTGCGGGGAGCCGACGGTGCGGCTCGCCATCGCCAGGCCGGGGAGGCGGGTGCCTAGTTCGGTGATGATCCGCGTGTACGAGACGCCTGCGCCCAGGTGGATCCGGCCGTCTCGCTCGGTCCATTCGGTCAGGTCGCCGATCCGGGTGAGGTCCAGCAGTGCGGACGGGCGGCGGTGGTCGAAGTTGAGTTCGACCAGGACGTCGGTGCCGCCGGCCAGGGGGACGGCGTCCGGGCGGGCGGACTTGGCGGCCAGGGCTTCGGCCCAGGTCGCGGGGGCCAGGAAATCCACGGGGCACCTCCGGGAGGCGGGCTGCCGGTCAGGGACGGGCAGGAAGGGCAAAGGGGCACGGGCGAGAAGCGGGAGGAAGGCTGGGGGCATGCGGCACGAGGGAAAAATGGGCCGTTGCGAACAGGTCACGCCGGACTGCTGCACACGGGCTACTGCGCTCACGAAACGGACCACTGCGGACAGCCATGGCGGAACGCTGCGCACGGGCCACCATGTTCACGAAACGGACCGGCCACGAAACGGACCGATGCGAACAGGTCACGGCGGAACGCTGCGCACGGGCCACCGCGCTCACGAAAACGGGCCGCTGCGAATAGGCCACGGCGGAACGCTGCACACGGGCCACCATCACGAAGCGGCGCGGCGACCGGCCAGGGCGATGTCGTCCGGGCGGATGGGAGCGTTCGGCAGGGCAAGGCCGGTCGCAGAGCGGAGGGCGTTCAGGATCGCGGGGGTCGACGACAGGGTCGGCGGCTCCCCTACGCCGTTCAGGCCGTACGGCGAGTCGGGATGCGGGAATTCGAACAGGCTGATCGGCATCGGCGGGACGTCCAGCACGGTCGGGATCAGGTAGTCCGTGAAGGACGGGTTGCGCACCCGGCCCTCGCGGTCGACCAGGATTTCCTCCATCAAAGCCAAACCCAGGCCCTGTACGCTGCCGCCTTCGATCTGGCCTTCTACAGCCAGCGGGTTCATCGCCTTGCCGACGTCCTGGGCGGTCGCCAGCTCGACCACCTTCACCAAACCCAGGTCGACATCCACGTCCACCACGGCTCGGTGCGCGGCGAAGGCGAACGCGATGTGTGCGTTGCCCTGGCCGGTTTCCGGGTCGATGCCTTGGGTCGGGCGGTGGTGGTATTCGAAGGTGTGCGAGACGGTGTCCGAACCGACGACGCTGGCGATCGGGCACACCGGATGTCCGCCGCTGTCCAGGACGTGATCGTTGCCCAGCGACAGGGCCGAAGCGGGCAGGCTGTAGGCGTCGACGGCGCGGCGCAGGAGTTCCCGGGCGATGTGGCGGCAGGCGCCTTGCACGGCGCCGGTCGACATCCACGTCATTCGGGAGGCGGACGCGGAACCGGCGTCGCCGATTTGGGTGTCGGCGGGGAGGACGACTACCCGGGAGACGCCCAGTTCCGTGCTCGCTACCTGTGACTGCACCGTGGTGGCGCCTTGTCCGCACTCCGCGGCGGCGGTGTGCACCGAGACGACCGGGGCGCCGTTCACTACCGCCAAGGCGACTCGGGCCGTCGAGATGTCGTCGACGCCTCCTGAGTAGCCGATCGCTTTCACCCCGACCGCGTAGCCGACTCCGCGACGCACCCCCTCGCCGTGCGTCGTGTTGGCGGCTCCGCCGGGCAGGGAGAGCAAATCATCAGCGCCAGCCGGCGGCAGCGGACGGTCGCGGAGGGCTTGCAGCAGTTCCGCGACGGGGGCCGGGCCGTCGACGGCTTGGCCGGTGGGCAGGACGGTGCCCGTGGTCATGGCGTTGCGGAGCCGCAATTCCATCGGGTCCATGCCTAGTTCGTGCGCGAGTTTGTCCATATTGGACTCGCAGCCGTAGGCCGATTGGACGGCGCCGAAACCGCGCATTGCGCCGCAGGGCGGGTTGTTGGTGAATACTGCTAGGCCGTCGATTTCGGCATTCGGGACGTCGTAGGCGCCGGTCACGAAATAGCAAGCGTTGGCGATGACTACGGGTGAAGTTGAGGTGTAAGCACCGCCGTCCAAGACCAGGCGGGCTTTGACGTAGACCAGGCGGCCGTCCTTGGTGGCTCCGTGTTCGTAGCGCATCTTGGCCGGGTGGCGGTGCACGTGGCCGAAGAAGGATTCGTAGCGGTTGTACGACATCTTGACCGGACGACCGAGTCGCAGGGCGAGCATGCAGGCGTGCACGTGGACGGAGAGGTCTTCCCGTCCGCCGAAAGCACCGCCGACGCCGGCCAGGGTCAGCCGCACTTTTTCCGGCGGCAAGCCCAGACACGGGGCCAGTTGTTCCAGGTCTTTGTGCAGCCATTGCGAGGAAACATAAAGCTCGACGCCGCCGTCCTCAGAAGGAATCGCCAAACCGGATTCCGGGCCCAGGAAAGCTTGGTCCTGCATGCCGACCTCGTACTCGCCGGTGACCACGACGTCCGCTTCGGCGCGCGCCGCGGCCAGATCGCCGTGGCGGATTTTCACATGCCGGACCAGGTTGCCGTCCGGATGGACGGGACGGACGCCCTCGTCCAGGACCGTCATCGGATCGGTGACCGGGTCGAGCGGTTCGTAGTCGACCATGATCAGTTTCGCTGCCTGCCGGGCGGTTTCCGGGTCGTCGGCGGCGACCAGCGCCACCGGTTCGCCGTGGTAGCGGACCTCGTCCACCGCGAGGACCGGCTGGTCGGCCGATTTCATTCCGTACGTTTTCGCGCCGGGCACGTCCTCGTGGGTAAGCACGGCGTGCACGCCTGGCTGGGCGAGTGCCTTGCTCGTGTCGATGGACCGGATCCGCGCTGCCGCGTAGGGGCTGCGCAGCGTGGTCGCCCAGACCGTGCCCTCGATCCACAAATCCGACGAATAGGCGAACCTGCCGGTTACCTTGGCGGCGCCGTCCGGACGGAGGGCGCTTTCGCCCACCCCGGCGGCTCTCCCGGTTTCCGCGGCGCGTACCAGCGAGTCCACAGTGACCACCAGCTTTCCTGCGTTGCCGACTGCACGGATTCAACACGTGTAGATCGGGACTGTCAACGGCTCTTCGGGTATCGTCTGGCGCATGCAGCGGGTCACCCGGGACGATGTCGCACGGCTGGCGGGCACCTCGCCGGCCGTGGTCAGTTACGTGCTCAACAACGGCCCGCGGCCGGTCGCGCCCGCCACGCGAGCGCGGGTCGAGCAGGCGATCGCCGAGCTCGGCTACCGGCCGAACCTCGTCGCGCGGGCGTTGCGGTCCACGCGCAGCAATGTGCTCGGGCTGGTCGTGCCGGACAGCAGCGAGGGCTACTTCACCCAGCTCACGCACGCGGTCGAGCGGGCCGCGTTCGCTCGCGGATCCCTTGTCCTGCTCGGGAATTCGGCGTTCTCCCGCGAACAGGAGCTGCGGTACGCCGAATCGCTGGCGAACATGCGCGTGGACGGCCTGCTGCTCGTCCGCGCGGAGATCGCCGGAGCGGCCGCCACCCACTCCACTTTGGACGTTCCGGTCGTCTACCTGCACCACCACGCCCCGACAGGCACTGCCGCGCCGTCCGTCGTGCTGGACAACAAGGCGGGCGGGCGGTTGACCACCGAACACCTGCTCGGGCACGGTTACCGCGAGATCGGCTGTCTCACCGGAACCGCGCGGTCCGGGCCGGTGGCCGATCGCGCCCGAGGCTGGACCGAGGCGATGCGGGCGGCGAAGCGGAGCGCGGGCAATGTCGTCCGCACCGGACTCGACCGGCATGCCGCGCGGGCCGATATCCGGCGGTGGTTGCAGTCGCCGGAGCGGCCGCGCGCGATCATGGCGACAGCGGACGGGCTGGCGCTCGACACGCTCACGGTCGCAGCGGAACTCGGCTTGAGCGTGCCGAAAGACCTTGCGGTGATCGGCTTCGGCGGGACCGACGCCGCCGCGCACAGCTGGCCCGCGTTGTCCACTGCCGGACATTCCTTCGACGATTTCGCCGACGCCGCGGTGTCCACTCTGGACCAGCTCCGCGAGAACACCCAGCCGGACGACCGCGTCCTCGACGTCCACCTGACCGCGCGCGCCAGCTGCGGGTGCGACTGACCCCGCAGCCGGCGCGCCGACGGAATCAGGAGTTAGCGGCCTCTGCCCACGCCGAAGGCGTATAGCCGAGGTAATGCGACGCGTGCGTATTCGCCGCGGACGCCTGCGGAATGTCGCCGCGCAAATACGCCTCGGCTTCCGCCTTGTCCTTCGGCGGCGGCGTCGGCGCGAGGCCGAGCAGCTTGGCCATGTTGTTGCCGAGGTAGCCCTCCAGGTCGTCCTCGGACAGGTTCAGGCCCTGCGGCGGCTGGTGGCACAGCACTTCCAGCTCGCGCGCCCACATCCCCGGCTCGTTCGGCGGCGAATCGGTGCCGAAGACCAGGTCGCTCTTCTTCATCTCCTTGGCGAATTCGACGATCCGCGACTGCAGCAGCCAGCCCGATTCGCCGATCACGTTCGGGGAGTCCTGGATCATCCAGTACGCCTCGAAACAGTAGACGCCGCCGGTCTGGATGCCGAAATGGCCGAGAATGAACGTGACGTTCGGGAACTCGCGGATGATCGGGTAGAACTGGGTGGGAATCGAGTACGGCCCGTCCCCGGTGTGGATCAGCACGATCACGCCGAGTTCGTCGCACACCCGCATCACCGGCCGCAGCCAGTCCAGCGCCCGGTCCGGGCGGTAGGAATGCATGTTGGCGTGCAGCTTCAGCATCTTGTAGCCGTATTCCTTCACGTGGAAGGCCAGCTCCGCCGCGCCGTTTTCCGGGCCGAAACGGGGGTTGTACATGAAGTTGCCGACGAACCGGTCCGGGTACTGCTGCACCAGCGAGGTCACGTACGCCTGGTATTCGCGGATGCCCTCGCGGCCGGTTTTGTTGCCCTCGCGCCAGGTCGTGTTCCCCGGCGGCGGCATGATGCAGCTGACGTCCACGCGCCGCGGTTTGCCGTTGATCCAGAATGGACCGTCCATCATTTCCAGCGTGCGTTCGCCGGTGAACGGGGTTCCGGTGTGGCGCCAGGCTTCGTCGACGAGATTCGTCGGATGGACATGGGTATCGATAATCACCGGATGTCTCCTTACGCAAGACTTGAGTAAAGGACTCCCCGGCCGCGCTTCACCGCACCTACGGGACCCGGAAGCGCGATCCGCGCTCCGGCGCAACCGAGTGCAGCACCTCCGCCGCCCGGTGTCAACACATGATCGCCGAATGCCTTGCGCGGCAAGACTTTTCCGGATTCCCCTCTTGACACCGGTCCCGCGAGGGCTTTGCATTGAACGACCCGGCGGCGCTGCCGGGCGCCGGTGACCTCCCGTTTCGGGCCAACCGTTCGGCCAGCTGCCTCCAGCCGCGCGCTGGAGACGACCGCCGGGCCGGGTCCGACCCCGCCCGGGGAAGGGCGGCCCGATGTCGGCTGCGGAACCGGAACCCTGCGATCTCCTGCTGACCGGCGGCACCGTGGTGACCGTCGACGACCAGCGCACTGTCCACCAGACCGGCCACGTCGCGATCATCGGCGACCGGATCGCCGGCGTCGGCGAAGGGGCTGGCACCGAACGCTGGCGCGCCGCCGAGGTCGTCGACTGTCGCGGCAAAGCCGTGCTGCCCGGCCTGGTCGACGGGCACAACCACCTGTACCAGGCACTCGCCCGAGGGCTCGGCGAAGGCATGTCGATCGTGCCGTGGCTGTGCGAATTCATGTGGCCGTACTCGATCGCGATCACCGGGCCGGAAGCGGTGGCCGGGGCACGGCTCGGTGCGGTCGAAGCGTTGCGCGCCGGCATCACGACGGTGATCGACAACCATTACGCGCCAAGCGATCTTGAAACGACGCTCGCCGTCGCGGACGTCATCGAGGAAGCCGGGCTTCGCGGTGCGGTCGCCCGCGGCATGCTGGGCGAGCGCACCGAAATCGCCGACCGTCGCGGCCAGCCGATCGAACTGTTCCGCTACTCGAGCGAGGACGAATTCGCGATCACCCGCGAGGCGATGCAGCACCGGCCGCCGAGTTCGAAGGTCTCCGTCTGGCCCGCCGCGCTCAACCTCTGTTACGTGGAGCAAAAACTCGTCCGACAGACGGTCGAACTCGCCCGGGAATACGGCACTCGCTGGCACACCCATTGCTGCGAGAGCAAAACCGATCCGGTCAGCTACCTCGAAACCCACGGGGTGCGGCCGGTCGAGTGGCTCGCGAAGGAAGGTCTGCTCGACGAACGGGCCACGCTCGCGCACGCGATTTGGCTCGACGAAGCCGAAATCGAGCAGGTCGCGGCGGCGGGCGCGGGAGTTTCGCACAACCCGGCGTCCAACGGCTATCTCGCGTCCGGCACCGCGCAGATCGCGAACATGCGGAAACAGCACGTCCCGGTCGCGCTCGGCACCGACGGTCCCAGCTGCGGCCATCGGCAAGATCTTTTCGAGACGATGAAACTCAGCGTCTTCGGCCAGCGAACGGCCACTTTGGACCCGACCGCGCTGCGGGCCGAGGACGCGCTGGAAATGGCCACCCGCGAGGGGGCCCGTTACGCCGGAATCGACGCGGGTGTGCTGAGCGAGGGCAAACTCGCCGACGTCATCGTGACCGCGCTCGACCGTCCGCACGTGCGCCCGGTGCACCGGGCCGTCGCCGCCCTCGTCTACTCCGCCCGCGGGTCCGATGTGGAGCTGACGATCGTGGGCGGCGAGATCGTCTACCGCGCCGGACAGTGCGTCCGCGTCGACGAAGCGGCCGCCGCCGACGAGGCGGAACGGCACGCGGCCCGGCTGCTGGAACGCAGCGGCATGGGCGGACTGCTCACTCCCTGGGCGCGGTGATCCGCGCTCCCCCTTCCCCGCTGTGGAGGAAACCATGCGATTCCGTCCGCGCACCACCCGAGCCGAAGCCCGCGACGCGGTCGACACCGTCCCCCGGTTCCGGCAGATGCTCCCCCTCGGCATCCAGCACCTGCTGGTCGCCTACTCCGGAATGGTCACCGTCCCGCTGCTGATCGGGCTCGGCGTCGGCCTGTCCACCGCGCAGATCGCCACGCTCATCACGGCGAACGTGCTGGTCAGCGGCATCGCGACGCTGCTGCAGACGCTCGGGATCGGCAACGTCGGCGTCCGGCTGCCGATCGTGATGGGCTCGACCTTCACCGGCATCACCCCGGCGATCATCGTCGGCAAGGAGGCCGGGCTGCCCGCGGTCTTCGGCGCGACGATCGTCGCCGGGCTGCTGACCTGGCTGGTCGCGCCGTGGTTCAGCAAGCTGATCCGGTTCTTCCCGCCGATCGTGACCGGGACGATCATCGCGATCATCGGGTTCTCGCTGCTGCCCTCCACCGCGACGCTGATCGCCGGGTCGAACCCGAGTGCGGCCGACCACGGTTCGGCCGGACGGCTGATTCTCGGCCTGGGCATCATCGTGCTGACTGTCTGCTTGGAACGGTTCGCCCCGCCCGCGGTGCGCCGCTTCGCGATCCTGATCGCGCTGGCGGTCGGCACCCTCGTCGCGGTTCCGCTCGGCATGGCTGACTTCAGTTCGGTCGGGCAAGCGGACTGGTTCGGCGTGGTGAAGCCGTTCGAATTCGGCATGCCGACGTTCGCGTTGTCCGCCCTGCTGCCCATGATCATCGTGCAATTGGTGAACATGGTGGAATCGACCGGCGACACGCTCGCCATCGGGCAGATCGTCGGCCGCGACGTCGGTCCGCCCGAGATTTCCCGGGCACTGCGCGCGGACGGGCTCGGCACCGCGTTCGCCGGCGTGTTCGGCTCGTTCACCGTCGTCACCTTCGGCGAGAACGTCGGGCTGGTCAGCATCACCCGCGTGATGAGCCGGTTCGTGGTCGCGACCGCGGGCGCGGTGCTGGTGCTCATGAGCCTGGTGCCGAAACTCGGCGCGGCCGTCGCGTCGCTGCCGGGACCGGTCCTCGGCGGTGTCGGCGTGGTCATGTTCGGCACCGTCGGAGCGGTCGGGCTGCGCATCATGAGCCAGGCGGATCTCAGCAACGGCCGCAATATCCTGATCGTCGCCATCTCGTTCGGCTTCGGCCTTCTGCCGGTCGGCGCGCCGGAGTTTTACCAACATCTGCCCGTTGTGGTGCAGACGGTACTGACGAGCGGCATCGCCGCCGGCGGCATCGCGGCGTTCCTGCTGAATCTCGTGCTCAACCGCCGCGAACGGGCTCCGCGCACCGGAACGGAAGCCGCGCCCGGGTATTGACCCTCGGCGGCTTCCGATGCACCATAGTCGAAACTCCTTGCAGGGAAGGAAAAACCTCGCTCATTCCATAACCCCGTAGGTGCGGCGGCAGGTTCGCGCGCGGCCGGGGGTCCTCGCCGCCGGCAGCCCGTCCGGCTCCGGCGACGCCCCGCGATCCGCCCGGCCCGGCCGTTTCCCGGCCCCGCCGGCCCAACGAGGTGAGGGAATCATGGCCAGTCACCCGTCTCCCCCGTCCCCGGTGGACGAACGTCCCCGGTTCGGTCCGCTGGTGCTGCTGGGTTTGCAGCACGTGCTCGTGATGTACGCCGGCGTCGTCGTGGTGCCGATCGTGGTCGGCGCCGGGCTCGGGCTTCCGCAGTCGCAGATCGCCGACCTGGTCAGCGTCGACCTGGTGCTCGCCGGGATCGGCACCATGCTGCAGGCGTTCGGCGTCTGGAAATTCGGCATCCGGATGCCGCTCGTGGTCGGGGCCGCGTCCAACGGCATCGTCCCGATGGTGCTGATCGGCAGCACCCAGGGGCTGTCCACAGTGTATGGCTCGCTGCTCGTGGTCGGCGTGCTCTGGGTGCTGATCGCGCCGCTGTTCAGCAAACTGCTCAAGCTGTTCCCGGAAGTCGTCACCGGAACCGTCATCACGCTGATCGGGTTGACGCTGATCCCGGTCGGGCTGAAACTCATCGCCGGTTCCACTCCGTCCGCGCACAATTACGGTGCGCCCGCGAATCTCGCGCTCGCCGGGTTCACGCTCGCGCTGATCGCGGTGTTCTACCGGGTGTTCCGCGGTCTGCTCGGGCAGTTGGCGATGCTGATCGCGCTGACCGTCGGCGCGATCGTCGGCTGGCTGACCGGGCTGGGCAGCCTCGCCGGGGTCGCCGACGGTCCCGTTTTCGGATTGCTGAAACCACTGCACTACGGAGCGTTGCATTTCGACATCCCGTCGATTCTGCTGTTCCTGGTGATCGTTTTCGTGCTGATGGTCGAGGCGTCCGGACAGGGGCTCGCCGTCGGGCAGGTGGTCGGCAAGAAAGTCGGGCCGCGCGACGTCGCGAACCTGCTGCGGGTGGACGGGCTGCTCACCGCGCTCAGCGGCGTGTTCAACGGTTTCGCCTACACCACCTTCGGCCAGAACATCGGGCTCGTCGCGCTGACCAAGGTGCGCAGCCGGTACCCGGTCGCGGTCGGCGGCATGATCCTCGTCGTTTTCGGCGTGGTGCAACCGGTCGGCCGGGTGATCGCGGCGATCCCGCAGCCGGTGATCGGCGCGGCCGCGGTCGCCACGTTCGCAGCGCTCACCGTGTCCGGCATCCAGCTGCTGTCCCGAGTGGACTTCAACCAGATCGGCAACCTGGTGATCGTCATGCTGTCGCTCGGCGTGGGTCTCATCCCGGCCGGAGCGCCGGACTTCTACAAGCAGTTTCCCTTCGCCGCACAGGTTTTCCTCAAGAGCGGCGTGGCCACCGGCACCGTGCTGGCGGTGCTGCTGAATCTGCTTTTCTTCGCTGCTCGGAAACGGCGGCCGGAAGAACCGCTCGTGCACCGAGAACCCGCCGCGAAGCTTTCCCAGTCCTGAAAGGACGTCATGGGCACCGAACCGCAGCGGCCCCGGCTGATCGTCGGCATCACCGGGGCCAGCGGCCCGCACCTGGCTGTCCACCTGCTGACCGCGCTGCGCAAGCTCGGCACGGTGGAAACGCATCTGGTCATGTCGCGAGCCGCGCACCGCACCGTCGAACTGGAAACCGGGATGCCGCCCGCCGAGGTCGCCGATCTGGCCGACGTCCGCCACGCGCGCGGGGACATCGCCGCGTCGATCGCGTCCGGTTCCTTTCGCACCATGGGCATGGTCGTCGTGCCGTGCTCGATGAAAACCGTCGCCGGGATCGCGCACGGCTACAGCGACGACCTGCTCGTCCGCGCCGCCGACGTCACCCTGAAAGAACGCCGTCCGCTCGTGCTCGTCGCCAGGGAAACCCCCTTGAGCCTCGTGCACCTGCGCAATCTGGTGGCGGTGACCGAGGCGGGCGCGACCGTGCTGCCGCCGATGCCCGCCTTCTACCACCAGCCCGAGTCCATTGAGGACATCCTCGCCCACCTGACCGGCAAGGTGCTCGACCAGTTCGGCATCGAGCACGACCTGTTCGCGCGCTGGCAGGGGCCGCCCGCCTCGCAAGGAGTTTCGCGGTGAACCACCGGCAAGATCCCCACGCTTTCGTTGACCAGTACCGCCACGAGTTTCCCGACGACGTGCTCGTCCTCGACGATCCGGTCCCGGCCGACGAGGGCGTCACCGGGGTGATTTACGAACTCGCTGCCGCCGGACGGCACGAGATGGTGCTGTTCCGGAAGGTGACCGGGCTCGACGTGCCGGTGGTGAGCAACATGTTCGCTTCGCGGCAGCGCATCGCCCGCATGCTCGAAACCGGACCGTCCGGTTTGCACAGTGCCTACCAAGAGCGGGCGCTCCGCGCGGTCCCGCCGCGGATGGTGGACAGCGGACCGGTGCTGGATGAGGTGACTTCTGAGGTCGACTTGGCGACCATCCCGATGCTGCGGCACTTCGCCAGCGACCGTTCCCCTTACGTCACCAGCGGAATCATCGTCGCGGAGGATCCGGACACCGGCGTCGGCAACCTCAGCTACCACCGGGCGATGCCGCATTCCCGCACCGAACTGGCGACCAGTCTCCATTCTCGCGGGGATCTGTGGCGGATGCTGCAGAAGTACGCCGAACGCGGTGAACCGATGCCGGTCGCGATGGTGCTCGGCGGGCATCCGCTGTTCATGCTGGCCGCGTCCGCGCGGGTCGGTTACGACGTGGACGAGCGCGCGGTCGCCGGCGGATTGCTTGGCGAACCGCTCGAAGTCGTGCGTACTCCACGACACGGCATCGGCGTCCCGGCTTGGTCGGACTTCGTGCTGGAAGGCACCATCGACGCGTCCGAGCACGCGGACGAAGGCCCGTTCGGCGAATTCTCCGGCTATTCCTCGAATCGCTCGACCAACAACCTCCTGCGCGTGCACACCGTCATGCGCCGCTCCGACGCCATGCTCATCGACGTCGTCGGCGGCAACACCGATGAGCACCTGAATCTCGCGCGCGTGCCGCGGGAATCGGAAATGGCCGAGAAACTCAAAGCACGCTTCCCGGACGTCACCGCGGTGCACTATCCGACATCCGGCACGCACTTCCATTGCTACGTCGCACTTCGCCAGCGACGGCCCGGTCAAGCCCGGCAGGTGATGCTCGGCCTGCTCGGCTGGGACCCGTACGTGAAGACCGTGATCGCGGTGGACGAGGACGTCGACGTCACCAGCGACAGCGACGTCCTCTGGGCGCTCGCCACGCATTTCCAGCCGCACCAGGACCTGTTCACTGTGGACGGTCTGCCCGGCTCGCCGCTCGACCCGTCCTCGGGCTCCGACGGGACGACGTCCCGGATGGGCCTGGACGCGACCCGCGGCCCGCACTTCGACGGCAACCGCATTGTCGTCTCGGAAGAAGCACGTCAGCACGCTCGCCGGATTCTCGGCGGGAACGTTTAAGGAGGGAAACACCATGGCCAAAATCCCGGTGACCGTACTGACCGGCTTTCTCGGCTCCGGCAAGACCACGCTCGTCAACCACATCCTCACCGCGAACCACGGGCACCGGATCGCGGTGATCGAGAACGAATTCGGCGAGATCCCGATCGACAACGCGCTCGTGCTCGGCGGCGACGAGAAGATCATCGAAATGAGCAACGGCTGCTGCCTGTGCTGCACCGCGCGCACGGACCTGATCGAAATCCTCCAGTCGCTGCTGCGCCGCCGCGAACGCTTCGACCGGATTCTCATCGAGACCAGCGGCATGGCCGACCCGAACCCGGTCGCGCAAACGTTCTTCGTGGACGACGAGGTGTCGTCGGCGTTCGCACTGGACGCGATCGTGACGCTCGTCGACGCGCGGCACGTCGGCAGCCATCTCGAGGAGGGCGAGCACGACGGCGTCGGCGGCCAGGTGAGCAACCAGATCGCGTTCGCCGACCGGATCGTGCTCAACAAGATCGACCTGGTCACCGAGCCGGAGATCGAGGAACTGCGCACGCAGCTCCGCTCGGTCAACGCGACCGCGGACATCCTCACGTCCAGCTACGGCAGCGTCGACCTGGACGACATCCTCGGCATCAACGCCTTCGACCTGAACCGCACCGTCGCCGCCGACCCGGACTGGCTCGAAGACGAATCGCACCACCACGATCCGACGCTGGAATCGGTCTCGATCGAACTCGACTACCCCCTGGACCGCACCGCGTTCGAACAGTGGCTCACCGCCCTGCTGGCCGAACGCGGCGACGACCTTTACCGGTTCAAGGGAATCCTCGCCTTCGACCGCAAGACGGTGCTGCAAGGCGTGCATCGGATCTACGAACTGACGGACGCCGGCGACTGGGGCGCGGCGCCGCCGGTCAGCAAGCTCGTCCTCATCGGGCGGAACCTCGACCGCGCGGAGCTGACCGACTCGGTGTCCCGCTGCAGCCTGGCCGCGGCTGGGCGGTGACTCAGGCGAGCGCCGCGGTCACGTCCAGCTCGACAAGCTGCCCGGTGAAGCCCAGGCACGTCACGCCGACCAGCGTGCTCGCGGTGGTGAACGCCGCGGCGATCGAGGAGTTCGTGAGCCGCTGCCACACCGCTGAAAGGGTCGGCTGATCGGAGGTGGCCACGTAGATCACCGTGCGCACGACGTCCTCCGGGGTCGCGCCGGCATGCGTCAACGCGATCCCGGTGTTGGCGACGACCTGGTCCACCTGCGCGAGGACGTCGCCGGGGACGACCCCGCCGCCGGGCGTCAGCGGACACTGGCCGGCGAGGTGCACGGTGCGGCGCGCGTCGACGGTGGTCACGTGGTGGTAGCCGGGAGTCGGATGCAAGGCGGGCGGGTTCTGCCGTTCAATGGTCACGAGGCGGATCGTCGCTCACCGCGGCGGCGGTCCGCCACGGGATTTCCGGACGGAGGGCGTATGCGCAGGACCATCGACTGGGCCGACGGGGCGATCGTGATCGTGGACCAGGTCGCGCTTCCGGGCGAGTACCGCACGCTCACGCTGCGCACGGTGACCGAATTGGTCGAAGCGATCCAACGGCTGGCGGTTCGCGGAGCACCAGCGCTCGGCGCGGCGGGCGCGCTGGGGGTCGCGCTGGCGGCTCGACAAGGCGGGGACGTGCGGGCGGAGGCGGACCGGATCGCGCACGCCCGGCCGACGGCGGTCAACCTGGCCTGGGGCGTTTCCCGGGCACTGGACCGGCTGCCGGACGGTGCCGATGCGGTGCTCGCGGAGGCGCGAGCGATGCTCGACGAGGACGAGCAGCGCAACCGCACGGCGTCGGCGCACGCGGCGGAAGTCGTGCTGGACGCGTGCCCGCGCAGGCCGTTGCGGTTGCTCAGCCACTGCAACACCGGGCACCTGGCGACTGTCTCGTGGGGCACGGCGCTCGGCGTCGTCTGGCACCTGCACGCGCGCGGCCTGGTCGAGTCGGTGCTGGTGGACGAGACGCGGCCGCTGCTGCAGGGATCCCGGCTCACCGCTTGGGAACTCGAGCAGGCCGGGGTGCCCTACCGCGTGCAACCGGACGGCGCGGCGGCCGCGGCGATGGCACGCGGATGGGTGGACTGCGTGCTCGTCGGCGCGGACCGGATCGCGGCGAACGGCGACGTGGCCAACAAGATCGGCACCTACGGGCTGGCCATCGCCGCCGCGCACCACGGTGTTCCGTTCGTGGTCGTCGCCCCGACGTCCACAGTGGACAAAAGCATCGCCACCGGCGCGGACATCTCCATCGAGGAACGTGCGGCCGCGGAACTGACGAAGTTCGGCGGAACCCAGATCGCCCCGGAGGGATCAGCGGTGTTCAATCCGGCCTTCGACGTCACTCCCGCGGCGCTCATCACCGCGGTGGTAACCGAGGACGGCGTGTTCCGTCCGTGACTGGCAAGGCGAACGTACGTGAGGGCCACCCTGAGGGAATCAGATTCCCTCAGGGTTCCCCTCACGTACTCGCGGAACGGTCCGGTGGCGGCCGGGCGGAGTTCGCGTGCATGAGACGCGGGGCTAAGGCCGCGGGCCGACGATCTCCGCACCGTCCCGCACGGTGATCGCCATGGCAGGACAGGAATCCGCCGCGTCCAGCACGGTGTCGTCCGGTTCCACGGTTTCGGCGATCGGCCGGGCGGTGGCGCCGTCCAGCGCGAACGTCTCCGGCATCAGCGACGCGCACATCCCGCTGCCGATGCACGTGCCCCCGTCGACCTCGACCTTCCAGGTCATCCGTCACCACCCAATCGGCATCGACCGCGGTCCGCGGACCAGCATCTGCGTCTTCCACTCAATATCCCCGGCCAGCCGCAGTCCCGGCAACTCGCGGGTCAGCGCCCGCAACGCCTCCTGCAGTTCCAGCCGCGCGAGCGGAGCGCCCAGGCAGTGGTGCACCCCGTGCCCGAAGCCGAGATGGTGGTTGTCCCCGCGGTCCAGCACGAGCTGGTCCGCGGCGCCGAACTGCAGCCGGTCGCGGTTGGCCGCGCCGATCGCCACGAGCACCGGTTCCCCTTGGCGCACCAGGACATCGCCGACCTCGACGTCCTCCGTCGCGTACCGGGCGAACCCGGCCCCGGCGCCGAGCGGCACGAAGCGCAGCAGCTCCTCCACCGCGGTCGGGATGAGCGACGGGTCCGCGCACAGCCGTTCCCAGTGCTCGTGCTGGTCCAGCAGCGCATAGACGAAGTTGGGAATCTGGCTGGCCGTCGTTTCGTGGCCGGCGACCAGAATCCCGACGCACAGGTCCACCAGCTCCAGCTCGGTGAGCCGATCCCGCACGTCGCGAGCCTCGATGAGCGCGGTCATCAGGTCGTCCTGCGGCTGCGCACGATGCTCGGCGATCAACCCGGCCATGTACGCACGCAACTCCTCGCGGCTGCGCTCCGACTCCTCCGGCGTGAGCCGCGTGGTCGACAACGCCGCGTCGCTCCACTCGCGGAACTGCGGCCGGTCGCACACCGGCACGCCGAGCAGCTCGCAGATCACCGCGACCGGGATCGGCAGCGCGTACAGATCGACCAGGTCAGCCGGTTGCCCGTGCTCCCGCAGTTCCTTGATCAGGTCGTCGGCCAGCCGCGCGACGCGAGGGCGCAGCTCCTCGACCCGCCGCGCGGTGAACGCCTTCGCGACGAGGGTGCGCAGCCGGGTGTGGTCGGGCGGGTCCATCGAGAGGATGCCGCCCGGACGCCGGTACTCCGACATCCGCGGTTCGTCGCTTTCCTGCGCCAGCGCGCGGGAAAACCGCCGGTTCCCGAGCACGAGCCGGGCGTCGGCGTAGCGGGTGGCGAGCCAGGCAGCCTCGCCATGCGGCATTTGGACGCGGACCATCCCGGCGTTCTCGCGAGCGGCGGTGTAGGCCTCGTTGAGCGCGAGGCCCGCCTCCTCGTTGAACGGGTAGGCGAGCGGTTCGGTGTGCGTGGTGGTCATGCCAACGACTCCCCGGATACCGTTGTAAGCAGGTGCTTACATGCTTACTCCAGGAACCGCCGCCCAGTCAACCCTGCGGTTCGCCCCCAGACCGACGACCACAACTCCATCCACACGATTACCGCCACGCGGCATATCCCTCACGACAGTGTGCGAACTTCGCCGCCCGCAATCGCCCGAAACAGTCCCGCGGCGATCAACACCGGACGGCCAGTCGCGGACGGTCGCGGCAACGCCCGCTCGATCACCGTGAAGCGGCCGGCCGGCTAACGGCAAGACTCACCGACGGACTGACACGTTCTTAGCGCTCGACCACCAAGCCGGCCGACGCTCATTCAGACCGGCAGCCTTCGCAACCCCGCTCCATGGCAACGTCGGCCGCACAAGCCTTTCCTCGCTCCGCGATGACGCACCCCATAGACGCGCTGAGTACTTCTGAGACGGCAGTATCCCGAACACCCGAGATGCCTCCAATATCGCCGCGCCACTCACTCGCTGGCCATCTCAGCGAACAGCCGCAAGAACAATCTCCTGAAACTCGCCCAGCTTTGACAACCTCGCGTCCACCAGAACACGGCAGCAGACCACACTGGCTCCTCCGCAACACCGTCTCAGCCAAGGTCGACCGTCTCCCACGGAAGCACTCCGCACAAGGACATCGCACACCCGACACAAGAAGCGAACCGCTCGATACGATTTCACGTGACAACCTCGGACTCCAGGTCGATTTCCTCGCAATTAAACCCGGAAAGTCATCGAAAAATCGATCAGCGAATCCCGGCAGCCGACCGACCGCGCCACCGCACATGCAGCCGCTGGTCAGCGATCCACCAGTTGGCTCTCGACGCGTAAATATTAGTCGCTATGCTGACTAGAGATACCGATTCCATGAAGGACGATCGACAGGATCGGGGAGGGTCATGTCGAAACCGCACGCCAGCAAGCCCTGTTGCCAGATCGAAGACGTGCCCAGCAGCTCGACAGCACTGAAAGAAGCAGTGTTCTCAAGGCAGAACGGCATCGCGCGAGCGTCGAGCCGCCCGCCGACCTGAGGCCTAGCGGCGATCCGGCCAGAATGGGCACCACATTGTCCGATTTGCGCAACTTGGGCGGTATACCGACAGCCGGTCCCGGCGCGCGGTCGCGCCGCTCTCGTGTTCCGCGCCATCGCCCGCCACCGAGATGCCCGACGGCCAGGAATCCACCGCGCCAGCACGCTCTCAGACAGATTCCCGAACCGCAAACCGGCAGTATTGAAAAAATAACAGAGGGCATCAACCTGAATATCGACAATATGGGGGAACGAGAATCATGGAAAGAGACCATTCAGTAGAAACACCCCGCGAACCGGGAAGCAAAACTCGCTCTTCCATCATCGCACACCAAGGCGACGTGCCCGACGAATTGATCTACGATCTGAAGGCGTACTCCTCGATTTCCGTCCTGAGCTGCCCAGAGAATCCCCGCTTGCTGCAGGACTTCCTGCTAGCGCATGCACCCGACTGGCTAGTAGTCGGAGCAAAAGCCGACGACTTCGACGTTCACAACGCATTCAGTACCACGCATAGCACGAACGCAGACCTCAAGTTGGCGATTCTTGGCGACCCGGAAGATCAAGCACGATGTCGGCGCTGGCTACAACGAGGCTGCAGCGCCTACCTCGCCAGCTCCGTCGAATCAAGAAAATTTCTCAACGCCCTCTCCATAGCCCATCAGGGATTCATGGTCGTCGACGAGGTATTTCGCAGCGATTCCCCGACACTCTCCCCCGGGGAGCGCCTGACTCGCCGCGAGCACGAAGTGCTCAACTTGCTCTCAGGCGGCCTGAGCAACGATCAGATCGCGCGGGTGCTGTCCCTTTCGCGCAGCACGATAGAATTTCACTTAAAGAGAATTTACGGCAAGCTCAAGGTAAATAATCGAGTTGAAGCCACCGCGCACGCCAACGGACTGAGAATTTAGGCGCTCACGGTCACCTTGACACCTCACGCACCCCGGACTTGCTCGCACTCACCACGCGAACCAGCGGGTACATGAGCAGTTTGCGACTCGAGCGTCGCACGTCAACAAGACCGGCCGCGTGGGCGTCTTCCGCATACTCTTCGGTCTTGCTGAAATCGACGATTAAGACACTCCCGCCCGGCCTCAGCACTCGCGCGACTTCATCCATGGTCTTCCTCCGACCTTCTCGATCGGAGATATTATGAATGGCAAGAGAAGCGGTAACCACGTCGAACGAGTTCTCCGGAAATGGAAGGAATCTCATGTCGCCGTCAACAAGGTTGACTCGGTCCGCAACACCCAGCCGACGTGCATTCTCAAGACAGTTCCTCCGACTGGTGCCCTTCTGGTCTCCAGCACGCCAGAGGTCAATTCCAACAGCTTCGCCGCCTGACATGCGAGCGACCATGCCCAGAAGCATGAGACCGCGCCCGCATCCAAGATCAAGCACTCTCTCCTTATCCTCCAGGAAAAGATCGTCGAGCAGCTTGTCGCGAAGCGCAATCTTCCCGAGACGCGACGACAGCGTCATCGCACTAGCGGTAAGCAACCCGATCGCAAGCGGCACCAGCCCAAAAAACGCCAACAGCGGCAGCGAGAAGAGTAAGCCCGCCCCGCCGAGAACAACGCCGACGGCAGCGACGCCGAGAAACGTATAGATCACCGGGGGTGCGTCCAACCCGAAATCTGGCTTGCCGACCGCGGACGTCCGGATACCCATGAATAGCTCCTGTACAGCTGCACTTGGCGATACTTCCGGGACCAGCAGCGCTCGGGCTGGTAATATCAGGAGTGCCGAGCCGCTGACAAGCCCAGCGTACCGCAACTTTTTTACAGTGTAAAGGCGGCTGTGACAGGATGGTGTTCAGTGAGCGACCATGGCAAGAGACAACTCACCGGATCGCAGATCATCACAGCCGCGATCGAGCTGATCGACGCTGAAGGCTTGGCCAAGTTCAGCATGCGGCGACTGGGCGCCCACCTCGGCGTCGAGGGCATGGCCATATACCACCACTTTTCGGGCAAAGAGGCACTGCTGGACGAAGTCACCGGAAGCATCAGCGTGCAGGACACCACGATTCCGCCTGACCACCTGTCCTGGCGCGACCAGCTGCGCATCACCTACTCGCAGTTCCGCACGAACGTGCTCAGCCATCCCAACCTGGCCGAGCGCCTCCTGACGCGCCCCGCGCAGAACATCGAGTCAGCTCGCATCGCGGAGGCCCAATACCGAGCGTTGGCACAGGCCGGCCTGACAGACTCCGCGCTTGTCGCAGCACATCGGACAATTGGCAGCTACGTCGTGGGGTTCATCGCCATCGAGGTCAACGCCATGACCGGAGCTGTCGCCGAACCGCGCTGGAACCTCGACCAGCTGTCAGATCAGTTCCCGTTGCTCACCAAGATCGGGACCTACACCGAAGAACTCAGCTGGGACGCACAATTCGAGACTGGCCTCGATGTGGTGTTCGATGCAGCAAGCCGCCTCAGCTCCTGAGCTGACAGTATTCGGAATTCGCAGCATCGAACGACGCGAGAGGGGTCGTTCCGCACGGAAGACCCCTCTCGAGAGAAAGTTCCGCCTCGCTACAGGCTCGCCGTCCACGCGGCGGCCACCGCGTACCACACGGACGCGTTGCGATGCAGGTTCATCGCATGGCCGGCCCCAGGCAGCAGGTAAGCATCCAAACGCGCGCTGCCAGTGAAGAACTGCCTCTCGTAGCCCTGGACCTCTTCTGCCGAAGAACACTTCAACCATTGGCCACCGCAGAGCAATTGATCATCCTGACCGAGAGCGATGAGTACCGGAACGTTCACCTGTGCGGCAAGGTGAGGATCGTACGAGCTTCCGATACTGGCTTGCTCCCCCGTCGTCATCGTGCTCTTGAACGCTTCGTCTTGCACAATCGCAGCCGGTGCCGCGTTCGCGACGTTGTAGAAGAACTCCGCGCGCCGACCGATCGCAGTAGTCAGGTACCCGTCCGGAGGATTCGTCCGGCCGAGCACCGGGTCAGTCTTGGCCGAAACCAGTCCAGCGCCGAAATCGGAGAGCTTGGGGCCCGCAGCGTGAGCGTAGCCGCTGAGCAGAACGCCGGCGACGTCGTGGTAGGCCACACTCTCGCCAAGAGCGACGCCAGCTCCGAACGAATGACCCGCCAAAACAACACGTTTGAACGCCGGCCCGTCGAGACCTGCCTTCAGCCGTTCGACTACCTGGTGCACCGAGTCAACTTCAGCGGCGAAGGACACCTCGCTTGCTTCCGGCCGGTCGCTGCTCCCAGTGCCAAGCCGGTCAAGGGCCAGCGTGGAGTAGCCACGGGCATTCATGCTCTTTCGGTATGACGGTGCGGTCACGTCCGGACCGATCTCCCAATACGCTCGATCATAAGTAAGGCCGGCCAGCAAGACTTCCACCACATCGGATGCGGTCCGGTCTGGACGACATAGCTCACCCCGCAGTTTCGCCGCGGCACCGCTCGGAAGCCTCACCTTGACAACGACCTCATGACAGAGAGCAGGGGTCGCTTGCGTCGCCTGCGCCGAGGCAGGCGACGCCAGCAGCGAAGCGCCAGCACAAGCCGCGGCGACTGGCAGTATGATCAAGCGCCGAAACATCGACATCTTCACTTCTCCGTTCCACCGATCCAACCAGTGATAGATCAGCGCGGCAACGCCGGAATCACTTTGTCAATAAATAGTCCGAGGCTTTTCTCCGCAATATTCCCGGCGACACCCCCGAAGTCTACTTGCCACAGCATGCAGTCCGCGCTGAGAACATCAGCAATTTCCACTACCCGGTCGACCACCTGACTCGGGGAACCGACCACCGCACCACCAGTTTTGCGAAACTCTTCCACGTCCATGCCCCGGATCGCGTAAGCCAAGCCCGTATAGCCTTGGTAGTCACTCGAGCGAGTACTGGACCAGGCATCGGCAGAACTTGCCCACACATCAAGGTACTCACGCAACAGACCATCTCCGACCCGCAGTGCCTCCGCCTCGCTGTCACTGACATAGAGCGGCAGACTCGCCGCCACTACCGGTTTTCTGCCTGTCTCGCCGTGACATGCCGAGAAAGCTTCACGGTACACCTCCACATGGTCGCGCAAGTCGTCCAAGGACGTAAGCGCCGGCGTTATCAGCAGATTGAAGCCCTGTTCGCCGAGCCAAGCAAAACTCTGCCGGGACCGGACCGCGGCACCCCACACCGGCGGATGCGGAACCTGAACCGGGCGAGGGAGACTGGACGCGCCGCGATAACGAAAGAACGGGGTCTCCTCGTCGACGGTTTCCTCGGTCCACAGACGGACAACGGCCTTTATCGTTGCGTCGTAGCGAGCGCGGCTCTCGTTCAAAGGCACGCCGAAGGCCTCGAACTCATACGGGAGGTAAGCTCGCGCGAACCCGATGTCGACACGCCCGCCGCTGATCGCGTCGACCATCGCCGCCTCCGCCGCGATCTGAAGAGGATGGTGGAAGGCAGGCAGCACGCAGCCGGTCATCAACCGGATCTGCCGAGTCTGCGCCGCGACCGCGGCAAGAAACCCCAACGGACTCGGGCAATAGCCGCCGTATGCCTTCAGGTAATGTTCCGTCATCTTGACGTGACTCATTCCGGCGGAATCAGCCAGTCGCGCCAGCGCAAGGACGTCCCGAAAGTAATCGACCGCCGAACGTTTTTCCGGTGCACAGTCAGGCAGCAATGATATACCGTGATCCATAATGACCTCCACTAGATGACGGCGAAGATAAAAAACACGATGTGCGCCACGACAAGCGGAAGAAGATTCGGCACATACCAAGCCAACACGCCTTGCACGACGCCCATCACGACCGCGCCGATCACCGGAAACATTGCCGCACGCCAGGAAGACATGAAAAAGACTTGCATCGTGACAAACAAGATGAAAGAAGCAGTGAACGCAATCGCGAACCCGGCCGGCCGGAAGAAGTCCAGAAATATACCGCGAAATACTACTTCCTCGCTGCCGACCTGTATCGCCATGACCGCCACCGCGACCGGCAGCGGAAGCACTTCCAATGTCTTGAAATGATGGCGCAGCCAGCCGCCGCGACCCACCGCGAGCCACGCCTTGACGGTCACGGGCCCCGTCTGCCGAATGGCGGCAGGTGTTGCCGCCCGGGCTCGCCCGACCTGCTGCGGAGCCCCTCGACCACCCCGGCTTCCCGCCGCACGACGAGCCGCCCCTCCGCCGAAGCGCAAGGAAGCCTCGATGACGAGACGGCAGGCAAATGAGGACAGCGCCATCTCGCCGATGCCGGTCAGAACACCGAGCAGCAGCAGAGGAAGCGCAGCCCATTCCAGGTGGATATGCGAGAATGGAACACCGGTAAGGACCAGGAGAACCACTACCACGAGGACGTGACTAAATGCCGCAGTGACCAGTTCCAGCACGCCGCTTATCTCACTGTGGTCATACCGTCCGTGAATATATATGCGATGCGCCATTCGGCGAGCGCCCGCGAACATGATTTTCTTGAAGAAACAATAGTAGAGCAAGACGAATACGGAGGCGAACACCAACTTCAACGGCCAGGGAAGCACATTCGCCATCAGCGCACCGACGATTCACGGTAGGTAATTCTTGCCGACTTCTGATACCGCCACACATAGAAGTTGAATATCCCATGTGTTGCGATCGCACCGCAGACGCTCCCGGTAAGCAAGGTCTGCAAAATCGCCACAGCCGACAGCGGCAGCTTCGCGAGCACCTGCGACCAGCCGAAAAAGACATGCGAAAGAGCGAATATGACGGTTCCGGCTGCGATCGCGACCGCCTGCCATCCGATGCCGGGAAGCAGCAGCGCCGCCTGCACCAGCACCCCGCGAAAGACCAACTCCTCGAGCGCTGCTACGGACAGCAACCATCCGAGGGCCACCTGGTAGTCTTCGGCGCTCGGGACGAAGGTACCCTTGGCCTTGAAGATGCCGACTACGCGTCGCCGCGGCTCGCTCGACCCAGGAGCCAGCGAACGCACCTGTTGCGCGCCCTCGCCTCGGGTTGCCCTGCTGGCGTCCCCGAAGCTGGCCGCTGTCCGCCGCTCCCAGCCGGCGAGCGACCGTACGATGGCTCCGTCTGCCACGATGATCACCAGGCCGCCGGCTATTCCGGCCGGCAACCCCGCGGTGATACCCCAGAAAGACACGTTCAGCACGGCGTGCGGGTCGAAAACCAGCAGACTGGCGCAGACGACGAGCCCCATGGTGATCGCATGCACGGGCATGAATCCGATACCCAGGCCCGCGAGCCACCGAGTGCGTACATGTGCGGCCAATGTCAGGCACGAGGTCGCGACAAGGACCAATGCGACGATAAGGTACAGCCGGACGTCAGGGGTAAGGGTGGGGAGCATGGCTCTGAAACCCTCCATATGCCGCAAAGCGGGGATGCACTGCTGGAGGCGCGTCCGGGAGCGGCAAGCTGAGCGTGTCCGGGGACCACACCCGGCTGACCAGAAACCCGAGGTCGCGTACGTCCGGCGTCGTGAGGTCCGCGTAGTACAGCCGCTTGCCGGTTTCCCGGTATGCAGCGACGATCTGGCGCGCTTGAACCTCGAGAGGGCGAACGTCATCCGGGGGCAGTTCCGTCGCACGCGAAACGTCATGGTCCGCGAAGCGTCGTTCGACCAGGTGCGCTTGGTCAGGACGCGCGTACCTGATCACGTTGCTCTCAAGATCGTAGTGACCTCTGTCTTCCGAACTCCGGTGTGCGCTCCCCACGCCCCCGGCAATCGACGCCTGATCGTTGACGGCCGCGATTACGGCCAAATGCCGAACCCCCATCGCCTCCAGCAACGACTTGTACATGGCTTGCGCCAGCCGCCCGTCGACGCCCATGCCCACCACGATTGCCGGAAACGCGTCGTTCGGGTCCCGCAGCAGGCAAGCAACGACATGGCCAGGCAAGTCCGCGCTGGGCAGCAGGTGGAACTCTGGTTTCGGAAGATGTGGCGGCAGATACGCGGCAATAATCTGCTCCAAAGCCTGTGTACGCCTGTCAGCTTGAATGCGCGTACTTCTTCTCGCGCCGTGCCAATGTCCGATCGCCGCGTCCAGCTGGATGGCCTCTTGCATAGCTGAGAGCAGAGCGGCTCCGCCGGTAGTGTGCGCTGCGGTGCCTGTCGTCACCGCAGCGTTCAGCCATGGCTCCCCATCCAGGTCCCGGACGACATAACCGACCAGAAAAAGCTGAGCCGGAACGTACGCGTCTTCGCCGTCCGATAGAGATGCCACGCGGATCCAACCGATCGGAGCCTCGGCATCGAACGGGGCGAACGGGAAACCACGCCGACGAAGCTGTTCTTCATCAAAGAAGTCAAATACGCTCTCGCCGGGGACTGGCAACCCATCGGCCAGCATCCGCGAATAGGGCCGGAACAGGACGGGAAAGCGGCCGCTGACGGCAGCCACATACCCGGCATAGCGTTCAATCGTCTCGCCAAGAGTTCTAATGTGGCTTTCGAAGGGGAGCACCCCGTAGCCTCCGATATGGTAGCTCCCGGGTTTCGGCGCCGGCTGATCGCGCAGGACGTGCACTCCCGTCAGGTCGCCGCCGGCGCACATGAATCGCGGTCCGAAGCGAGGTCCGTAAAGGAACCCCATTGACTGAGCGAGTCCGCACAACGAGCCATGCATCCTGCGGTGAAGACGATTCACTGCCTGCAGCGGGTCACCTGACACCACGACCCGCGGAGGATTTTCCGGCAAAGCCCTCGTGTTCATTCGCCGATCCAAACTCGTGCGTCGAAATACAGCGATGAGTCGTCTCGCTCGGCAATGGATCCACACGTGGAACAGCCTGGCAGGCGCAGAATTTCATGGTAGGCGATCTCCATCGTCGGCAGGTAGATGCTCAAAACCTTCTCGACGGTAAACGCGCTGCCGGTGTGCGCATAATTGATTACTTCGAGTGCCACATGCGAGGCGAGCAGACTTCTCAGCGATCCCAACAAGGGCTGTTCGCCGGAGTGAACCGCGCCGCGCGCCAAGGCCGTCTTGTAGCGCTGATATCCAGCGCTCTCGCGCAAGTTCATCATCACTCGCGTCTCAAAGCATTCGTAGCACGCCGACCTGCGCGGCAACACAGTCGGCCCGGCGAACATGAACGGTCCGTCGATCGCCGCGTGCAGCCAAGGAGTCCCCAGCTCGTGTGCTACTCGATTCAACGAGCGGAAACGCAACGGGTTGATCACCGTCTCCGCCAGTACGACCAATCCCCCTCGCCATTCCTCCGCCGCGGCAACGGCTTCGGAAAACGCCAGGGCATCGGCCGCTCCGGCCGACTCCAGGTCCAGCAACATCCGCCACACCGGGCTGTCCGCCGCGACCACCCGAGCTTTGCCCGCACCGAGGGCATCGTCCACCTGGGCGGCGATCGCCTCACCGAGCTCCGCGTCCCCCAGCACGAATACGGGCATTTCAAGCGGCTGCGCTTCGCCGCCGGACGCCAAGGTGTCGATCCGGTCGAGGTATGCGTCCAACGCACTGGTCGGCGCGTCCTCGATCAGGCCTAACTGGTCGAGGTGATCAATGAGCGCCTCGACGTCCGCCCGAGGAACTCCTTCGTTCTTGGCGATTTCCGAACGCGACGATGTCCCGCCCAAACTTGACACCAGGTTGAACAGCTTGCCCGATTCAGCGTGATCGGTAAGTGTGTACGACTCCGCATTCCATACCCCCGACCGCAACTCAACCACATCGGGACTGTGACCAAGGATTGTCACAGAACGCTTGATTCTTAAGTCTTTGCTCTTGCGCATCACAAGCTCCAGATGTCGTGGCCCGGCAGCTCCGGACGGGTTTATACGAGTCAGCCGAACTTGGCTTGTGCTCCGACGGCTCGTTTACCCTGTTTCGGAGCCGAAGCGAACTGAAGGTCGATGAAAGCGTCCGAGATTCGATCGCGAGGCAGACGCAGTCCTTCCGGAGTGTGCTCCAGACCGCCCGCCGCGTCGAGGAAGCTGGTCAGATGGCGGACCGGCGGCAACCGCAGGATCTCGTCCAGCGGTCGGCCGCTGCGCTCGAGCCAGTTCGCCTCCAGCGCGCCCTCGAACGTAGTAAGCGACTGATACAGCAGCCGCGGAGCAACCGCCCCGGATGCGACCGGATGACGCTCCGCGAGAGCGAACGGGTCTCGGTTGAACGCCGGGAGCTGCCCCCTCGCCGTCGTGGAGAACTCTCCGGCAAGCAGAGACCCCGCCCCGGAACCGAACCCGACCCAGTCCATCTCGAGCCGGAAGTAGGCCAGATCGCTGTGGCACCGCAAGGTTCCGAAGTGGCTCATCGCATATTCGGGGAATCCTGCCGAGATCAGCATCTGCTGTCCCAGTCGGTATGCGCGCTTCTGCTCTTCACGAAGAATGTGGCTGTCGCCACGCGCCATCTGCCTACGCATGACCGTGCCGTGTGCCGGCCTGAACGGATAAAGAGCCACATGCGTGACCGGCAGCGAGAGCGCCTCCGTGACGGAGTGCTCGATCTCGTTCAGGTCCTCACCAGGGAACCCGCACATCAGATCCAAGTTGAGGTCTTCGAATCCTGCGTCGGAAGCCATGTTGAAGGCCTGTACAGCGAGTTCCGCCGTATGCGAACGACCCAGTTTGCGCAGCCTCCTGTCGTCGAAGGACTGCACCCCGCTGCTCATTCTGAAGAAGCCGATGTCGCGGAACACCGCCAGTTTCTCCGGCGTGAGCGTCTCGGGACTGCACTCGATCGTAGCCTCGACTAATTCGGACAGGTCGAATACTTCGTGCAGCGCCGCACCGATCCGCCGGATTTCGTCCAGCGTGAGAATACTGGCCGTACCGCCACCCCAGTAGTGGATCGCGGGCCGATAGCCCTGTTCGACCAGCTCCGCGCCCCGTCTGCGAATTTGGCGGCACAGTGCGTCGACATAGGAGATTCTTCCCGCGTCCCGCTCCTTGAGAAGGAGGTCCGCGGTAGGGATCTCAGTAACCCAGTCGCAGAAGTGACACTTCGACATACAGAAAGGAATATGCACATACACAAGCAAAGGCTTGGTCATTACTACCCTCGCCAGCCGAGCAGTGCAGTGTGCAGCACGGACGTCATCACTCCGTCAATGCCCAGCACCTCGTGCAACTCGTCGTCGTAGTAACCTCCGCAGTCGACCGTGCCCAGACCCAGCGCGGTCGCCGTCAGGTGCACGTTCTGGGACATGCCGCCAACCTCGTGCATGACAAACCGCAATCCACGTGATCCGTATTTGCGCATCGACCTCCATGGCCGCGCTACGTAGAGCAGCACCGCCGCGGCTGAGCTGACGCTGATCTGATCGTCAGACACTGCGAAGGTCTCGAGCAGGCGAGCCAGCGTAGCCTGCTCGCCGACGGGTACCAGGCCGTCGTAGCGAGGAACATACCGATATACGCCGGCGTCAAGGCCGTCGATGCCAAGCGCACCGACCCACAGCTCGACCGGATAGAGGCCCCCAGCACTGGGTACGGTGCGGAATCGGTAGTTGGCGGTTCCCCCTTGGATCAGGTTCACCTCGCCTTCAGCCGTAATCGCACCAGCGTTCCTCAGGATCGTGCTCATCTCCCGAAACCCGACTGGATCCCCGCTGAAGATCCGTACGCTGCGACGGCGCCATACAGCGTCGCCCAGTTCTAGCCGAACACGAATGCCTTTCGGCAGCCGCACCAGGCTGTCGTCGTCCAGCACTTCACCGTCCAACGCGGCCAACGTCGCCACTGTCGGGTCGGCGAAGTACGCACTCGTGGACAATGCTGTCTCACGATCCCACCGGCGAAGACGGCTGCCGACCAGGAACTCGTCGGCTACCCGCGCGAAGTGCCCGGAGGACAGGTTCTCGAACCTCAGTTGGTGCGTGCGCAGGCCGGAGGCGCGGACGTCCGGGCTCACTGTTCGGTACGCAGTGCTCGCGACGGCCGCCTGCCGCAGTTCGACAGGCAATGACTCTGTCATGAGACTTTCTCCTATCAGCTTTCGAACAATTCGACAGGAGGTGGTACGTCTCGGGTGAGCGCGATCATCTGGTCTTTCATCTGATCCTCGCTGACCGGCCTGCCATAGCTTCCCAGCTTAAAGGTCGCATGAGCCCACTCATTGAACTCGATGAGACCGAACCGGTTACCCTCACCATCTTGTACCGACGCGCCGGTTCCTAATGAATCACCCGCGTCGCTCTTCGCGAACGGACTTCCCTTGAACGACTCGCGAAACTCTGGGCGAATCTTCTTCGGGATTTCCAGCTCATACGGTCCAGCAATGACGACACCGCCCAACTCCCGCAGCATGCTCAACGACGACTCTAGACTCCGCACGGCAAAGTACACAGTGACGGTTTCTCCGGGGAATCGCTTCTTGTTGACGACAAGAAGGATGCCGTCACTCGACACCGGAGCATGATACGCAACGGCGTACGAAAGATTCCGAGCCAGCGGAACGCCGATCATTGATTGATAGAAAGAAATCCCGGCCGCCACATCATCGACCGGAATATTGATAATCGATGGCTTGAACAGCTCCATGAGCCGCACCCTCCCAGTGCAAACAACCAGAACTCGCCGGCCAGGCGGAGTCCGCGTGTCCATCGGGCCAGGCCAGCCTGAACCCATCCGCCTGACCTGACCCGATGGACTCCTAGAGTCAGGCAACCCGGTCACGCGGACCCGCCGTAGCACCACACGAGCACGAGGAACATCCAGCGCACGAGCAGCAGCCACCCGGAACGACCATGCCGACACTCGCGCTCTGACCGAAAGCGGCCAGTGCGGGCTGCACAGAGACGCTTCGATGCTCAACGAATGCAACAGTTTCAAGCTTCATCAGTTTCACCTCCTTTGCCAATAGTCGAGTTTCTCGCGTCGGCACACCCTGCTACCTCAGGTTGAGCCGATCGAGCCGACAACCTTGGAGAAGGCCACGCGTGTGAATCCCCGTCAGGTGGCGGTGGCGCTGACCGCGCGTTGACCGCCAGCATCGAACCTGCCGTGACTTTAAGCGAGGCAACAGATGTCGACAACTACGGATGACCACAGGCCGGCCGGCGAAGCGCGGGCGCACACTACTGATTTCCTCAGTTGACAGCAGCCGGAGAACTCTTGCAGCATGATCCCGACGGCATCGCGTGTAGGCCCGTTCACACTCTGCTGCCGTTTATCCACCTTCCGAATCCGTGACACAGTAACCGAAAATAATATTCGTAAAGAGGTGAATGACAGTCATGGAAAACGTACGTAAATTACGCTCGCTGCGTTGCCTTGCGGCGGCTTGTGCCGCCGCCGGCCTGGCGGTATTTGCCGCTCCCGCCGCTTACGCCGCGAGTCCGTCGATCACGGTCGATCCGTCGACCGGCTTGGCTGACGGGCAAAGCGTAGTCGTCGCCGGAAATGGTTTCCCCGCCGGCAAGACCGTCTACGTTACCGAGTGTTCAGGCAGCAATCCGGCAAACCCCGTATGCGAGCAGGTCGATCAGCACGGCACAGTGGCCCAGGACGGAAGCGTCACAGTTTCAGCGACCGCGCACCGCACTTTCGACGGTTACGACCCAGCAGGAAACCCCGCCGGAAGCGTAACGTGCAATGCGACAACTTCATGCTGGATGGCCGCAGCCGTCGACCGTTCCACATTCGCTCCCCCGGCACCCATTTCCTTTGGCTGACAAACAGAGATGATGCACTAGCGTGCCCGCCTCCACTTTCCGATGATTAATTCCTTTGTCGGCACAGGTACGCAGTCGGTGCGCACTTCACGTGACGGCGGCCGAAATAGCTTTTCACCCCATAACCCTACCGGCCGCCGTTACGCGCGCCCCGGATCCACGGTTCACGCCCGCTACGAGGATCGCCGTGACGAGAACCAGACGCTGCCGCATAACGATCAGACAGTCTCCCGCCGCCTCCCCTTCTCACACCACGAAGACCGAGGGCTGAATCTGTGAATTATCTGCAAAAAGTATTCGATGGATTGAGAAACGTCTCGCACGGCGAAGCTATTGTCAGTGACCGACGGAGATTGACAGGCGAGCAGGTACTCAGTGAGACATATCGAATCACGCGCGCTCTAGCCTCCTGCGGTATCGCTCCTGGAATGACGGTCGCATCGTTGACCGAAAACTCGGCCGAAGCGGTAACCAGCCGGCTCGCTACGCAACTCCTAGGCGCCCGCTATCTGGGCCTGCGCCCCGGGTACTCCACCGCGCAGCATGCGCGTTTCCTCGCGGATACCGCTCCGCACGCACTCCTCATCGAATCGGAACTGCTGGCATCCGGCGAGGAACTGGCCGGGCTGGTGCCGAGCGTGCTCGGGCTGGGTACCGACGAGCCCGGTCCCGACGTCCTCGATCTGGCCGAGGATGAGCCAGACACCCCGATCGCACCCGCGGCCGCGCCTGGGAACCTCGCAACGGTGACGTGCACCGGCGGCAGCACGGGGACGCCCAAGGTGGTTTGCTGCTCCTACGCGAACGCTGATGCCTATCTCAGAGTCGCGCGCAGAATGTACGGGGCAGCGCCGTGGCGATTCCTCGTAGGTATGCCAGTCAGCGACCTCGGCGGCGAGATCGCCCAGTGGACGTTCGCGGTCGGCGGCACCGCGGTCCTCTGGGCCGAGGAATTCAGCGCGACGGACACCCTCACCGCGTTGCGCCGGGAACGCATATCCCACCTCTTCGTCGCGCCGCCGATGCTGAGACCGCTCGCCGAAGAAGCCGCTTCCTCCGGCGAGGAAGTCCCCGCACTGCGCCAGGTGATCTATGGCGGTCAACCGATCCCCGAAGCACACGTGCGAACCGCGGTGGCGAGTTTCGGCGGGAAGCTCATCCAGAACTACGGCCAGCAGGAAGCCGGGTTCATCAGCGTGCTCACCGGCGCTGACCACGTCGCCGGGAACAGGCAGGTCCTCCGGTCTGTCGGGCGTCCCGCGCCCGAGGTGGAGATCGAGCTCCGAGAAGCGGACGGCGCCGCCGCGGGCGGGGAGGCCGGCGAGATCTGGGTCCGCTCGCCCATGGTGATGCCGGGTTACTGGAACGACCCTGAGCACACCGCCGCGGTACTGCGGGATGGCTGGCTCCGCACCGGCGACCTCGGGAAGCTGCGGGAAGACGGCTATCTCCAGGTAGTCGACCGGCTAGCCGACATGATCATGCTGAACGGCACGAACGTGTACTCCGCCCAGATCGAGCAGGCGCTGGCCGAGCATCCCGCGATCAGGGACGCGGCAGTGGTCGGAGTACCCGACGAAGTCACCGGGGAAGCCATCTACGCCGCCGTGACCGTCGTTCACGAAGACTCGCCGCCCAGCGGTGCCGAGATTCGCGAACATGTCATTCGAATGCTCGGCCCCCTCCATGCGCCCGCGCACCTCCGATTCTTCCCCCAGCTGCCCGTTACCGGGCGGTCGAAACCCGACAAGAAGGCACTTCGGGAACGCGCCGCGACGGACCTTGCCGAGCAAACTGCGTCAAACAGGAGAAGCAAACATGCGGGAAATTGAAATCGAATGGGTGCAGCTTGGAGTTACCGTTAACGCCGAGCTCGACGGACGGAACCCGAAGCTAGCCGACCTGCTATGGGAAAGCCTTCCGTACAATAGTCTGCAAAACCACGCCCTAGTTTCCGGAAACCATTTGTACCATCTTGCGCCGATACGAGAACTTATTTTCACCCAAGCAGATCGCACGGAAGATCGGACACTGTCCCCTGACGGCACTGTTTTCCTTTCACAACTTCAGCATTTGGCTGTCAAGTACGGGCCGTTGAGCGAATATCTTCCAGCCGCCCCGGTGGGCAGAGTGATGTCCTCCGATCTTGGCCGGCTGAAGAAGGCCGGCGAGGCCTGTTGGGACTCGGCTTACCTGTCGAAAGAACTAGTAGAGGTCCGGGTCAGACGCAAACACGAGGCGGCGGAGAGCTACGAGTTGCCTCCCCCCGGCCCGGTGGCGGACGAACGGGTAGAGCAGCTGCTCCAAGATATCCACGACGAAACACAGCGTATCTGGGTTACCCCGCCGAAGGAAATTTTGAACATACACGACGGAGATATCTCCAGTCGCGCGGGAAGCTACGACCAGTACTTCTCCACTATGGTTTTCGTCAACGGGGAAACCCGCCCGCTCGGCTACTGCGCACTCAACGGGCTTATCAAAACATGCCAGAACACCTCACTGCCATTGGACTTCCTTCGCCAACTGACTCCGAATTTCATTCGGGTTCCCGCCGAGTTTCTCGGCTACACCGGATTGCACACGCTGTGGTCCTTCACTCAGCGTGTCCTCGCCTCCCTCGATCTGCTCGGGAGCAAGGAGGACTATTTCGCACTTATCAGCGGTCTCGCCCTCTATGCGAACTCGCTCAACGCCTGGAACCTTCATTACTTTCCGTGGCGGCACGGCGACGACCACCGCTATCTATGAGCACGCCTGATTCCGATGTCGCGAAGTGCGCCGAGTCCGCCCGGGCATTCACTGACCTGGGAGCTGTCGCTGACGCTCTGGCCGCGGCGGGAAGTGCGCCAGCCAAACTTGGGCCGTTCCCCAGCGGTGACCCGTCTTCGATCTTGGCCTCCGCCGCCGCGGTCCTCGGCCCACCGGAACTTCCTGAGCACGGGATCGGGCCGCGAGCGGCGCTGCGACGTCTCGCCTTCATGCTGAGCAGATACGGCGTGAACCTGACCGACCCTCGTGCGGCGGCCCACCTCCAACCGCCTCCCCTTTGTGTCGCAGTGGCGGCCGATGCGATGGCCAGCGCGACCAACGCGTCGGTGGACACCTTCGATTCGGGGCCCAGCGCGATCGCCGCGGAGTCGTGGGTAGTCGAGGTGCTGGCCCGGCTCGCGGGTCTCGGCCGCGAAGCATCAGGCGTGCTCACTCCAGGCGGCTCGTTGTCGAACCTGATGGCGGTGCTGCTCGCGAGAGACAGATTCGCGGGCCAGCGCGGCCTCGACGTTCGCCGCGACGGAACACGCGCGCTAGGCCGGCCTGTCGTGCTGTGCTCAGAGCTGGCGCATTTCTCGGTTCGCCGCGCCTGCGCGACGCTCGGGCTCGGCACGGATGCCGTCCGCTCGGTCAAGGTGGACGGCGCACGGCAGATGGACGCCGCGGGTGTTTCGCGCGCTCTGGGCCGGTTAAGCCAGGACGCCGTTCCACTGGCCATCGTGGCGACAGCGGGCACCACGGATTTCGGCAGCATCGATCGCTTGCCCGAGATCGCCGCTGTCGCAAAGGCACATCGAATCTGGCTGCACGTCGACGCCGCATACGGATTCGGCGCGTTGTTCTCTCCCCGGCTTTCCCGTCTGCTCGACGGTATTGGTTCGGCCGACTCGATCACCGCCGATCTGCACAAGTTCGGGTGGCAGCCCGCGCCCGCCAGCTTGCTGCTGGTGCGGAGAAGAGCTGACCTCGCCTCGTTCCGAGAAGAGGTGGCGTATCTCAACCCCGCCGACGATCTCCAGGCCGGATACCTGGGCTTGCTCGGCCACAGCTTGCAGACGACCCGGCGAGCCGACGCCCTCAAGATCGCAGCCACCCTGCTCAGCTACGGCAGCACAGAGCTGGGCCGGATGGTCGAAGCATGCTGCGACCTGGCGAAATACGCTGCACGGGCGGTGGCGGCCGACCATCGCCTCGAACTGGTTGCCCCCGCAGAACTCGGTTCCGTCGTTTTTCGCTACTTGCCGGCCCAACCCGCACTCGCCGACGAGGTGAATGCGGTCCTGCGGCGGGAACTGATGCGAGCCGGCACACAGCTTCTCGGGCGTACCTCGGCTAGGTTGGAAAGCTCAGGAGTGCACCAGATCTGCCTGAAGCTGACGTTCGTCAACCCCATCGCCGGCTTCGACGACGTCGACCAGCTGATCGAGGCGACCTGCGTAGCCGGGTATGCGGCCGAACAGCTGCTCAGTGCGCAGAACGAAGGATCGTGAAGCATGTGGCACGGCTCGTCTCGCGGCCGGTTGCCGGCCAAGCCCGGGAAACCCACGCCCATCCCCTTTGCCCACGAATCGTCGCCGGTGGTGAAGGACACCAAGGCGGAACCGAGCAGCCGGAACCGGGAACAGGTCGCCGACTCCAATCAAGTCGCGGCAACCGATGGTTCTGTCACCGCCTTCACCAGCGTGCGCGACATGAGGCGGTGCTTGACCGTACCTTCGGCGCGGACCGCGGCTTTCGTCGTCGTGTCCGCCGCCTCGTGGATGGCCACGCCCGGCGCTCGAAGATCGAGCAAGGCACACCTCGTCGCCGGAACGGACTCTCAGATGGCGATCCAGCGGCGGGACCAGGCACCTTGCGCTAGCGTCGGCCCGGATTCCGTCGGCGACGTATGGCATCGTTGTCCGGAGCTTGAACATACTGGGCTGGCAGTCGGCCGCGATGAGCTAGGTTCGACTGGATGACTTCCGAATGGACGAACGAAGCCGCCATCCGGCAATGGCACTCCGCGAGCACCCGGGAGTCGATGGAAGCGACCGCCGAGCACGCGGACTTCGCCAAACGGCAACTGGTCAACCCGGTCCTCCTTCGGCTGCTCGGCGACGTGCGCGGCCGCCGGGTGCTGGACGCGGGCTGCGGCAACGGATACTTCAGCCGGATGCTCGCCCGGCGCGGGGCCGAGGTGACCGGGGTCGAACCGGCCGAAAGCCTGCTTTCGTTCGCGCGGGAGAAATCCGCGGACGTTTCCTATCTGCAGGCGGATCTCGCCCGGCTGCCGGAACTGGAGCCGTTCGACGCTGTCGTGTGCAGCATGGTGCTGATGGCGATTCCCGACTGGAAGCCCGCGATGCGCGCCTGTGTCGAGGCCCTGCGGCTGGGCGGGCTGTTCGTGTTCGCCATCGTGCATCCGGCGTTCGAGGAGTTGTTCGGCACCTGGCAGAAGTACGGCGAATACCGCCGGCAGGAGTATCTGGCCGAATACGAGATCGCCGGGCGCGACGCCTCCGACTTCCATCGGCCGATTTCCGCCTATCTCAACGAAATGGCCGCACTCGGCTGCCGGCTGCGGGAGGTGGTCGAGCCGGGGCTGGACCCCGCGGTGGCGGAGGGGATCGAGAGTTACGTGCGCATGCCGAACTTTCTGATCGTCGCCGCCGAAGCCAGCTGACCAGCGTGGTCGCATGCTGGACGACAGCCCGGATTTGCCCGAATGCACATCGCCGCATTGGACGCGGCCGGAGAACGCCCGATTGTTTCCCTAACGCCGCCTGGGCCGCAGCAACGCGACGCCCACCGACAACGCGCTCGTCGACGCGACGTGAATCGCCAGTGCCTTCCGATTCGGCGCCCACACCCCCGTCGTCGGACCGCCCGACCACATCGCCGCTACGAAACCGCCTGCGGCACACGCCATTGCCCGCCACAGCGCGGGCGAACGGTCCCGCCCGGCGGCCAAACCGGTGCCCACCGCGCCGAACGCGCCCGCGGTGATCAGGGCTTCGCGCGCCATGTGGTACTGCACGTGCCCTTCGCCGTGGCGGACCTCCGGCGCGCGGTAGCTCGGATCGGTGATGTGCGTGACCGTCTGCCACACCGACGGCGCGGCGGCGGCCAGGCCCGCGACGACGGCCGCCGCGCCAAGGGTTTCCCGCTTCATTGCTCGTCCTTTCCTTTGAGGTGATGCGAAACCCGCCGCAGCGCGTCGTTCACCACGTCGATGGTTTCCGGGTCGAGAGCCTTCGCGATTTCGCGTTCGATCTCCGTCTTGAGCTCGAACGACGCGAGCGCCTGCCGTTTGCCCTCCTCGGTGAGCGACACCAGCACCGAACGCCGGTCGCCCGGGTCCTTGTCGCGACGGACCCAGCCGCGCGCCTCCAGCCGGGTGATCCGGTGCGTGACCGAACCCGAGGTCAGCTCGACCGCGGCCATCACCTGCCCGGGCGTCAGCCGGTGCCCGGGCGCGCGCTTGAGCGCGGCGAGCATCTCCAGCTCCCACAGTTCGATGCCGTGCGCGGACAGTTCGCGGCGCATGGCCAGTTCCAGCTGGTGCGCGACGCGGCGCAGCCGGTAGGACAGCGACTTCGCGGCCAGCACGCCCTCGTCGCCGCCCCCGCGCCGGACAGCGTCCACCAGATCGTCGACCGCGTCCCGCGGCGCTGTGTTCACCGGCACGGACCTTTCTCTCGACATCAAGACAGTGGGAGAATACCTTGACGTCAAGAGAGTTCGCCACAGGAACTTCGACAAAGGGGGAATAATGGACATCGAGGTCGCAGTGATCGGCGCCGGACCGGTGGGGATGGCGGCGGCTGCGTTCCTGCACCGAGCGGGGGTCGCGGTCCGGGTCTTCGAGGCGGATCCGACCCGCGCGGGGCAGTCGCGGGCGACGACGATCCACCCGCGCACCCTCGAGCTTTTCGACGCGATCCCGGACGAACCGGGTTCGCTGGCCGCGCGCATGGTCGCCGCCGGAAACCCCGTGCCCGCCGCGCATTTCGCGACTCTGCCGAACCGGCTGGACTACCGCGGGCTCGACACCTCGTTCCCGTTCGTGCTCCTGCTGCCGCAGCCGGAAACCGAGCGGCTGCTCGCCGAACACCTCGCCGGGCAGGGCGTCGTGATCGAGCCCGGGTGGAAACTCGCCGGCCTGACGCAGGACGAGCAGGGCGTCACCATCGTCTCGGAAACCGGCGACACCCGGCGGGCCGGTTACGTCATCGGCGCGGACGGCGCGCACAGCGCGACCCGGCACGCGCTCGGCGTCGCCTTCCCCGGAACTCCCGCGTCCACCATGGGGTTCCTCGCCGACGTCAAGCTGGAACGCCCGCCGGCCCATCCGCACAACTGGGACTACGAACGCGGTTCGTACAGCGCGTTTCCGCTGCCCGGCGGCATTTACCGGATCTTCGGCCACGAACCCGGCGACACCGGCCTCACCCCGGAGGAAGCCGCGCGCCGCCAGACTCAGATCCCCGACGAAGCCGAACTGCGTGCGACGCTCAAGCGGCTCGCCGACGACGATTTCGGCATCACCGAGGTGCTGTGGGCGTCGCGAACCGGAGACGCCACGCGCCACGCCGAGCAGTACCGCGTCGGCCGGGTGTTCCTCGCGGGCGACGCCGCGCACGTCCACCTGCCAGCGGGCGGGCAGGGGCTCAACGTCGGCGTGCAGGACGCGGCGAACCTCGCGTGGAAACTCGCCGCGGAGGTACAGGGGCGCGCGCCGCGGCGGATCATCGACGGCCCGCAGTCCTACGACGCCGAACGCCGCCCCATCGCGGCCCGGCTCGCGGCGAACACCCTCGCCCAGGCGGCGCTCATGGTCACCTTCACCCCGGGCGGGAAAGCGTTGCGGGACTTGATGTCCGACCTCATCGGCCGCGACGGCGACACCGCGGACGAACTGCGCGGCTGGCTGTCCGGACTGGACGTTTCCTATGCCGAGGACGGCAGCCTCGTCGGCCGTCGCGTACCCAACCTTCCGCTCGCCGACGGCCGCACCCTCCATCGCGCGCTGCGGCCGGACCGGTTCACGCTCGTGGCTTTCGGCGCCACCGCCGCGGAGGGCGAGAATGTCGTGCGCTCAACCCGCGACTGGCACGGCTTGGCCGCCGTCCTCGTCCGCCCGGACGGTTACGCCGCCGAAGTGTGGGCAGCGGGCGAAGAAATCACCACCGACTGGACGGAGCACTGAATGGGAGCCGACACCGCACGCGGCCGTTTCGGCATTCTCGCCATCCTCTGCTCCAGCATCCTGGTCGTCGCGATGGACAACACCATCGTCAACGTCGCGCTTCCGGTCATCCGCACCGACCTCGGCGCGTCGATCAACGGTCTGCAATGGACGATCGACTCCTACACGCTCGTCATCGCCTGTTTCCTCATGCTCGCCGGGGCCACCGGGGACCGGTTGGGGCGCAAGCGAACCTTCCAGGCCGGGTTGGTCCTTTTCGGACTCGGCTCGCTGCTGTGCAGTGTGGCCCCGTCGATCGGCTGGCTGGTCGCCGCGCGTGTCGTGCAGGCGCTCGGCGGCGCGATGCTGAACCCGGTCGCGATGTCGATCATCACGAACGTCTTCGCCGACCCCGGCGAGCGGGCGCGCGCGATCGGGGTGTGGGGGTCGATCGTCGGGATCTCGCTGGGCGTCGGACCGGTGCTCGGCGGCGTGCTGACCGAGAGCATCGGCTGGCGGGCGATTTTCTGGGTCAACGTGCCGGTGGTCGTCGCGGCGCTCGTGCTGACCGCGCGCTACGTGCCGGAATCGCGGGCCCCGCACCCGCGCCGGCCGGATCCGGTGGGACAGGTGCTGGTCGTGGTCCTGCTCGGTTCGGTGGTGACCGCGGCGATCGAAGGCCAGCGGCTCGGCTGGGGCTCACCAGCGATCCTGGGACTGGCCGGGCTCGGCGTACTCGCCTTGCTCGCGCTGATCCGCTGGGAACTCCGCCGCCGGGAACCGCTGGTCCAGCTGCGGTTCTTCCGGAGCGCGCCGTTCTCGTCGGCCACGGTCAGCGCGGTCTGCGGGCTCGCCGCGTTCGGCACGTTCCTGTTCCTGTCGCCGCTGTACCTCCAGGACGTGCGCGGGCTTTCGGCGCTGCAATCCGGTCTGATGCTGCTGCCGACCGCCGTGGCCGTGACGATCGCCGCGCCGCTGTCCGGCCGCCTGGTCGCCACGCGCGGCGCGCGGATTCCACTGCTGACCGCGGGGATCTCGATGACCGTCGTCGCCGTCTTGCTCACCACCGCGTCCGCGACGACGCCGCTGTGGATCCTCGCGATCGCGTACGGCGTGTTCGGCCTCGGCTTCGGCCTGCTGAACCCGCCCATCACCAACGCCGCGGTCAGCGGCATGCCCCGTTCCCAGGCCGGGGTCGCCGCCGCGGTCGCGTCCACCTCCCGGCAGGTCGGGCAGACCCTCGGCGTCGCTGTCGCAGGCACCATCCTCGCCGCCGCGGCCACCCCGCTCACCGGGTACGCCACGGCGTGGTGGGCGGTCGCGGGCGGGACCACGCTGATCATCGCGCTCGCCGTCCTCGCCACCACGGCCTGGGCGCGAGCAGGAGCGGAACGGGTCGCCCGCCGTTTCGCCGACGAGCCGCTCGCCGAACCGGTCTAACCGGGAATGGTGAATCGGGCAGAGGCGTGGTCCTTCCGTCGCCTATCCCGATCAACGGCCCCATGACGGTGCGGGCGTCTCCAGAGTGGAAGATGCCCGCACCGCCGGAGGAAAGGCGCCATCCGCATGCCCACCCCGTCCGAGACCCCGGCCCTTCCGACCGACCGCCCGGCCGGCTGCCCGTTCGACCCGCCCGCCGAGTACGCCGCGTTGCGGGAGACCTCGCCGGTGTCGCGGATCCGCTGCCCGGCCGGGTTCGAGACCTGGCTGGTCACCCGCTACGACGACGTCCGCGCCGTGCTCGCCGACCCGGCGCTCAGCTCTCGCGGAGCCTCGTCGGCGCACGTCAAAGCCGATCTGGACCCGTACGACGGGGTCGACCCGGGTTCGATCATCCAGCTCGACGGCGCGGAGCATTCCCGGCTGCGCAAGATGGTCGTCGCGGAGTTCACCGTGCGGCGGGTGGAGCGGCTGCGCGAGTACGTCCGCGAGCAGGTCGAGCGGCACCTCGACGCGATGCTCGCCAAGCCCGGCCGCGCCGACCTGGTCCAGGACTTCGCACTGCCGATCCCGTCGCTGGCGATCTGCGAACTGCTCGGCGTCCCGTACGCCGACCGCGAGCTTTTCCAGCGCCAGAGCAGCCTGCTGGTCAGCACCGACCAGGACGCGGGCACCACGGACCAGGCGTTCCACGAACTGGCCGGTTACCTCGGCGCGCTGTTCGCCGGCAAGCAGCAGGACCCGCAGGAGGACCTGTTCAGCAAGCTCATCGTCCGCGCCGAGGCGTCCGGGGAAGCGCTCGACCTGGACGAGCTGATCATGCTCGGCCTCAGCCTCCTCGTGGCCGGGCACGAAACCACCGCCAACATGATCGCGCTCAGCGCGCTCGTGCTGATGGAACACCCGGAGCAGCGCGCGCAGGCCCTCGCCGACCCGCCGCGCGCGGTCGAAGAACTGCTCCGGTACCTCTCGGTCGTGCAGTTCGGCGTGCTGCGGTACGCCACCGAGGAGGTCAAGGTCGGCGACCAGACGATCGCCGCGGGCGACTGGCTGATCGCCGCGCTGAGCTCGGCCAACCGCGACGAGGACCGGTACCCGAACGCCGACCGGCTGGACTTCACCCGCGAATCGCCGCGCACGCATGTCGCCTTCGGGTTCGGCGCGCACCAGTGCATCGGACAGCAACTCGCCCGGGTCGAAATGCAGGAAGCACTGACCGCGTTGTTCCGCCGCGTGCCCGACCTGCGACTCGCCGTGCCGAAGGAAGCTTTGGCATACAAGCACAACACGCTCGTCTACGGCCCCGAGGAGCTGCCTGTCGCCTGGTCCGCGTAGTTCGTCCGGCCGATCCGCGGCCACTCGGGTTAACCTCGTCGCGCACACCAGCGCACACCAGGGGGAACCGATGGCCGCGGACCAGCCTTCGCGCAAACGCGACGCGACGGCGACCAAGGCCGCGCTGCTGGACGCCGCGGCCGAACTGTTCGCCGACCGCGGCTTCGACCGCACGACGGTGCGCGACATCGCGCACCGCGCGGGCGTCAACCAGGCGTTGCTGTTCCGGTACTTCGGCAGCAAGGACGCGTTGTTCGAGCACGTGATGGCGCGCGGCGGCCTGGCCCAGGTCGAGACGACCCCGCCCGAACGGCTGTTCACTGCGGCCCTGCGGAGCCTGCTCGAACGCGACGACTCGGCGTCCCGTTCGATCGAGACCTACCTGCGGTCCTCCGGCACCGACCGCGCCGACGAGGCGCTGCGCGCGCAGCTCGACGCCGAGTACACCCGCGCGTTGTCCGGGCTCACCGACGCGCCGGACGCCGAACTGCGCGCCGACCTCGCGATGGCCTGGCTGCTCGGCATCGGCCTGGTCCGCTCGATCACCCGCAAGGACCCGCTCGCCACCGCGCCCGCCCACGAGATCGAGCGGCTCATCGGCCCGGCCGTGCGCACCCTGCTCGAACGCAGCAAGTAATTCGCTACGCCCCGGTCCGCGTGACCCCGGTGAATGTACGTGAGGGGAACCCTGAGGGAATCTGATTCCCTCAGGGTTCCCCTCACGTACGGCAAACCGGCCCGTGGCAAGACCTCCGGGCTGGGCCGCGTTCCTTGCCGGGCAACGCGAAAAACTGGTCGACCACCACCGCGAGACCACATTGGACGAACACTGGCTGGCCCAACTCCCGGACTTCGTCGACGCGGTCGACCTGGGCACGCCGGAAACCGTGCCGTTGCACACCGAAGTCATGCGCGACCATCTGATGGTCACCCGCGAAGGGGATGGCTGGCGGCTGTCCGGCCTGTTCGATTTCGAACCCGCGATGCGCGGCGCGCCGGAATACGAGTTCGCGGCGGTCGGCTTGTTCGTTTCGAGCGGCGACTCGGCATTTCTGCGGAGTCTTCTGCTCGCTTACGGTTACCATCCGGCAGAGCTCGGCCCGGACTTCTCCCGCCGTTGCCTCGCCTACACGCTTCTGCACGTGTACAGCGACTTTCGCTGGTACCTCGACGTGCTCCCGGCGCCGCGAGAACCTACTTTCGTCTCCCTCGCCGACGCATGGTGGGGCGTATGAGGGGTACCCCCGGACTACCCCGCGACATACCCCCGTAAAAAGGAGTGAAATACGCGACAACCCGGCAATCGCGACGGACACTGGAACCGTTCCCGGGGTACACCAGGGGCCGGGACAGAAGGAGGAACCGCCGTGACTGCCGAGTTGAACCATCGGGAGCGGGCAACCTTGCGTGCCGTCGCCGAGGGGCACGCGGAAATCAGCTGCAGCTGTGAACCGGACCTGTTCGTCGACGGGCTGAGCCTCTGCGACCAGGGCACGGTCCGCGACCTCGTCCGCAAGGGCCTGATCGAACCCGCCGAGGACGGAGCGTGCGGCGCGCGGGTGCGCGCGGCGCTCACCGAGGCCGGGGTGCGGGCGCTGGACGGAAAGCCGGTCGCAGCTTGATCTTCGGGGCCTGAGCCGGGGCTACCCGCGCACCCACTCCTCCCCCAGCTCGGCCGCGACAGCCTCGCCGCCGGTGAGGTCGGCGAGCCAGCCGCTGAACCGGTCTTCCTCGCCGGGAGCGAGCCCGACCTCGAAGTGCGCCGCCGCTTCGAAGCGTGTCCCGTGCAGCACGTACGGCGACGCGCGGAGATCGTTTTCGAAGCGGCCCGCACGGGTGTAGTCCATCGTTACGTCGAACAGCCGCAATCGCCGGTACTCCACCAGGCCTACCGCGTCGAGCGCGTCCGACACCGCTTGCCCGTACGCGCGGATCAACCCGCCCGCGCCGAGCAGCACTCCGCCGAAATGCCGCGACACCACCGCGACCGTGTCGGTGACTTCGCGGCGGCGCAACACCTCCAGCATCGGCACCCCGGCCGTCCCGGCGGGCTCGCCGTCGTCGCTCGAGCGCTGGGTGCGGCCATCCGGGCCTAGGACGAACGCGTGACAGTGGTGCCGCGCCGCGGGCTCCGCGCGCCGGCGGGCCGAAATGATCTCCCGCGCGGCCGCTTCGTCGCCCACCGGAGCGAGCGCGCACAGGAACCGTGAACGCCGTATTTCGATCTCGTGCAGCCCGGCCACTGCCACGGACAGATAACGATCAGTCATCGGCGCTCCCCCTCATGACCCCCAGTCAACCAGCACCGAACGCGGGGTTGACACCCGGCAGGCAGACAGGTTTACGCAGGTCAGCGGCTTCGCTGACCGCGTGGCGGGAGAGACGGCCCGACATATGGGAGTACCCCGGAGGGCGTCAACGTATGCGTGGCCTTTCCCACGAGAGCGCGATGACGTATGTCGATCACAGCGAATTCACACTATCGTCATAAGACCCGGCGAACCCGGGAGTCACCACCACGCGCCCCGGCTGGCCCCCACCACACAGGCTGACCGACCCCGGCGCGTGTGCCTGTACAGCGACGTGCAGAACTTTTTCCGCCGCCCATCGCCGTGCGGTGACAAACCATCCGGCACCCGGCCCGGTCGTCGACCGGCCGCGGTCAGCCACGCATCGCGACGCAGTGCCGCGCCTCGCGACAGCGGAGGCACCGGATGGTTTCCCTTCTCGACTGACCATCGCGGTTTCGGACCACTTCGTTAACCGGTTCAGTGCTGAACCCCCTTTCGGAGTGAAAGAACCCGCGCCAACGCCTTGGGAGGCGGCCAGCCGTGACCCACCGTTCGAGCACCCCGGCCACCGACGGCCTGTACGACCCCGCCTACGAGCACGATGCCTGCGGGGTGGCGTTCGTCGCGGACCTGACCGGTCGCCGAGACCATCAGATCGTGGCGAAAGCCCTTGTCGCGCTGAAAAATCTGGAACATCGCGGGGCACGCGGGGCGGAACCGGACACCGGGGACGGCGCGGGCCTGCTCATCCAGGTGCCGGACGCGTTCTACCGCGAGGTCGCCGGGTTCGAGCTGCCGGCCGAAGGCAGCTACGCCGTCGGCACCGCGTTCCTGCCGCAGGACGAAAAGCGCCGCGGCCGCGCCATGACCACCATCGAGCGGATCGCCGCCGAGGAGGACATGCGCGTGGTGGGCTGGCGCGAGCTGCCGGTCGACACCGCGCACTGCGGCCCGACCGCGGCGCAGACCATGCCGCACTTCACCCAGCTGTTCCTGGCCGGGCACAAGGACAACCTCGACGGCCTCGCCCTCGAGCGCGCCGCCTTCTGCGTGCGCAAGCGCGCCGAGCACGAGCTGGTCGAGGACGACGTTTACTTCCCGTCGCTGTCCTCGCGCACGATCGTCTACAAGGGAATGCTGACCGAGCCGCAGGTCGAGAAGTTCTTCCTCGACCTCACCGACGAGCGCGTGACGAGCGCCATCGGCCTGGTGCACTCCCGCTTCTCCACCAACACTTTCCCGTCGTGGCCGCTCGCGCACCCGTACCGCTACGTGGCGCACAACGGCGAGATCAACACGCTCAAGGGCAACCGCAACTGGATGGACGCCCGCGAGGCGCTGCTCGAGACGGACCTGATCCCGGGCGACCTCAAGCGGATCTACCCGGTCATCACGCGCGGCGCGAGCGACTCGGCCTCCTTCGACGAGGTGCTGGAGCTGCTCCACCTCGGCGGCCGGTCGCTGCCGCACTCGGTGCTGATGATGATCCCGGAGGCCTGGGAGAACCATCAGGAAATGGACCCCGCGCGCCGCGCCTTCTACGAGTTCCACTCCACGCTCATGGAGCCGTGGGACGGGCCGGCGCTGGTGGCGTTCACCGACGGCGCGCAGATCGGCGCGGTGCTGGACCGCAACGGCCTGCGCCCGGGCCGCTACTGGGTCACCGACGACGGGCTCGTGGTGCTCGCCAGCGAGGTCGGCGTGCTGGAGCTAGACCAGGCGAAGATCGTCCGCAAGGGACGGCTGGAGCCGGGCCGGATGTTCCTCGTGGACACCGTCGCGGGCCGGATCGTCGAGGACGAGGAGATCAAGGGCCAGCTCGCTTCCGAGCACCCGTACGACGAATGGGTCGACGCCGGGCTGCTGCGCCTGGAGCAGCTGCCCGAACGCGACCGCGAGGTCCCGCTGCACGCCGCGCTCGTGCGCCGCCAGCAGGCGTTCGGCTACACCGAGGAAGAGCTGGAAACCATCCTCGAGCCGATGGCCCGCACCGGCGCGGAGCCGATCGGGTCGATGGGCAACGATTCGCCCCTGGCGTCCCTTTCGTCCGGTTCGCGCCCGTTGTTCGACTACTTCATCCAGCTTTTCGCCCAGGTGACCAACCCGCCGCTGGACGCGATCCGCGAGGAGCTGGTGACCGCGCTCGGCACGCAGATCGGCGCGGAGCCGAACCTGCTGGCCGCGGACGCGTCGTCCTGCCGCCGGATCGTGCTGCCGTTCCCGGTGCTGGACAACGACCAGCTCGCGAAGCTGGTGCACGTCAACGACGACGGCGACCTGCCGGAGTTCCAGGCGGTCACCGTCATGGGCCGGTACAAGGTCAACGGCGGCGGGGACGCCCTGGTGCAGCGGCTCGACGAGATCCGCGCCGAGGTGTCCGAGGCGATCGAGGACGGCGCGCGGCTGATCGTGCTGTCCGACCGCGGGGTCGACGCCGACCACGCGCCGATCCCGTCGCTGCTGCTCACCGGCGCGGTCCACCACCACCTGGTGCGGGAGAAGACGCGCACGCAGGTCGGCCTCATCGTCGAGGCGGGCGACGCGCGCGAGGTGCACCACATCGCGCTGCTGGTCGGCTACGGCGTGGCCGCGGTGAACCCGTACCTGGCGATGGCGACGGTCGAGGAGATGGCGCACCGGGGTCTCATCCCGGGCGTGACTCCCAAGCAGGCCACCACGAACCTGATCAAGGCGCTCGGCAAGGGTGTCCGCAAGACCATGTCCAAGATGGGCGTGTCCACTGTGGCCTCCTACACCGGCGCGCAAATCTTCGAAGCGGTCGGCCTCGGTTCCGAGGTGATCGACACCTGTTTCACCGGAACCACTTCCCGGCTTGGCGGCGTCGGCTTCGACACGCTCGCCGAGGAGGTTTCGCAGCGGCACGTGCGGGCTTTCCCGGTCGACGGCGTCCGGGCGAGCCACCGCGAGCTGGAAACCGGCGCGGACTACCAGTGGCGGCGCGAGGGCGAACCGCACCTGTTCAACCCGCAGACGGTGTTCAAGCTGCAGCACTCCACGCGGTCCGGGAAGTACGACATCTTCAAGGAGTACACGAAGGCGGTCAACGACCAGGCCGAGAAGCTGCTGACGCTGCGCGGGCTGTTCGACTTCAAGTTCGGCGACCGCACGCCGGTGCCGATCGAGGAGGTCGAGCCGGTTTCGGAGATCGTGAAGCGGTTCGCCACCGGGGCCATCTCGTACGGCTCGATCTCGATGGAAATGCACCAGACGCTGGCGATCGCGATGAACCGCCTCGGCGGCAAGTCGAACACCGGCGAGGGCGGCGAGGACCCGGAGCGGCTGTACGACCCGGAGCGCCGCTCCGCGGTCAAGCAGGTCGCGAGCGGCCGGTTCGGCGTCACCAGCGAGTACCTGGTGAACTCCGACGACATCCAGATCAAGATGGCGCAGGGCGCGAAGCCCGGCGAGGGCGGGCAGCTGCCCGGCGGCAAGGTGTACCCGTGGATCGCGAAGACGCGGCACTCCACGCCGGGCGTCGGGCTGATTTCCCCGCCGCCGCACCACGACATCTACTCCATCGAGGACCTGGCTCAGCTGATCCACGACCTCAAGAACGCCAACCCGGATGCGCGCATCCACGTGAAGCTCGTATCCGAGGTCGGCGTCGGCACGGTCGCGGCGGGTGTGTCCAAGGCGCACGCGGACGTCGTGCTGATCTCGGGCCACGACGGCGGCACCGGCGCCTCGCCGCTGTCCTCGATCAAGCACGCGGGCGGACCGTGGGAGCTGGGCCTGGCCGAAACGCAGCAGACGCTGCTGGCCAACCGGCTGCGCGACCGGATCGTGGTGCAGACCGACGGCCAGCTCAAGACCGGCCGCGACGTCATGATCGCGATGCTGCTCGGCGCCGAGGAGTTCGGTTTCGCGACCGCGCCGCTGGTGGTGTCGGGCTGCATCATGATGCGCGTGTGCCACCTCGACACCTGTCCGGTGGGCGTCGCGACGCAGAACCCGAAGCTGCGCGAGAAGTTCAGCGGCAAGGCGGAGTACGTGGTGAACTTCTTCGAGTTCATCGCCCAGGAGGTCCGGGAGTACCTGGCGGAGCTGGGTTTCCGGTCCGTCGAGGAGGCCGTGGGCCACGCCGAGCTGCTCGACAAGCGCAAGGCGGTCGACCACTGGAAGGCCGCCGGGCTCGACCTGTCGCCGATCTTCCACGTGCCCGAGCTGCCGCCGCGCGCGGTGCGGCACCAGACCGTCAAGCAGGACCACGGGCTGGACAAGGCGCTCGACAACACGCTGATCCAGCTCGCCGAGGGCGCGCTGGCGGCGGGCGACAAGGTGCGGCTGGAACTGCCGGTGCGCAACGTGAACCGCACCGTCGGCACCATGCTCGGGTCCGAGCTGACCAAGAAGTGGGGCGGCGAGGGCCTTCCCGACGACACCATCGACGTCACCTTCACCGGCACCGCGGGCCAGTCGTTCGGCGCGTTCATTCCGAAGGGCATCACGCTGCGGCTCTACGGCGACGGCAACGACTACGTCGGCAAGGGCCTCTCCGGCGGGCGGATCGTCGTGCGGCCGCCGAAGGAATCGCCGATCGTCGCGGAGGACCACATCATCGCGGGCAACGTGATCGCGTACGGGGCCACGAGCGGCGAGATCTTCATCCGCGGCCAGGTCGGCGAGCGGTTCTGCGTGCGCAACTCGGGCGCGCTGGCGGTCGTCGAGGGCGTGGGCGACCACGGCGGCGAGTACATGACCGGCGGCCGGATGGTCGTGCTGGGCAAGGTCGGCCGCAACTTCGCGGCGGGCATGTCCGGCGGCGTCGCGTACGTGCTGGACCTGCCGGCACACCGGGTCAACCCGGAGATGGTCGACATCGACCCGCTGGACACCGCGGACGTGGACTTCCTCCGCGAAACCATCGAAAAGCACTACAACGAAACGGAATCCGCCGTCGCGCGGGCCTTGCTGGCGGACTGGGACAGTGCGGTCGACCGGTTCGGCAAGGTCATGCCGAAGGACTACAAGCGCGTGCTCGCCGCTCAGGTGGCGGCCGAACGCGACGGGCGGGACGTGAACGAGGCGATCATGGAGGCAGCTCATGGCTGATAATCGCGAAGCCAGTTATGAGTGCCGACTGGGTGCTGGGCCCGGGTGCGGGTGCCCCGCAAAGACACTGTCGCAGAACACGGAGGCCGCACATGGCTGACCCCAAGGGCTTTCTGACCACCACGCGCGAGGAACCGAAGCGGCGTCCGGTGGACCTGCGGCTGATGGACTGGCGCGAGGTCTACGAGGACTTCGCGACGACCAAGCTGGAGAAGCAGGCCGGCCGCTGCATGGACTGCGGGATCCCGTTCTGTCACCAGGGCTGTCCGCTCGGGAACCTGATCCCGGAGTGGAACACGCTGGTGTGGCGGGAGGACTGGCAGCAGGCCGCGGACCGGCTGCACGCCACGAACAACTTCCCGGAGTTCACCGGCACGCTGTGCCCGGCGCCGTGCGAAACCGCGTGCGTGCTCGGCATCAACGACGACCCGGTGTCGATCAAGCGGGTCGAGATCTCGATCATCGACCGGGCCTTCGAGGAAGGCTGGGTCACGCCGCAGGTCCCGGTCGCCAAGACGGGCAAGAAGGTCGCCGTCGTCGGGTCCGGCCCGTCCGGGCTGGCCGCGGCGCAGCAGCTGACCCGCGCGGGCCACACCGTCGTGGTCTACGAGCGCGCGGACAAGATCGGCGGGCTGCTGCGGTACGGCATCCCCGAGTTCAAGATGGAGAAGTTCCGCCTCGACCGCCGCCTCGACCAGATGCGGGCCGAGGGCACGGAATTCCGGACGTCGGTGAACGTCGGCGTGGACGTCACCGTCGAGGAGCTTCGGGAGAACCACGACGCGGTGGTGCTGGCGGGCGGCGCGACGGCGTGGCGCGACCTGCCGATCGAGGGCCGTTCGGCCGAGGGCATCCACCAGGCGATGGAGTTCCTGCCGCCGGCCAACCGGGTCGCGGCGGGCGAGCTCGAGGAGTCGCCGTACTCGGCCAAGGGCCTCGACGTGGTGGTCATCGGCGGCGGCGACACCGGCGCGGACTGCGTCGGCACGTCGCACCGGCAGGGCGCGAAGTCGGTGACCCAGCTGGAGATCATGCCGAAGCCGCCGGAGTCGCGTTCGGACGCGCACCCGTGGCCGACGTACCCGATGATCTACCGCGTCACGTCCGCCCACGAGGAGGGCGGCGAGCGGCTGTACTCGGTCAACACGCAGGAGTTCCTGGCCGACGAGAACGGCCGGGTGCGTGCGCTGAAGCTGGTCGAGGTGCGCAACGAGGGCGGCAAGTTCGTCCCGGTCGAGGGCACCGAAACCGAACTGCCCGCGCAGCTGGTGCTGCTGGCGATGGGCTTCCTCGGCCCGCAGCGCGAGGGCCTGCTGACCGACTTGGGCGTGGAGCTGGACCAGCGCGGCAACGTCGTGCGGGACAAGGACTTCAAGACCACTGTGGACAACGTGTTCGTGGCGGGCGACATGGGCCGCGGACAGTCGCTGATCGTGTGGGCGATCGCGGAGGGCCGCTCGTGCGCGGCCGGCGTGGACGCCTTCCTGACCGGCCGGGGCGTGCTCCCGGCCCCGATCGCGCCGACGGACCGGCCGATCTCCTGAGGACTCGGAGCAGGCGCGTCAACGTCGCCGCGCCTGCTCCGTTCAGACTCGGGGCCAAGCGTGGCAGCGTCGCCGCGCTTCGCCCCGTTCAGTTTCGGGGTTGACGCGTCACTGCCGCCGCGCTGGCCCCGGCTGTCGGACGGGTGCGACAACGGCGTCGCACCCGTCCTTTTTAGTGCGCAGCCCCGTCGTTGTAGGCGACCTCGCCGCCCACGACTGTTGCGCCGATGGTGATCTCGCCGATCTTCGCTGGGGCGACCGTCAGCAGATCGTCGCTCAACACCGTGAAGTCAGCCAGCTTCCCCCGGCTCAGCGTGCCTTTGATCTTCTCCTCATGCACCGCATACGCCGAACCCACCGTGTACGCACGCAGCGCTTCCTCGGCCGTCACCGCTTCCTCCAGCCCGATCGGCTGCCCAGCCGCAGTCCGGCGGTTGACCATGTCGTGGATGCTCAGCAACGGCGACGCCGCGACCACCGGAGCGTCCGTGCTGCCCGGCAAAACCACTCCGGCGTCGAGAAAACTCCGCATCCGATACGCCAGCCGGCTGCGTTCCGGGCCGAGCGCGGCGAGCAGTCCGTCGCCGATCTCGGACAGGAATCGGCCCTGTGGCACGGGAATCACGCCCAGCTCCGCGATCCGGGCGACAGCGGCATCGTCGGCGACCGCGCAGTGCTCGATGCGGTGCCGGACGTCCTCGCGCAGATACTTCTGCTGAGCTTCCTCATACGCGTCCAGGACCGCTCCGAGGGCCGCGTCGCCGATCGCGTGCGTGGCGATCTGCCAGTGGCATCGGTGCGCTTCGAGGATGTAGCGGCGCAGTTCATCCGGCTCGAACAGCATCAGCCCCTGGTTGCCGGGGGCGTCCTCGTAGTCGCAGCACATCGCGGCGGACCGGCCGATCAGCGAGCCGTCGGAGAGGATTTTGACCGGGCCGATGCGCAGCCGGTCGTCGCCGGCTCCGGTGCGCACGCCGAGGTCGAGCCCGAACCACTCGCCGCCGGGTTCGAACGGGCCGCAGTCGCGCAGGGCGGTGATGTAGGGCATCACCGTCATCCGCACGCCCAGCAGCCCGCGTTCGCGGGTGCGCTGGAAGGAATCGAAGTCGGCGCGGCCGTGGCCGATGCCGTCGACGGTGCCGATGCCAGGCTCGGTGACGCTGGTCAGGCCGTCTTTGAGGGCGGCGTGCGCACCCGCGGCGATGTTGGCGATGACCTCTTCGGTCGCCTCGGGACGCAGAAGGCGGTCGACCAGGACGGTCGCGCGTTCCTGCAGCAAGCCGGTGGCGCGGCCGTCTTCGTCGCGCACCACAGTGCCGCCGGGAACGTCCGGCACACCCAGCCGGTCCGAATATCCGGCCAGGGCAAAGGCTTCGGTACTCGCCACGGCCATGTGCCGCGACGTGTGCGTGAGCCAGACCGGCCGTCCTCCGGCGGCGCGGTGCAGGGCTTCGGCGGTGGGGTGCGCGCCGATCTTGTTCTGGTCGTAGCCCGCGCCGGTGACCCACGCGTCGGCGGGCAGCGTCGCGGCTCGCTCCGCCACGGCCTGGTAGAGCGCGTCGAGCGTCGGAGCGGCTTCGGCCGAGACGTCCAGTCCGCGGATCAGCTTGCCGCGCATGCTCAAGTGCTGGTGCGCGTCGTTGAGGCCGGGGACGACCGGCGCGCCGCCGAGGTCGACCACCGTGTCCGCGGCGAGACCGCGGACCTCGTCGTCGAATCCGACGATCCGGCCGCCGATCACGCCGAGCGCGGTCGCTTGTGGACGGTCCCGGTCCAGCGTGGTGAAACGTCCATTGTGGAATAACGCATCGAGACGCACTGAGCTCATCCTTGTCGGGTCAGGGTTTTTGCGGAGTCGGCGACGGCCGCGGTCCGGCGGGCGAGCGCCAGGACGCAGGTGAGGGTCAGCGTGAGCAGCACGACGTGGTAGATGACGACCGGCCAGATCGCGCCGTGCGTCGCGTTGAGCAGCGCCTGCGCGATGAACGGCGTGGTGCCGCCGAAGATGGTGCTGCACAGCTGATAGGACAGGGAGATTCCGGTGTACCGCAGGTGGATCGGGAAACCGCGGGTGAGGAATCCGGCGAGCACCGCGTAGTAGCCGGAGCCGCACACGGTCGCGACCGCGATCCCGACGAACGCCAGCCCCGGATTGCCGGACGCGATCAGCAGGTACATCGGCACGGTCACCACGATGTTGCAGCCCAGCGAAACCGCCATGAACCGCGTTTCACCGACGCGTTCGGCCAGCCGCGCCGCGACCGGCTGCCAGCAGAACTGGACCACGGACGCGCCGAGCAGCACGTACAGCATGGTCTGGCGGCCGATGCCCAGTTCGTTCGTGGACCAGGCGAGGACGAACGTGTTGCTGAAGTACGCGGCGGCGATGCCCATGATGCTCGCGCCGATGCCGAGCAGCACGGTCCGCCACGCAGTCCGCAGGGACCTCGACCAGCGGCACCTTCGCGACGGCGGCTTTCGCCTTGGCGCGCACGAACTCCGCCGGTTCCTCGACCTTCAGCCGGATCAGCAGGCCCAGCGCGACCAGCACCCCGGACAGCAGGAACGGCACCCGCCAGCCCCAGGTCAGGAACTGCTCGTCCGGCAACGCGCTCACGGCGAGAAAGACCACTGTGGACAGAATCGACCCGGCGGGCGAGCCCTGCTGCGCGAACATCGCGAAGTACGATCCGCGTCCGGCGGGCGCGTTCTCCGCGGCGAGCACGACCGCGCCGCCCCATTCCCCGCCGACCGCGACGCCCTGCACCGCGCGCAGTGCGACGAGCAGCAGCGGAGCGGCGATGCCGATCTTGGCGTACGTCGGCAGCAGCCCGACCGCGAAGGTCGCGAACCCCATCAGCAGCAGCGTGACGACCAGCGTGTTCTTGCGCCCGACCCGGTCGCCGAGGTGCCCGAACACGATCCCGCCCAGCGGCCGGGCGAGAAAGCCGACCCAGAACGTGCCGAACGCGGCGAGGACGCCGGTCGCCGGGTTCAACTCGGGGAAGAACAGCTTCCCGAAGACCAGCGCGGACGCGGTCCCGTACAGGTAGAAGTCGTACCACTCGATCGCCGTCCCGGCGAAGGAGGCGAGCGCGGCCCGGCGGCCGGTGGCGGTTTCGTGGTTCACGGGCAACTCCCTGGCGGCGGTGTTCCCCAGAGTCTTCGTCCCGCGACCTATGCTGTCCAATACCTGTCCGGACCCAACCCGATACCTCGGAGGCATAGGCGTGGAACTGCGTGTGGTGCGTTATTTCCTGGCCGTCGTGCGGGAAGGCTCGGTCACCGCCGCGGCGCGCGCCGTCCGGGTCGCGCAACCGTCGCTGTCGCGGCAGCTTCGCGCGCTGGAAACCGAACTCGGGGTGGCGTTGTTCTCGCGGTCGCCGGGTTCGCTGACCCTCAGCGCGGCAGGCACCCGGTTCGTGCCGATCGCCCAGGACCTGGTGCGCCGCGCGGAGGAGGCGGGCGCGGTGATGGCCGCGATCGGCCGCACCGAGGACACCCCGCTGACGCTCGTCGCGCCGCCGAGCACAGTGGACAGCCTGCTGGCGCCGTTCATGGCCACCGGCAAGGCCGGACCGGTGCTGCGGGACGCCTTCCCGGTCCCGCCGGACCAGGTTTTCGACCGGCTCCTGCACAGCAGCGCCGACCTCGGCATCTCGACGTCCCCGCCGCCCGCGCAGCTGGAAACCGCCGCGCTGGGCCGGGTCCTGGTCAGCGCGCAGGTCCGGCCCGGCCACCGCTGGTACGACGCGGAGTCGATCCCGCTGGCCGAACTGGCCACCGAACCGTTGCTGGTGATGAACCGCAGCAACGCCGCGCGCCTGGTCGTGGACGAAGCGTTCCACCGCGCCGGACTCGTCCCGGCCGAACTGAACGAGACCGGCTCCCCCAGCGTCGCCCAGGCCCGCGCCGCCGGCCGCGGCGAGGTGTGCCTGGTGACCGACCTGGTCCGGTTCGGCCTGCGCTCCATCCCGATCGAAACCGCCGACGGGATGCTGACGGTGCCGCTGTACGCCGGATGGCGGCGGGACCACTACGCCCGGCCGTCGATTCTGGCGTTGATCGAGGGGTTGCGGGAGTTTCGTGGCGCGTTGGGCGAGTGATCAGCACTCGGTGAGAAGTTTCCGTTGCGCGGGATACGCCGAACTCGTGGTGAAGGGGGGCGGGTCCGATCACGGACTTGCTGCCCGCCGAGACCTCCCTTACCCGCCGGACCACCGCAGCAGGCCACCACCTCTACTACACGATCTCGCGGTAACTCTTCACCCGACTCGGTGACCCGGCGGCCCGATCCGTGCTAAACAGTGCGGCGATGGGAAAACTGACCCGCCGGGCCCGAGCCACGGCCGACTATCTCGTCTTCGTCGGAGCCGGGGAATGGCCGGTCGCCGTGTCCGCGCTCGGGGTCGTGCTCGGCGCCGTCACGATCCTGCCGAGCGCGTTCGGCGTCGTCGTGTCGATCGTCGCGCTCCTGCTCGGCCTGCTGACCCTCGTGCGGGACATCCGCCTGCTGCGGAAACGGTGGGCCGGTTACGAGTTCACCGCGATCGTCGCGCCGTTCCCGATCGCCGACACCCCGCCGCCGCAGGCCTATCCCGACGCGCAGTACCTGGCGGTTCCCTCCCGCGGCACCGCATTGGTCAGCGACGCCATCGACGCGGCGCTCGCCGAAACCACCTTCAGCATCACCGTCGCCGAGGATCCCTACCGGCTGCCCGCGAAGCTGAAGGCGACCGCGCCGCACGTGCTGCCGTTGCGGGCTCGCGGCCGGTTGCTGTTCAACGGCCCGATCGTCGGCATGCGCGGCGAACCGCTGCCGGTCGCCGGGGCGCGGCCGGCGCCGATCGTCCTGCATCGCGCCCGGTTCTTCGACGCGGTCTGCAGCAACGAACTGGCGTCGCTGCGCATCACGAACTCCGCCGACGGCCACGAGTACGACCTGCGCAACGAGGAGTTGACCGACTCGTCCGGCGCGCTGCGGACCCTCGGCGCGAGCACGCTCGCCGACCTCGTCGGCGTGTCCACGATCGCGTTCACCTCGGACGGCCTGCTCGTCGTGGTCCGCCAGTCGGCCCGCAACTCAGCCAGCGGGCTTCTGCTCGCTCCGTCCGGAAGCGGCAGCCTGGAACCGCGGGATCTCCTTACCCCGCAAGGAGAAACCCGCCGGACCCTGCACACCGCGGTGTGTGCGGGGATGGAACGCGAACTGTGCGAAGAGGCGGCCGTCCGGCCCAACGAGATCTCCGAGACGCGGCTGACCGGTTTCGCACGCTGGCTCGAACGCGGCGCGAAACCGGAGTTCTTCGGCGTGACCCGGCTGTCCGTCGACAGCACCGAACTGACCAGCCGCCGCGCGAAGGGCGCGGAACGGCTTTACAGCGCCGGAGTCACCGTCCTGGAAATCGATCTGGCCGCGCTGGGCGAGGAACTGGCCGACGGCGTACCGGTGGCCGAAGCGAACGCCTTGCCGCCGAGGCTGCGCGACGACAGTTCCCTGCCGCTGCTGCTGTGCCTGCGCAGCGCCGCGCTGCGGGTCAGTACGCGTTCTTGATGACGAAGTAGGACCCGCGGATCGTCCCGGCGAGCTTCGACTTCTGGCGCGCGAACTTGAACTTGTCGGCGAGTTCCTCCGGGACGTCCATCCCGTCGGACAGCTTGAACCCGACGGCCCGCTTGCCGCCCTCTTCGAGGGTGTACATGACGTTGATCGACAGGCCGCTCTCGTAGAACACGTAAGACATCCGGATGCCGTCGACCTCGAATTCGGTCGCCTCGAGCGGCCGCGAGGCGATGACGAGATCGCGTTCTTCCTTGAGGATCCGGTGCACCCAGTCGATGATCTCGGGGACCTCGGCCGCGGGCTCGACGGTGAAGACGTGGTCGTACTTGTTCTTGAAGTAGCGCGCCTCGTTCGCCCGCAGCCCGGCGAGCGCGTCCGCGACCGGGGAAGACTCCAGGCCGACAGTCGACACGGCGGTGAAATCGACGGCGTAGGACATGATCCGCACTCCCGGGCTGGGTTTGATCGCGACGCTCGGCAGAATACCCGGGGAAAACCCTTCGGCAACCGGAGCGGCCGCCGGACCCCGGTTTCCCTCGAAGACGCCCGGTGGGGGAATTTCGTGCAGGGCTTACGGTGGCGGGGTGCGCAACCACCTGATCGACCTGGCCGTGGCGCTCGCCGTGCTAGGCCTGACGCTGGCCGGCGACCTGCCGGACGCGGACCATCCGTGGTTCTGGCCGGTCGCGGTCGCGGTGATGTTCCTGGCGGTGCTCCTGCGCCGCCGGTTCCCGTTGCCCGCGATGCTGGTCTCGGTCGGCGTCGCGCTGGCCACGCCGCCGTTGTGGGGCACCTCCGTCACTCTTTACACGGTCGCTTCGCTGCGCGGGCTCCGCTGGCCGACCGCGGTCGCCGTGCTCGCGGAAACCGGACTGCTCGTGTCGTTCGTCCGGCCGGCGAACCTGCCGGACTGGAAGACGTTCGGGCTCGCCCTCGTCATGGAAGTCGTCGTCCCGACGCTGGCCGGGCTGTGGATGCACCAGCGCGCGGCCTTGCTCGCGGCCCTGCGCGACCGCGCGGAGCAGGCCGAACGCGAGCGCGACCTGCTCGGCGAGCGGGCCGTGACGGCCGAGCGGCGGCGAATCGCGCGCGAGATGCACGACGTCGTCGCGCACCGGGTCAGCATCGTCGCGCTGCAGGCGGGCGCGCTCTCCGTGCGGGCCAAGGACGACGAGACCGCGCAGCTCGCCGAGGTGATCCGTGAATCGAGTTCCGCCGCGCTCAACGAATTGCGCGACATCCTGAAGGTGCTCCGCGACGACGGTCCGGAGCCGCGTTCGCTGCCGGATCCGACGCTGGGCGGGGTCCGCCAGCTCGCCGACGACCTCGCCGCCGCCGGTGCGCAGGTGCGTGCCAGCCTGCCGGAGCCGATGCCGGACGTGCCCGACCCGATCGGACGCGCGGCGTACCGGATCGTGCAGGAAGCGCTCACGAACGCGGCGAAACACGCACCGGGAACGACCATCGACGTGCGACTGTCCACATCCGACGACGACCTGGTGGTCGAAGTCGCCAACCCGCTCGCCGATTCATCCGGGCTGCCGGGCGCGGGCTACGGCGTGATCGGCATGCGCGAACGCGTCACGCTGACCGGCGGAACGCTCCGCGCCGGCCCGGACGGCACGGGCAGCTACCGGGTGCGGGCCGCGTTCCCGCTGCGAGCGGAGGAATCGTGCTGAAAATCCTGCTGATCGACGACGAGGTGCTCGTGCGCAGCGGCATCCGGATGATCCTGGAGTCCGATCCGGGGATCGAGGTGGTCGCGGAAGCGGACGACGGCCGCGAAGCGCTCGCACTCGTCCGCGAACACCGGCCCGACCTCGTGCTCACCGACGTGCAGATGCCCGAGGTCGACGGCCTGGAGGTGACCCGCCTGGTGACCGCCGAGCCGGACGCGCCCGCGGTGGTCGTGCTGACGACGTTCGACCTGGACGAGTACGTGCACGAGGCGCTTCGCCACGGTGCCACCGGTTTCCTGCTGAAAGACACGCCACCGCGCGAGCTGATCAAGGCGATGCACGTGGTGGGCAGCGGCGAGGCGATGCTGTCGCCGTCGATCACCCGGCGGCTGCTGACGCACTTCGCCACCGCCGCCACGCCGACACCCGCCCGCGCCCGGCTCGAACCCCTGACACCCCGCGAACGCGAGGTCGCTGTGGCCGTCGGGCAGGGTTCGAGCAACGCTGAGATCGCCCGCGCGCTGGGGCTCAGCGAGGCGACCGTGAAGGTCCACTTGGGACGGATCATGGCCAAGACCGAAGCCGCCAACCGCACACAGGTCGCGATTCTGGTGCACGACGCCGGACTCGCCTGAACCGTCCAGTCAGCGCTGCTGGCGGCTGCTCACGGACTCCGCCGCCACGCCGACGCCCGCCCCGCGAACGCGAGGTCGCGGTCGCCGTCGGGCAGGGTTCGAGCAACGCCGAGATCGCCCGCGCGCTAGGGCTCAGCGAGGCGACCGTGAAGGTCCACTTGGGACGGATCATGGCCAAGACCGAAGCCGCCAACCGCACGCAAGTGGCGATTCTGGTGCACGACGCCGGACTCGCCTGAACCCTCCAGTCAGGGCGCCCCCGGCGGCACGAACGGCAACCCGCCCGGCGCGCCCGCCTCCGCCAGTGCCATCAGCATTCCGGTGTCCACTTCGGACTGGATCGCGTCGGCCAGCCGGTCCAGCATGTCCTCGCGCAGGTCCGCGAACCCCGGCGCACCCTCGGCCGCCCGCCATTCGATGCCCGCCTGCGCCGCGGCTTCGGAAAGCCAAGCGCGCCGGAATCCGTCGTTCTCCAGAGCACCGTGCCACGTCGTGCCCCAGACCGAACCGACGCGGTAACCGTCCAAAAACGACTCCGCGTCCGCCGGACCGGCGCTGCCGTGGTGGATCTCGTACGCGTCCACGCGATGCCCACGCCATTCGCCGACCGGACGGCCGAGCACCTTCTCCCCCGCGAACGTCACTCGCGTCGGCAATAGCCCAAGCCCGTCCACCAGACCAGCGCCGGATTCGACGTCGTCCTCAATGGACTCCGCGAGCATCTGGTACCCGCCGCAGATCCCCAGCACCGGACGCCCCGCCGCGGCCCGCGCTGTCACTGCGTCTGCCAAACCCCTGCTGCGCAACCACTTCAGATCGTCCACAGTGGCCCTCGAACCCGGCAGCACGACCAGGTCCGCCGCGGCGACGGTGTCCGGATCGGCGGTCAGGCTCACCGTCACGCCCGGCTCCGCCGCGAGCGCGTCCACGTCGGTGGCGTTGGACGCCCGCGGGAACCGCACCACCGCAACGCGCAGTCCGCGTTGCGCGGCTTCGTGCCGCCATCCGGCCGCGGCGAGGGCGTCCTCCGAGTCGATCCATACCCGGTCCAGCCACGGCAGCACACCGAGCACCGGCCGTCCGGTGACTTTCTCCAGGCTGTTCAGACCCGGCTGCAGCAACCCGACGTCACCGCGGAATTTGTTCACCAGCCAGCCTGCGACCAGCGCCTGGTCCTCGGCCGACAGCAACGCGAGCGTGCCGTACATCGCCGCCAGCACCCCGCCGCGATCGATGTCGCCGACCACCAGCACCGGCAGCGAAAACCGCCGTGCCAGGCCCATGTTGACGTAGTCGCCGGAACGCAGGTTGATCTCCGCCGGACTGCCCGCGCCCTCGCAGACGACGAGGTCGAACCGTTGCTGCAGCTCGGAAAACGCCCCGAAAGCGATTTCCGCGAGCCCGGCCCGTCCGGTGGCGTACTCACCGGCTTCGAGGGTGCCGTACGGCTTGCCGAGCGCGATGACGTGACTGCGCCGGTCGCTCCCCGGCTTGAGCAGCACCGGGTTCATCGCCGCTTCCGGCTCCACCCGCGCGGCCCGCGCCTGCAGCCACTGCGCGCGGCCGATCTCCGCGCCGTCCGCGCAGACCATCGAGTTGTTCGACATGTTCTGCGCCTTGAACGGCGCGACCCGCACGCCGCGCCGCGCGAACCAGCGGCAGATTCCGGCGGTGACCAGGCTTTTCCCGGCGTCGGAGGTGGTCCCGGCGATCAGCAGCCCGCTCATCCCGCCACCGTAATGCGTGCGGCGGCCGGTCCGGTGAACCGCCCCGCACTCCGCGACCTGGTCACCGCGATCCCGGCCGCGACCGCCAGCGCCGCCGCCCCGACCAACCGCGACAACCGCACCGCCCGGCGCAGATCGCTCTCCCCCGGCGGACGACCGTCGCCCAGCGTGCTCCGGCGCTCGACCTCGCCGTGATACGTGTTCGTCCCGCCGAGCCGGATGTCCAGCGCCCCGGCGAAAGCCGCCTCGACCTGTCCCGCGTTCGGGCTCGGATGCGCGCTCCCGTCGCGTCGCCAAGCCCGCCAGGCCGACCGGGCGTGGCCGCCGGCGAGCGGCGCGGTCACCGCCGTCAGCACTGCGCCGACGCGTGCCGGCACCAGATTGGCCCAGTCATCGGTGCGCGCGGCGAACCAGCCGAAGTTGCGGTGCCGCGGCGAGCGGTAGCCGACCATCGCGTCGAGGGTGTTCACCGCGCGGTACCCGAGCAGCCCCGGCACGCCCGCGACCGCGCCCCACAGGAGCGGCGCGACGACCGCGTCGGAGGTGTTCTCGGCGATCGATTCGGTGGCCGCGCGGGTCAGTTCGGCCGGGCCGAGACCGGTGGCGTCGCGCGCGCAGAGGTGGCTGAGCCGCTGCCGGGCGGCAGGCAATTCACCCGATTCGAGTAATCGCGCCATTTCGCGGCCCTCCGCGGCGAGCCCACGGCCGCCCAGGACGGCCCACGTCGCCGCGGCGGTCAGGACAAATCGGACACCCGGCCGGTTCCGGGCGGATCGTTCCGCGAGGATCCCGAGCCCGGCGGCCGATCCCGCGCAGACCGCCGCGTACGCCGCCCCGCGCGGCTTGGAATCGGCCCACCACCAGCGTTCCAGCTGGCCAGCGGCGGTGCCGAAGGCCGCGACCGGATGTCCCCGGCGCGGGTCGCCGAAGCAGGCGTCGGCGGCGTATCCGGCGATCAGCCCGGCCGCGGTGACGGCTTGTCGGAGTGGCACGTGGCGAACCGTAGCGCTAGGGAGAGAATGCCGGGTATGACCAAGCTGACGCACCGGCTCGCCGGGTCTCTCGAAACCCTGGCGCAGGCCCTCCGCCGGTACGGACGCGACGACGGCAAGGTGCTCGTTCTCGGCGGGGTCCGCTCGGGCAAGTCGAGGCACGCGGAGCGGCTCGTCGCGCACCACCCCCACCTCGTGTACGTCGCTCCCGGGCTGCCCCCGTCGGCCGAGGACCCGGAATGGGCCGCCCGGGTCGAGGCGCACCGGGCCCGCCGCCCGCGCCACTGGACGACGGTCGAGACCACCGACCTGGCGACCGTGCTGCGCAACGCGACGAGCCCGTTGCTGATCGACTGTCTCGGCACCTGGCTGTCGCGGGTCCTCGACGAGGTCGGCGCGTGGTCGGGCAAAAAGGGCTGGGAGCGCAGACTGGACGACCGGCTCGAGGATTTCCTCGCCGCGTGGAGCCAGGCCCGGGTGCCGATCGTCGCGGTCAGCAACGAGGTCGGCAGCGGTGTGGTGCCCGCAACGGTGTCCGGACGGCTGTTCCGTGATGTGCTGGGCGCACTCAACAACCGGGTGTCCGCCGACAGCGACCGGGTGTCGCTCATCGTCGCCGGGCGGGCGCTCGACCTTCCGTGAGGAGCCAGCCGTGCCGAGTTTCGCCATCCCCGTCCCGGACGCCGCCGCCCGCGCCGCCGCCTTGGAGCGTTTGGACGGCCTGGTCAAACCGGTCGGCTCGCTCGGTCGGCTGGAAGAACTCGCGGCCTGGCTGAGCGCCGCGCACGGAGCGGTCCCGCCGCGCCCGCTGGACGACGTCCGCGTGATCGTCTTCGCCGGCGACCACGGGGTGTCGGCGCAGTCGGCGTACCCCCGCGAGGTCACCGCGGCGATGGTGCGCGTGTTCCTCGCCGGGCGAAGCGGGGTAACGGTCCTCGCGGCACAGGTCGGGGCTTCGGTGCGGGTAGCGGACATCGCTGTCGACTGGGACGCCTCGGACGTTCCCGCCGAAGTCACCGCCCACAAGATCCGCCGCGGTTCGGGCGCCATCGACGTCGAGGACGCTTTGGCTCCCGGCGAGGCACTTGCCGCGTTTGAGGCGGGACGTGCCATCGCTGCTTCGGAGTCCACTGCGGACGTTCTCATTCCCGGCGACATGGGCATCGGCAACACGACCGTCTGCGCCGCGGTCGTGGCTTCTGCGCTGGGCCTTCCCGCGGCTGAGGTGGTGGGCACCGGCACCGGGGTGTCCGGGGAGGCCTTGGAGCGCAAGACCGCTGTCGTCGCCACTGCCCTGTCGCGACGCCCCGTGACCGACCCCTTCGACCGCCTGACCGCCCTCGGCAGCGCCTGCCTCGCCGCGACGGCCGGTTTCCTGGTGGAAGCGGCCGTCCGGGGAATCCCGGTGGTGCTGGACGGAATCTTCTCGGCGACGGCGGCCTTGGTGGCCCGGGACATCGCGCCCGGGGCTGAGCAGTGGTGGCTGGCCGGACATCGTTCGACCGAGCCCGCGCAAGCGTTTGCGTTGAAGGCGCTGGGGTTGACGCCGATCCTCGACCTGGGCCTGCGCCTCGGCGAGGGCAGCGGGGCGGTGCAAGCCGTGCCGACCCTGCGCGCGGCGCGCGCGGTGATCGCGGAGATGGGTTTGCTGGCGGACCTCGGGTGACCGGGGTGCGTCGCGAGTGGACGCTGCCCGGTGTTCAGTTCGCCGGGCAGCGTCCCGCTGGGGTTTTCGCAGCAGCCGCAGCGCGCGGCTCTGGCCATACTGCGCCGGGTCCATGTGGCGACTTGCCCCGGCCAACGTCCGTGAGGGCCTCCCTGAGGGAATCTGATTCCCTCAGGGTGGCCCTCACGGCCATCTCGGTCGTGCCGCGGGTGGGCGGGTCCAGCGCGCCTGTCGACGCCGCCCCCGCTACCGAGAAGACCGCATTGGGGCGCGCCTCGTGACCCGGCTCAGCGACGGAATCCGCCTCGCCGTCGGCACCCTCACCACCGTCCCGGTGCCTGCGCCGCGCGTGATCGATCGACGGGTCGCGGGTGTCGCGATGGCGCTCGGCCCGCTTGCCGCGCTCCCGCTCGCCGCGGTGGCGGGGCTCATCGTCGCGGGCGGGACTGCGATCGGACTCCCCGCACTGGCCATAGCCGCACTGGCGCTGGGGGCGGTAGCCCTGGGCAGCCGCGGGCTGCACCTCGACGGACTGGCCGACACCGCCGACGGACTCGGTGCCTCCTACGACCGCGCGAAAGCCCTCGACGTCATGCGCCGCGGCGACTCCGGGCCCACTGGTGTCGCGACGTTGCTCTTCGTCCTGCTCGTCCAGACCGGCGCGCTGACCGGCGCGATCGCCCATGGACACGGCATCGCCGCCGCCGTCCTATCCGTCCTCTGTGGACGGTGCGTGCTCTCGTTGTGCTGCGCACGAGGGGTCCCCTCGGCCCGGCCGGAGGGCTTGGGCGCGACGGTCGCCGGATCGGTTCCGGTCCTGGCGGCCGTACTGGTGTTCGTACTCGCGGCGGGGTGCGCCGCGTTGACGCCGGGTTTGCCGTGGTGGCGAGGGGGTCTCGCGGTAGCGCTCGGGTACGCGGCCGCGGCGGTGCTGCTGGCCCGGTGCGTCCAGCGCATCGGCGGAGTGACCGGCGACGTCCTCGGCGGGTGCGTCGAAGTGGCGGTGGCGGCGGCGTTGCTGGCGACCGCCTAGGTCACATACCAGGCGTCGTCCAAACCGGACAGGTGACCCACACAAGGATTTCGCCGACGTCCGCCACGAAAACGCGCCGCTCACATCGCCGTCCGAGACGCCGCCGGGCGCGGTGAAATCGACGCTCAGGCTGCGACGCGAGCTCCACTCGTGTTACCAAGGAAGAGTCCGCGACGCATGACCGAGGGGACCTCGTGGCATCCAGCTCGCCCGCATCCGCGCACTTTACCCGGCGTCGGCTGTTCCAGTTGTCCGCCGGTTTTTCGGTTTTCGCCACGGCTGCCTGCAGTTCGACGCCCGATGCCCCGGCCCCGAACACCGCGGTGCCCAAGCCGGACGGAGCGCTCGGGGCGAATTTCAACGCCGATCCGGACACCATGGGCTGGGACGAGCTTCAGCGGTCCGGCGCGAAGTGGGTGCGCGGGTTCACCGCGATGCCCGACCTGGACAAGCACGGCGCCACCGAAAACCCGACGATCAAGACCTTGCGGCAAGCGGCCGATCGCCAGTACGGCACGGTTCTGTCGCTCAAGTTTCCGTATTTTCCCGACTCCCACAAGCCGATTCCACGGCCCGGGACCCCGGAGATGCAGGCCGATCTCGCGCGGGTCGACAAAGTGCTTCCCGCTGTGATGGACAAGGTCGACATCCTGGTGATCGGCAACGAGCCGTTCATCGAATGCCCGCGGGCGGACTGGAACAACGGCGCGCTCAACGAATTCTACGAGACCGTCGCCGCCCACGTGATCAAGCAGCGCAAGGGAAAGACCGTCCTCTACATGGGCGCGCTCAACAATCTCGAGGATCCTAAGTGGACTGGAGCCGGCACCGAACGCTGGCTGAAGTACGTCCGCGACACGCCGGAGATCGCGGGCACCGACCTTCATCCGCACGTCGGCGCGCCAGACCAAGTTCAGGCGTTTCTCGATTACACCCTGCCCAAGCTGGGCGGCAAGAAGTTCCTCGTCACCGAGTTCTCCCTGGTGCAACTGTGGAAGAAGCATCTCGCCGACCGGATCTCGGCCGAGTACGCGGGCAAGTACCACGTGCCGGAGGACACCAAGGTCTGGCAGGTCATCCGCAACGCGCTGCACCAGCCGTTCCCCAAGGCACGGTGGGACGATTTCCTTCGCACCAGCCCGTGGTTCGAGAACAACAAGAACTTCCTCACCGACCAGATGACGAAGTTCCGCGCGACCGGAAAGCTCGCCGTCGCCGCGTACGGCATCGATCAGGGCATCGCCGCGCTCAAGGGCGGGGACTTCGGACCGGATACTCCGCCGTGGCTGCTCAACAGCGTGTTCGCACGGGCGACCGTGCAGAAGAATCCCGACGGCACGGTTGCGCCGAATTACGCTTGGCTTGAGGAATTCACCGCGCTCCAGAAGCATTAGCCAGGGCGGCAAGGAAAGCGTCCGTCGTCGCGCGGTCTCGGACCGCGAGGCGAAGGTGGTCGGGGCCAAGGCCGGGGAAAGTGTCGCCGCGACGGACGGCGTAGCCTGCTTCGCGCAGTCTCAATCGGACGTCCGCGCCGCCGGAGACTCGGATCAGCACGAACGGGCCGCGCGGGGTCCCGAGTACGGGGATTCCCTGTGCGGCCAAGCCGGATTCCAGATAGTCGCGGTCGGCTTCCGCAGCGGCGGCCAGTTTTTCAGCTTCTTCCAGGGCGGCGGGACGACAGCAGGCAACCGTCGCCACAGCGGCCAAAGTGGACACTGACCAGGGTGGCTGTACCGCGCGCAACCGGCCGATCAGTGACGGTTCGGCGAGGACGTATCCGGCTCGCAGGCCCGCCAAGCCCCAGGTCTTGGTGAGGCTTCGCACCACCACCACGCCGGGGATTCGTTCTCCGGCAAGGCTTTCGACTTCTCCGGGGACGGCGTCGAGGAAAGCTTCGTCCACCACGAGCACCCGCCCGGGGCGTGCCAAGGCCCGCAGCGAATCGGCGGGGTGCAGGACCGAGGTCGGGTTGGTCGGGTTGCCGACGAAGACCAGGTCGGCCGAATCAGGGACCGCGGCGGGATCTAAGCGGTAACCGTCCACTTCGGACAAGATGACTCGGTCGACGGTGTGTCCGGCGGCGCGCAGAGCGGCTTCCGGTTCGGTGAATTGCGGGTGGACTACCACTGCGTGCTCAGCGGGAAGCGAAGCCAGCAGCGTGAACGCTTCCGCGGCACCGGCAGTCACCAGGACGTCGGCGAAATCCCGGCCATGGCGGGCAGCAACGGCTTCCGCGGCGCGGGTCGGGTCCGGGTAGGCGGCGAGGTCATCCAGGGCGGCGGCGAGTTCCGCGCGCAGCCACGTAGGCGGAGCCGGGAGCCGGACGTTCACGGCCAGGTCGACAAGTCCCTCGCCGACTTCGCGATCGCCGTGGTGGTGGAGGTCGTACTCAGCCATGGACTGCTGCCAGGGAATGAGCACGCACCCGCGAGGCAAAACGGTCTGCCAGTTCGGGATGCCCGGCCCAGTGAACGTGCAGGTAAGAAGCGTGCAGCGAATCGGAAGCAAACCCGTCCAGGCTGCGATCCCAGCCCCACGCGGCGGTTTCTCCGTGCGCGGGAGTGATTTCGGTGCGGTGGAATTCGTGTCCGGTGACCCGTTGCCCGGCCGCTGCGAGCACGTTGTCCACGACCGAGACCGCCCGGCGGTAACCGAGTTTCCCCCGCGACGTCATGGTCGCGTCCGCGGCGACCGCGCCGACCATCGGCAGTCCGTCCAAAGAACGACACAGGTACAGCAGGCCCGCGCATTCCGCGCTCACCGGCATTCCGGCGTCGATAGCCTCACCGACTGCCGTCCGGAGTTCCACATTGGCCGACAGCTCGGCGGCATGCACTTCCGGGAATCCGCCGCCGAAGTACAACCCGGCACATCCGGCGGGCAAGGCCTTGTCTCGCAAGGGGTCGATGTCCACGACGTCGATTCCGCGAGCGGCCAGCAGTTCGATGTTCTCAGCGTAGCGGAAGGTGAACGCCGGACCGCCAGCAGCGGCGAGGGTCGCACGCGGACCGTCCCACTCGGGACCGGCATTCCACAAAGGACCATTCAGTGCGGGAGCACTTCGGGCCACCCGCACGATGCCTTCGAGATCGACCCCAGCGGCAACCCATTCCGCCAGTTCCGGCAGCAGCCGCTGCGACTCCGCGGCTCGCTCGGCGGCGGGGACAAGACCGAGATGCCGACTCGGCGCGTGTACGTTTTCGTTACGCCGCAATGCACCCAGCAACGGGACGCCGGTCGCTTCGAGCGCGGTGACAATCTCGTCCTCGTGCCGTTGCGAGCCCAGTTTGTTCAGGATCACCCCGGCCAGCCGGACGCGGGTGTCGTACTGCGCGAACCCCAGCACGGTCGCCGCGACGCTGCGCGAAGCCGCCGAAGCGTCGACCACCAGCACGACCGGCGCGTCGAGCAGCCGTGCGACATGGGCGGTCGACGCGTAGCCTTCGGTGCCCAAAGCGCCGTCGAAAAGGCCCATCACGCCTTCGATGATCGCGATGTCCGCGCCCGCGGAACCGTGGCACAGCAACGGAACCAGCGTGTCCTCGCCTTGCAGGAACGGGTCCAGGTTCCGTGCGGGGCGGCCGGTGGCGAGCGAATGGTAGCTGGGGTCGATGAAGTCCGGACCGACCTTGTGCCCGGACACGGCGTGCCCGGCTGCGCGCAACGCCGCCATCAGACCGGCCGCGATGGTGGTTTTGCCGTGCCCGGAACCGGGTGCGGCGATGACGACCCGTGCTACCACTCGATCCCCCGCTGGCCCTTCTGCCCGGCGTCCATCGGGTGCTTCACCTTCGTCATTTCCGCGACCAGATCCGCGGCCTCGATCAATTCCGGCGGCGCGTAACGGCCGGTGATCACGACGTGCTGGTGCCCGGGCCGCGAGGCCAAAGTGGACACCACGTCGTCGACCTCGAGCCAGCCCCATTTGAGCAGGTAGCTGAATTCGTCCAGCACATAGAAATCGTGCGTTTCGGCGGCGAGCCGGCGCTTGATTTCCGCCCAGCCCTCCTGGGCGTTGGCGGCATGGTCCTCTTCGGACCCTTGCTTGCGCGACCAGCTCCAGCCCTCGCCCATTTTGTGCCACTCGACCGGACCGCCCTGTCCGGTGTCGTCGTGCAGCTTCCCGAGCGCCTTGAACGCGGCTTCCTCGCCGACGCGCCACTTCGCCGACTTCACGAACTGGAACACGCCGATCGACCAGCCCTGGTTCCACGCGCGCAAGGCCATGCCGAACGCCGCGGTCGATTTCCCTTTCATCTCGCCGGTGTGCACGGCGAGCAGCGGACGGTTGCGGCGCTGCCGCGTGGTGAGCCCGTCCTTCGGCACGACAGCCGGTTTTCCCTGCGGCATCAGGCAGCCCTCCCCGTCCGTTCGCGCACGGCCGAGGCCAGCGATTCAGCGGCCACATCGGACAGCGGCACGTGCTCGGCTCCCAAATACCCGGCCAGTTCCGCGGCCAGGCCGAGACGCATCCGGCCGGTCTCGCAGTCCATCACGATCGTCGTCACGTCAGTCAGCAAACCCGCGGCGGCCTTGGCCCGCGCGACCGCGTCGGAACCGCTCGTGGCGCGGCCGTCGGTGACGAGTACCAGCAGCGGCCGACGGCGCGGATCCCGGATCGCCTCGACGCGCAGCACCCGCGCGGCTTCCAGCAATCCCTCAGCCAGCGGCGTGCGGCCGCCGGTCGGCAAGCCTTCCAGCCGGGCCGCGGCGGCTTCGACACTGATCGTCGGCGGGAGCGCCAGCTCGGCGTCCGTGCCACGGAACGTGACGAGACCGACCTTGTCTCGCCGTTGGTAGGCGTCCAACAGCAGCGACAGCACCGCGGTCTTCACTTCCCGCATCCGCGCCCGCGCGCCCATCGAGCCCGACGCGTCCACACAGAACAGCACCAGATTGCCTTCGCGGCCTTCGCGCAGCGCGAACCGCAGATCCGCGGACCGCACTTCGAGGCCCGCCCCGGATCGGCCCCGCGCCTGCTGATGCGGTGCGGCAGCACGGATCGTCGCGACCAGATGCGGCCGTCCCTCCCGCACGCTGGGCGGCTGCACGCCGATCGTCCGGCCGGTGTCCGTGATCGCACGCGACCGACGGCCCCGCTCGCCCTCGCCGGTGCCCTTCACCCGGAAGACCCGCGCCCGAAAGGTATCCCCGGCACTGACCGTCTTCTGCGGCGAAGATCCGTTGCCCGACGGGGCCGGGGTTTCGCCGCTGTCCGCGGGCGGAGGACCGTCCGAACCAGACGGGCCTCCGTCCGGCGGCGGGCCGCCGTCATCCGGACCGGGGCCGCCCTCGCCGGGACCGTCGTCGTCCGGTCCCTCGGGCGGCGGCTGCGAATCCTCCAGCGCCTGCTCCAGCTGCTCCTCGGAAATCCCCGGCGCGTCAAACGGATTCCGCCGCCGCCGGTGCGGCAGCGCGAGCCGCGCCGCGACCCGGATGTCCTCGGTGGTGACCTCGGCGCGCCCGGCCCACGCCGCGTGCGCGACCGCCGTCCGCGCCGTCACGATGTCCGCGCGCATGCCGTCGACCTCGAACGACGCGCACACCTCGGCGATCTGCCGCAGCGCCTCGTCCGGCAGCTTCACCGACGGCAGAAGCCGTTGCGCCGCCTCGATCTTCGCCGCCAGCTCCGCGTCCGCCGAGGCGTAGCCGTCCGCGAAACCGTCCGGATCCGCTTCGTAGGCCAGCCGCCGCCGGACGACCTCGACGCGCTGCTCCGGATCCCGGCTCGACGCGACCTCGACGGTCAGCCCGAACCGGTCGAGCAGCTGCGGCCGCAACTCGCCCTCCTCCGGGTTCATCGTCCCGATCAGCACGAACCGCGCCGCGTGCGAAACCGAAACGCCCTCGCGCTCGACCGTCGCCCGGCCCATCGCCGCCGCGTCGAGCAGCGTGTCCACCAGATGGTCGTGCAGCAGGTTGACCTCGTCGACGTACAGCAGCCCGCGATGCGCGGCCGCCAGCAGGCCGGGCTGGTAGTCGGTGACGCCCTCGGCCAGCGCCTTCTCCAGGTTCAGCGAGCCGACGACCCGGTCCTCCGCCGCGCCGACCGGCAGTTCCACCAGCCGCGCCGGCCGCCGGTGCGCGGGAGCGCCCGCCGCGTGCGGCCCGTCCGGGCACGCCGGGTCCGGGCTGACCGGGTCGCAGGAGAACCGGCAGTGCTCCACCACGTCGACGCCCGGCAGCAGCCCCGCGAGCGCGCGCACCATGGTCGACTTCGCGGTGCCCTTCTCGCCCCGCACCAGCACCCCGCCGACCGCGGGCGAGATCGAGGACAGGACGAGCGCCAGACGCAGGTCCGGCATCCCGACGACAGCGGTGAACGGATAGGGCTTCAAGAGCACTCCCTCGTGGGTCGGCGTCCGGCCGATCATCGCACAGCGAAGCCGTCGCTTAGGGTGGGAAATCGTGCGCGAAGAATCACGCCTGACGGTGGTCGGGATCGGGGCCGACGGGTGGGCCGGGCTCACCCCCGCGGCCCGCGACGCCGTGCGGCAGGCGGATGTCGTGCTCGGTTCGGAACGGCAGCTGAAATCCCTGCCCGCGGACCTCCGGACCCAGCCCTGGCCGAGCCCGCTGCTCCCCGCGCTCGACGAGATCCTCACGACGCAGACCGGCCGGGTGTGCGTGCTGGCCAGCGGCGATCCGTACCTGTCCGGCATCGCCACCACCCTCCGTGACCGCGGCTACGCGCTCGACGTCCACCCCGCGGTTTCGTCAGCGACACTGGCCCGCGCGCGGCTCGGCTGGTCGTTCGAGGAGACCGAAGTCGTGACGGTCGTCGGCCGCGCCGTCCACCGCGTCGCGCGAGCCCTGGCACCCAACCGGAAACTGCTGGTCCTGGGCGCCTCCGCAGCAGAACTGCGCGAGTTGCTCAAAGCCCGCGGGTACGGCGATTCCGCCCTTACCGCCTGGGAAAACCTCGGCGCGGCCGACGAGCGCGGCTCCGACGGCTGGACCTGCGACCCCGGCCCGCTCACTGTGTTCGCCGTGCTCTGCAAGGGTCCCGGCCTCCCGCTCGTCGGCCTCCCCGACGACGCCTTCGAGCACGACGGCCAGCTCACCAAACGCGACCTCCGCGCGTCCGCCCTCGCCCGCCTCGCCCCGGCTCCGGGCGAACTTCTGTGGGACGTCGGCGCGGGCGCGGGCAGCATCGGGATCGAATGGTCCCGTGCCCATCCACTGAACCGCGCCATCGCGATCGAACGCGACCCCGCGCGCGCCGAACGCGTCCAGCGCAACGCCAATACCCTTGGCGTGCCGGAATTACAGGTGGTCACCGGTCCGGCGCCCGAGGCACTCGCCGGACTCCCCCGCCCGGACGCGATCTTCGTCGGCGGCGGCCTGACCGTGCCCGGCGTCCTCGACCAGTGTGTCGAAACCGACGCCCGGATCGTCGCGCACGGTGTCACCCTCGAAGCCGAGCAGATCCTGGCCGCCGCGTACGCCCGGCACGGCGGGGAACTGCAACGGATCTCCGTGGAGCACGCGAAACCGCTCGGCGGGTTCACCGGATGGACGCCGTCCCGGGCAGTCACGCAGTGGAGCTGGAAATGACCGTTTACTTCATCGGCGCCGGACCGGGCGCGGCCGACCTGATCACCGTGCGCGGCCGCGACCTGCTCGCGCGCTGCCAGGTGTGCCTGTACCCGGGCAGCATGACGCCGACCGACCTGCTCGCCTACTGCGCGCCGGACGCCGAGCGCGTCGACACCGCGAACCTCAGCCTCGACCAGATCACCGCGAAACTGATCGAAGCGCATCAAGCCGGACACGACGTCGCGCGGCTGTGTTCCGGAGACCCGTCGCTGTACAGCGCGGTCGCGGAACAGGTCCGGCGGCTGGAACCGGAAGGCGTGCCGTACGAGATGGTGCCCGGCGTTCCGGCGTTCGCCGCGTCCGCCGCCGTGCTCGGCCGCGAACTGACCGTCCCGGGAATCGGGCAGAGCCTCGTGATCACGCGCGCGCAGGCGAGGTCCACCGCGATGCCGGACGCCGAAACGCTGGAGAATTTCGCCCGCACCGGCACGACTCTCGCGCTGCACCTGGCGATCAACCACATCGAGCGCGTCACCGAAGAACTCTCCGGGCACTACGGCGAGGACTGTCCGGCCGCCGTCGTCGCGCTGGCCAGCCAGCCCGGCGAAACGGTGGTCCGCGGCACGCTCAAGGACATCGCCGGTCAAGCACGGGCCGCCGGAATGACCCGCGCGGCCACGATTTTCGTCGGCCGGGTCCTCGCCGCGGGCGGATTCCCGGACAGTTTCCTGTATTCGAGCACCCGGGACCGGGCGAGCCAACCGGAGTCGTTGTGACCGAACTGCGCTGGGGCCTGCTGGCCACCGGGACCATCGCCGCCGAATTCGCCGCCGGCGTCGAGCAAAGCCGCCACGGCGTGCTCACCGCGGTTGCTTCGCGCACGGCCGAGCGGGCGCAGCATTTCGCGACCAGGTACGAAATCCCGAAGGCGTACGGCAGCTACGAGGAACTCCTCGCCGACCCGGACGTCGACGCGGTCTACGTCGCCACCCCGCACGCGCAGCACGAGGAATGGGCGATCCGGGCCGCCGAAGCGGGCAAGCACGTGCTGTGCGAGAAACCGCTCACGCTCACCGCGCCCGACGCGGAGAAGGTCATCGATGCCGCGCGGCGCAACGACGTTTTCCTCATGGAAGCGTTCATGTACCGCATGCACCCGCAGACGCGGCGGCTGGTCGAGCTGATCGAATCCGGGGCGATCGGCGAGGTCCGCGCCGTGGACGTCACGTTCAGCTTCGACTCCGACGCGAACGACGCGGCCCGCCTCGGCGACCCCGCGCTCGGCGGCGGCGGAATCCTTGACGTCGGCTGCTACTGCACCTCGCTGGCCCGGCTGGTTTCCCAGGCCGCGACCGGAATTCCGGCGGTCGAGCCGACCCTCGTCACCGGCATGGCGCGGCTCACCGAAAGCGGCGTCGACGAGTTCGCGATGGGCCTGCTGCGGCTGCCCGGCGACATCATCGCGCAGATGTCCTGCGGTTACCTGCTCACCCAGGACGACCACATCCGGATCTACGGCACCGCCGGCCAGCTGTACGTGCCGAAACCCGCGTGGATCCACGAACTGCGCGCGCCGGGCGTTTCGACGATCGTGCTGACTCCGTCGGACGGTGAGCCGGAGGTCATCGAAATCGAAGCCACCCAAGGGATTTACGCCCGGGAAGCGGACTACGTCGCCGCGCATGTCGCGGACCGGCAAGGCCCGGAACTGACCTGGGCCGAAACGCTCGCCAACATGCGCACGCTCGACCGGTGGCGCGCGGCCGTCGGGTACGGGCGATGACCGTCCTGATCCTGGGCGGCACCGCGGAAGCCCGCGACCTCGCCGCACAGCTGCACGAACGCGGCGTCCCGGTGGTCTCCTCGCTGGCCGGACGCGTCACGCGGCCGCGCCTGCCGGTCGGAGAAGTGCGGATCGGCGGGTTCGGCGGCGTCGACGGCCTTACGGCCTGGCTGCGCGAAAACGGTGTCCGGGCAGTGGTCGACGCCACGCATCCGTTCGCGGAACGCATCGGTGCCAACGCTTTCCACGCCACGCAAGCCGCGGGCATTCCGCTCCTGCGGCTCGCCCGCCCCGGCTGGCAGCCGAGCGAAGACGATCGCTGGCATTGGGCAGACGACCTCGAAGAAGCCGCCGCGCTCCTGCCCGGCCTCGGCACCCGCGTGTTCCTCACCAGCGGCCGCCAGGGCCTGGCCGCGTTCGCCGACCTCGACCCGCTGTGGTTCCTGATCCGCTGCGTCGACCCGCCCGGCCAGCCGCTGCCGCGCCGGCACGAGGTGGTGCTCGACCGCGGCCCGTACCGCATCGACGGCGAACGCGCGCTGATGACCGAACACGACATCGACGTGCTGGTCACCAAGGACAGCGGCGGCGCGATGACGGCCGCGAAGCTGACCGCCGCGCGGGAACTCGGCCTGCCGGTGGTCGTCGTGCGCCGGCCGCCCCGACCGTCCGCTCCGGAAACCGCGGAAACCACAGACGCAGCCGCCGCCGTCGAATGGGTGCTCAGCCGATGAACGCTGAATCAATGAACGCCATGTTTTACGAAGTCCTGCACCGCCGCCGCGACGTCCGCGCCGAGTTCACCGGCGAACCGGTCGACGACGCCGTCCTCACCCGGGTGCTCGAGGCCGCGCACGCCGCGCCGAGCGTCGGGATGAGCCAGCCGTGGGACTTCGTGCTCGTCCGCGACCCCGCCACGCGCGAGGAATTCGCCCGCCACGTGCACGAGGAACGCGACGTGTTCGCCGCGTCCCTCGACGGCGAGCGCGCGGAGACGTTCGCCAGGATCAAGGTCGAGGGCATCCGCGAATCGAGCCTCGGCATCGTCGTCACCTACGACGAGCAGCGCGGCGCCCCGGCGGTGCTCGGACGGCACGCGATCGCCGACGCCGGGCTGTACTCGGTCTGCCTGGCGATCCAGAACCTGTGGCTCGCCGCGACCGCGGAAGGACTCGGCGTCGGGTGGGTGAGTTTTTACCGCGAACCCGCGCTCGCGGACCTGCTCGGCATTCCCGCCGGGATCCGGCCGGTGGCCTGGCTTTGTATAGGACCGGTAACGAATCTGGCCGAGGTTCCCGACCTGGAGCGGCACGGCTGGCGCAGCCGCGCGCCGCTGGCCAGCGCGTTACACCACGAGCGCTTCACCCCGCGTGACGAGGGGTCAGCGTAAACCGGCCAAGGTGACCCAATAGATTCCTTCTAATGCGTCCGATTGCCGTAGTGCTGGGGTTGCTTTCGGCGCTGTGCGCCCTGGCCTATCCCTTCCTGCCGGTCGTGCAGGACACCGCGGAAGTCGTCTGGCCCGTCGCCTCCGACACGCGTTCCGTCAACGCGCCCTTGACCGGGTACTGGGCACAGGACCTGAAGGCCGAACTGCCCTGCGAGACGATCCGCTCGCTCGACGCGCGCACGAACGGCCCCGCGCTGCTGTTCTCGACCGTTCCGGACGGGCGCACCGGCAAGCACGCGGCCAACGGCGTCGGCATGCAGCTGCGCGTCGACAACGGAGTGCTGCTCGCGTCCAGCCAGGGCCAGCAGATCGCGCAGCAGCCGCTGCCGCAGGACGGCTGCACGGTCACGCTCGACTCGGACGCGACCCAGATGACGCTGTCGGTCGGCAAGACCCCGATCTTCCACACGACCGGCGACGTCCGGCCGCGCGTGCTCGGCATCTACTCCTCGATCACCTCCGCGCGCGACCCGATCGCCGGGCTGCACGTGTCGGTCGTCCCGGACACCCGCTACCAGACCTCGCCGACCACGCTCAAGATCGTCGTCGGCATCCTCGCCGCGCTGTCGTTCCTCGGCTGCCTGATCGCGGTGTGGCGGATGGACTCCGGGTTCGCCCGCCGCGCGCCGCGCTGGGCCCCGGTCGGCTGGTGGCGGCTGACCGGCCGCGACGCGACGGTGTTCGGCGTGCTCGGCGCGTGGGTCTTCATCGGGCCGGTGACCTCGGACGACGGCTACATCCTCACCATGGCCCGGGTCACCGAGGCCACCGGGTACCTCACGAACTACCACCGCTGGTTCGGCGTCGCGGAGGCCCCGTTCGGCTGGTTCTACCACCTGTACGAGCTGATGACGCACGTCAGCACGGTGCCTCCGTGGATCCGGCTGCCCTCGTACCTGCTGGGCGTGATCAGCTGGCTGCTGATCAGCCGCGAGGTGATGCCGCGGCTGGGCACCCAGGTCCGCCGCAGCCGCGCCGCGGGCTGGGCCGCCGCCGCGGTGTTCCTGGTCTGGTGGATGCCCTACAACAACGGCGTCCGGCCGGAACCGGTCGCCGCGCTCGGGTCGCTGCTGGCGATCTGCGCGGTCGAACGCGCGCTGGTCACCCGCCGCCTGCTGCCGCTGTGCCTCGGGCTGACCGCGGCCGCGTTCACCCTCGCCGCGACGCCGACCGGGCTGATCGCCGTAGCGCCCTTCCTGGTCGCCGGGAAACCGCTGTTCAAGCTGGTCCGGCAGCGGTCGGCGAGCGGCTGGCTGCCGATGCTCGCGCCGATCCTCGCGTCCGGCTTCCTGGTGCTCGTGGTGATGTTCGCCGACCAGACGTTCGCGACGGTCGAGGAGGCCACCCGCATCCGCACCGCGGTCGGCCCGAACCTGTCGTGGTTCCAGGAACTCGCGCGGTACCAATTGCTGTTCGAGAACCTGCCGGACGGCTCCGCGCCGCGCCGGTTCCCGGTGCTGCTCGTGCTGCTCTGCACGGTCACCTGCCTGGTGGTGCTGCTGCGTCGCGGCCGCATCCCCGGCGCGGCGCTCGGGCCGAGCCGCCGGCTGATCGGCACCACCGCGCTGTTCTTCCTGCTGCTCGCGCTGACCCCGACGAAATGGACGCACCACTTCGGCGCGTTCGCCGCGGTCGGCGCGTCGATGGCGGCGCTCACCGCGCTCGCGACCAGTTCCACCGTGCTGCGCTCCAACCGCAACCGCGCCGCGTTCCTCGCCGTGCTGCTGGTGGTCGGCGCGCTCGCCGCGACCGGGCCGAACACGTACTGGTTCGTCTCGCGGATCGGCGTGCCGTGGACGAACGTCGCACCCTCGATCGGCGGCATCCCGCTGTCGACGATCCTGCTCGCGGCCGCCGCGATCGCCGGGATCTACGCGTTCGTGGAGAACATCCGCGCGCACCGGCCGGGCCCGGCGCTGACCCAGCAGGAAGGCCGGAGCCGGTCGCTGCGGCTCGGTTCGCTGTCGCTGGTCGTGGTGTGCGGTCTGGTCGCGGCGGGCGAGATCTACACGATGGGCGCGGCGATCTACTTCCAGCGCGACAGCTACAGCCTCGGCGCGGCCAACATCGGGCACCTGTTCGGCAAGAGCTGCAACCTGTCCGACCACGTGATGGTCGAGCGCGACGCGGCGAAGAGCATCCTGCACCCGCAGCCCGAACAGCGGACGGTGCCGGAGAAACCGGTGACGCAGAACCCGCCGAACCCGCTGCCGAGCCCGGACCAGGACAACGGCCGGATCCGGACCGGTTTCCACACCAGCCCGGTCGACGACAAGGACCCGCTGGCCGAGCCGCCGCACGGGTTCAAGCAGGACCAGGTGCCGATGTGGAGCAGCTACCTCGACACGCAGACCCGCGCCGGACGGCTGCGCAGCGACTGGTACGCACTCACCGACCGGACCGAGAACGGCCAGATCGTGGTCGCCACCGCGAGCCAGCCGCGCCGTCCCACGTCGGTGAGCCTGGAGTACGGCGTGAACACTCCCGAGGGCGTGCGCGTGCTGCGCGGCCAGTTCGCGCTCCCGCCGGGCGCGGGCACCGGCGGCTGGAACGACACCCGGATCAACCTGCGCGACCTGCCGCCGGAGACCACGTCGGTGCGGATCGTCATGGTGGACAACGACCTCACCGAGGACGGCTGGATCGCCGCGTCCGCGCCGCGCGTGCCGACCTTCACCACGCTCACCGACAAGCTCGCGGGCAAATCGGTGTACATCGACTGGCCCGCGTCGTTCGTGTACCCGTGCGCGAACCCGGTCACCTCGCACGACGGCATCTCCGCGATGCCGGACTACCGCATCACCCCCGGCCAGCTCGCCGACGAGGCGAAATGGGCGTCCAGCACCAACGGCGGCCCGAACGGCTGGCTCGAGGAGATCGCGGACGAGCCCGAGGTGCCGAGCTATCTGAACGGGCAGCCGTACCAGTCGTGGGGACAGCTGCTGCAGATCGAGCCGTACACGACCGGGGTGGCGCCGACGGTGCGGCGCGGCGAGAAGACCGTGTGGGGCTGGTGGTCGCCTGGACCCGGGCCTTCGCAGCCGAACGGCAAGGACCCGACGCGCTAGCCGGGCTGCGATGCTTCCGCAGATGCGCACCTGGCACGTGCGGGACTACGAGCCCGCTGACGAGGAGTCCTGGCTGCGGTGCCGGGTGCTCAGTTTCCTGCACACCTCCTACTACGACGACGTGCAGACGGCCAAGCCCGGCTACGACGCCGTCGCCGTCGAACTCGTGGCGGTCACCGGCGGGCTGGTGACGGGAGTGCTCGACGCGGCAGTGCGGGACCGGCTCGCGACCGTCGAGACGATCGCCGTGCATCCCGACCACCAGTCCCAGGGCATCGCGACCGGCCTGCTGGAGACCGTCCTGCCTCGGCTGCGCGACCTGGGCGCCACCGAAGTGGACGCCTGGACCCGCGACGATCCGCCCGCGCTGCGCTGGTACGCCGCCCACGGCTTCACCGAGACCGAGCACTACGTCCACGTCCACACCCGGGGCGAGGAAACCGCTCGCGCCGTTCGCCCCGGCCCGGGTTTCACCGTCGCCGGGGCCTTCCTGCACGCCGACGCGGCCAGCGAGCAGCAGTTGCGGGACACCTTCACCCGCGTCTACCGCTGCCGACGCTTCCACCGCCATCTCTGACACGGCGAGGCCTCGCGTCACCGCCACGGTTGACCGCTCACTGCGGCTCCCGCAGCCGCCGTGCCGCGAACACCGACACCGCGGGCAGCACCGCCAGCGCCAGCAACGCCCACTGCAACCCGACCGCGTTGGCGAGAGCCCCCACGGCAGGAGCGGCCACCCCGCCGACGCTCACCGCCAGCCCGAGCGTCACCCCGCTGGCGGTCCCGAGCCGGTTCGGCAGATAGTCCTGGCCGAGCGTGACATGCAGCGAGAACGGCACGTACAACGCCAGCGCGGCCAACGCGATCAGCGGGAACACGCCGTACCCCGGCACGAGTGCGATCCCGGCGACCGCGGGCACTGACAGGACATACGCGAGGTAAACCGTCCGGATCCGCCCCCACCGTCCCGCCAGCACCCCGCCGAGCAGCGTGCCCAGCGCGCCGACGCCGAACAGCACCACCAACGCCACTTCCCCGGCGAGCACGCTGCCGGTTCGCTGCGCGACCCAGATGGCGAGGAAGGTGTTGAGTGAGAAGGCGGCGATGGAACGTCCGACGACCACCACGGTCAGCCAGCCGAACTGCCGCCAATCGTCGCGCCCGGCGTGTGCCTTGTGCCCCGCCGCGGAATGGACATCGCTCATCCGCCGGAACAACGCGGCGATCACCACCCCGGCGACGAGCGCGGGCAGCACCAGATACGGCGTCGCGCCCAGCCCGCCCGCCTGCAGCACCGGGGTGACGACGATCGGCCCGAGCGCGAAACCGACGTTGCCGCCCAAGGAAAACCAGCTCATCCCGACGTGCCCGCGCCCGGCGATCCGGCGCGCGATCCGCGCCGACTCCGGGTGGTAGGCGGCGACGCCGAGACCGGACAGCGCGATCGCCAGCCAGGTCAGCGCATAGGAATCGGCGAGCCCGGACAGTCCGATCCCGGCCCCCGCGACCGTCATCCCGACCGGCACGAGCCACGGCATCGGCCGCCGGTCGGTCAGCACGCCGAACAGCGGCTGGACCACTGAGGAAAGCAGCGTCGCGGCCACCGTGATCCCGGCCGCGGCGAGGTAGCCGTAATGCCGCTCGGCGACGAGAAACGGGACGAGCGCGGGCACCGCGCCCTGGTAGAGGTCGTCGACCGCGTGACCGAGCACCATCAGCGGCATCGGCCAGCGCGCGGGACGCGTCGGAGCGGGAAGGGTCGTCGTCACTCGATCATCGTCGGACCCGGACCTGCCTTCGCGATTCCGTTATTGTGCCGAGTTGTGTCGATTTCCAGCCACCTGCCGACCGCGCCCACGAACACCCGCGACCTGGCGGCCGCCACGGGCATCGCCGAGCACTGGCACGACGAGCACCAGATCGTCTACGCCAGCAGCGGCGTGCTGGCCGTGCACACGGACCGGTCGCGCTGGATCGCGCCCGCACACCGAGCGCTGTGGATTCCGGCGGGCACCGTGCATTCCCACCGTGCATACGGCGTCACGCGGCTGCATCTGTTCGGCTTTCCGCAGGAACTGAGCCCGTTGCCGGTGACCGAGCCGACCGTCCTCGCGGTCACCCCGCTGCTGCGCGAACTGCTGATCGCGTACACCGAGCTCGGCGAGGACCGCTCGATCCCGGCAGGCCAGCGGATGCGGGCGGTGCTGTTCGACCAGCTCACCCTCGCGCCGGAACGTCCGGTGCAGGTGCCCGCCGCGCGCGATCCGCGGCTGGCCGCCGTGTGCCGGTTGCTGGAGGAGGATCCGTCCGACTCACGCAGCCTGGAAGCGCTGGGCCGCACGGTCGGCGCCAGCGGCCGGACGCTGACCCGGCTGTTCCGCGCGGACACCGGCATGACGTTTCCGCAGTGGCGCACCCAATTACGGCTCTACCACGCCCTGCGGCTGCTGGTGGAGGGGCGGTCAGTCACCGCCGTGGCGCAGTTGTGCGGATTCGCCACCACCAGCGCGTTCATCGACGTGTTCCGGCGTTCCCTGGGTCATACGCCGGGGTTTTACCTCCACAGTGGACAATCCGGTGACGCACCACGAGACTCGCCGCGAGCCGGTTGACGCCGAACGAGACGAGAATGAGCCCAGTCGCGTCGAGCAGCTGCGCGCCGAGGACGCTGGCCAGCGCGAACGAGCCGATGCGGATCGCGAGAAACACCGCCCACAGCGCGATTCCCGGGCCGGTGAGCCGGTATTGCAGCCCGCCGGCCCGCCGGAAACGCGTCACGTACCCCATCGCGGTCCCGGTGCCCGCGACCAGCACGAGTTCGCCGGCCAGCAGCCAGTCCGCCGAGCGGAATCCGCCGTCCAGCTCGAAACCGAGGCAAACCAGCCCTGCCGCGATCACCGCCAGCGGCATCACCAGCATCCGCCGCGGTTCGGCGGACCGCCACTGGAACTGCCGCACGATCAGGATCCCGACCGCGAGCGCGATCAGCACGTCGTCGACCATCGCCAACTCCATCACTAGTGATGCTTCCTCGAATGTATCACTAGTGATTGAATAGGGCCATGCGCGCCGCCGACCTGCATCTCCTCGCCCGCACCCTGCGCGAGATCGCCCTGACCAGCACCGGGAACACCGGCACGGACCAGGTCAACGCGGGAGAACTGGCGGTGGTCGAGGATGTCTCCCGCAACCCCGGCGCGACGATCAGCGACGTGACGCGCCGGACCGGGCTGGCGCAGAGCCTCGTTTCCCGGATCACGCACCGGATGGCGGACGCGGGCGTCCTGCGCGTGCGGCCCGACGAAACCGACCGGCGCAAGTCGCGGCTGGAGATCGAACCGTCCGCGCGCGAGATGTTCCGCACCCGCGCGGACGGTTCGATCGCCTCAGCCCTCGCCGCGCATGCACCGAAACTCAGTGCCGCGCAACGGAAAGAACTCACCCACCACCTCGCGGAGGCGGAACGGCTGCTGCGTGAAGGTCAGGAATAACTCCGCGGCGTCCACACGATCGACCGCCCGTCCGGGCCTTCCTCCGCCACCGTGCGCGACGAGCCCACGATCAGCAGGCACCGCATGTCCACAGTAGACGGATCGAGCCCGCCCAACGTGGTCACGCGAATGTCCTCCTCCGGCCCGCCGACGTCCCGGGCCACCACCACCGGCGTCTCCGGATCCCGGTGCCGCAACAGGACTTCCCGCGCGTTCGCCAGCTGCGTCACCCGGGTCCGCGAAGCGGGGTTGTACAGCGCCAGCACCAAATCCGCCGCGCCGGCCGCGTCGAGACGGCGTTCGATGATCTCCCACGGCTTCAGCCGGTCCGAAAGGGACAGCACGCAATAGTCGTGCCCCAGCGGCGCACCGACCCGGGACGCGGCCGCCTGTGCCGCCGTCACCCCTGGCACGATCCGCACCCGCGCGCCGGCGCCGTTTCCGGCCGATACCTGTTCCAGCACCGCCGAAGCCATCGCGAACACGCCCGGGTCCCCGGACGACACCACGGCCACCCGCGCACCGGTCGAAGCCAGTTGCAGCGCCTCGACCGCCCGGTCCGCCTCGACCCGGTTCCCCGACGCGTGCCGCTGCTGTCCCGCCCGTTGCGGAACCCGCGCGACATACGGCCCGTAGCCGACGATGTGGTCCGCCGCCGCCAGTTCCGCCGACGCTTCCGGCGTCAGCCACTCCGGCCCGGCCGGACCGAGCCCGACGACCACGACCTCGCCGCCTTCCGCCGGAACCGGAGCCGAAGAAGCAGCCGCGGGCTCACCCTCCACTCGCGACTTGTAGGCCGGACTCGGCAAGAGCGCCAAGGAAAAGTACGGCACCGACTCCGGATCGACGTCCGCGAACGGCTCCACCCGCTGCTGTCCCCAGGTCGCCCGCTCGATGTACCAGGCGTCGTCGAGCTTGCCCGACTCCGCGAGCGCTTCCCGCACAGAACCGAAGGTACGGCCCAGTTTCAGCACCGCCGCCGCTTCGGTGTCCGCCAACCGCCGCGCCAATTCGGGCGCTGGCAACGTTCCCGGCAGCACCGTGAGCACTTCGTCCCGCTGCACCAACGGACGGCCGAGCACGGACGCCGCGGCGCTCACTGACGTCACGCCGGGCACCACCTCGGCCTCGAACCGTCCGGCGAGCCGCTCGTGCATGTACATGTAGGAGCCGTAAAAGAACGGGTCGCCTTCGCACAACAGCACCACGTCGCGTCCCGCATCGAGGTGCTCGGCGAGTTTTTTCGCGCTCAGCTCGTAGAAATCGGCGATCGCGCCCTCGTAACCGCCGGGATGGTCGGTGGTCTCGGTGGTGACCGGATAGACGAGCCGCTCTTCCAGCTGCCCCTCGCGCAGATACGGCTCAGCCACCGACCGCGCGATGCTGCGCCCGTGCCGCGCGCTGTGGTAGGCGATCACGTCCGCCTCGCCGATCAGCCGCGCCGCTTTGACCGTCATCAGTTCCGGATCGCCGGGTCCCAGCCCGACGCCGTACAGCCGCCCCGTCATTCGACCGCGCTCGCAATCGCGTTCACAGCACCGACCGCCATCGCACTGCCGCCGCGACGGCCGTGCACGACCAGGTACGGCGCGGGCGCGCGCTTCGCCAGTTCCACTTTGGACTCCGCCGCGCCGACGAACCCCACCGGGACCCCGATGATCGCGGCCGGTGCGCCGACGCCCTCGTCCAGCAGTTCCAGCAACCGGAACAACGCGGTCGGCGCGTTGCCGATCGCCACCACCGAACCGGGAAGCCGGTCCCGCCACAGTTCCAGCGCGGCGGCCGACCGCGTGGTGCCGAGCCGCTCGGCCAGCCCGGGCACGCTGGGGTCGTCCAAAGTGCACACGACGTCGTTCGCCGCGGGAAGCCGTTTGCGCGTGATGCCGCTGGCGATCATCTTCGCGTCGCACAGGATCGGCGCGCCCGCCTCCAGCGCGGCGCGGCCCGCCTCGACCACGTCGAGCGAGTACCGCAGGTCGTCGACCAGGTCGACCATGCCGCAGGAGTGGATCATCCGGACCGCGACGCCCGCGACGTCGTCGGGCAGGATCGCCAGGTCCGCCTCTTCGCGGATCGTGGCGAACGAGTGCCGGTAGATCTCGGCCCCGTCCCGCAGGTAGTCGATCACGAAGGTCCCTTTCTCGCCAACGCATCCGCCAACTCGGACGCCGGGGTCCAGCGTCCGTCGACACGGTAGCCGCCGGGTTCGGCGACAACGTCGCGGTGGGCGCCGGACGGTCGTCCGCACCGCCGTGCACAGCCCGAGACGTGCACCCGCTCCCCGTCCGCGACCAGTGTCGCCGCGTCCGCGCGGACGTCGGCGAGAGACTTCGCACACCCCGGCGCGCCGACGCAGGCGCTAAGCTCCGCCGTCCCCGGATCCGTCGAGAGCCCGGCCGCGTGCAGGCGTTCGACGTCCGCGCCGCCGGGCAGCAGCACCGAACGCCACGGCGTGACCACCGCGTCGCCGAAGTCCGCGAGCGTGCGCAACTGAGCGGCGGTCAACTGCCCGAACCTCGGCGCGACGCCCACCGCCTCGCCGCCGTCGTCGCGCCGGATCCTCCCGACCGTCGGATCGATCCGCGTCGGACGTGCTTGAGGCGCTTCCCGCGGACCGTCCGGCAGTAGCGCCGAGGGATCAGTCAGTTCCCCGATCCGCCATGCCGAACCGCGCGTGCGCGCAAACGTTTCCGCCACCGTGAGCAGCGCGGACACCGCCTCGTCCCGCGGCACCAGCCAGCCGGAATCAGCCCCCGCCAGCAGCACCACCCCGGTCGACGAACTCACCGCACGCCAACACACGTCAGTGCCCACGACGTCGCCGCGCCCGTCGTCAAAACCGAACAGGAACCGCCCGGGCAGCTCGGCGAGTTCCGGCCGCGCGCACAGCGCACGATCCAGCGTCGCGGAAAGGCCCCGGACGTCCGCGAGCCCGCCCCGCACCCCGCTCAACGGCGAGGCCAGCACGTTCCGCACGCGCTCGTGACTGGGCGACGGCAGCAGCCCGGCTTCGGTCAGCCGTCCGGCCAAGCCCGGCCGGTGCACGCCGCGCAACTGGACGTTGGCTCGCGAGGTCAGGTGGACGTCGCCGTCGCCGAGGTCTTCCGCACAGGTTGCCAACGCGCGCAACCGATCCGCGGTCACCACGCCGCCAGGGAGCCGGACCCTGGCGAGCGGCCCGTCCGCCGCGTCGTGCGTCGCGAAGACTCCAGGGCAGGCGTCGGCGCGCACGCGGGCAGGGCTGGGCATGGCGCTCACTGTAACCCGCGGCTGTTTTAACAGGCTTGCGATCAGATGTAGTACATCTGCTACATTCCATCGCACAGGCAGGATGGGGGTCATCTAATGAGAGATCAAGCGGACACTGTGCTCCGCATCGAAGGTCTACGCATGCGGTACGGCGCGAACGACGTGCTGCACGGCACGTCGTTCACCGCGCACCGCGGCGAGGTGCTGTGCCTGCTCGGCCCGAACGGGGCGGGCAAGACCACGACGATCGAAATCCTCGAGGGGTTCCGCATGCGGTCCGCAGGCGAGGTGTCCGTGCTGGGCACCGACCCGGCGCGCGGCGGCGAGGACTGGCGGGCGCGGCTGGGGGTCGTCCTGCAGTCCTGGCGCGACCACGGGAAATGGCGCGTGCGCGAGCTGCTCGACCTGCTCGGGTCGTTCTACTCGCCGTACTCCACCGACCGGATCCGGCGGCCGTGGGACACCGACGAGCTGATCGAGGCGGTCGGGCTTTCCGAGCACGCGGGCAAGAAGATCCGGATGCTGTCCGGCGGGCAGCGGCGCAGGCTGGACGTGGCGATCGGCATCGTCGGCCGCCCCGAGCTGCTGTTCCTGGACGAGCCGACCGCCGGGTTCGACCCCATGGCGCGCCGCGATTTCCACGAGCTCGTGCACCGGCTCGCCGACGACGACACGACGATCCTGCTCACCACGCACGACCTCGACGAGGCCGAGAAGCTCGCCGACCGGATCCTGATCCTGTCCGGCGGCCGCATCGTCGCCGACGGGTCGCCGGACCAGCTGAGCAGGCAGATCGCCGGCGAGGCCGAGGTGCGCTGGACGCTCGACGGACAGCGGTTCGTGCACTCGACCACGGAGGCGACGAAGTACGTGTACGAGTTGTTCAAGCAGCACGGCGAAGCGGTCGCCGATTTGGAGGTCCGGCGCGCGTCGCTGGAGGACACGTACCTGACGCTCGTGCAGCGCGCGGAGTCCGGGCTGGCTCAGGCAGGTGCGCGATGACCGCGTCGGCGCAGCGAACCGCGGCGCGCGTGGGGCTCCGCCGCGGGTTCATCGAATTCCGCCAGCAATGGACGAACCGGGACGACCTGATCGGCCAGGTCGTCTGGCTCGCGATGATCTTCGGCACGCTCTTCTTCATGCGCGGCGCGCAGTTGCCGGGCACCTCGTTCTCGCTGGGCGCCGCGACGGTGCCGGGCGTGATCGGCGCGGGCGTCGTGTTCAACGGCATGACCAGCGTCGCGGGTTCGCTCGTCATCGATCGCGAGGACGGCACGCTGCTACGCGCCAAGGCGACGCCGAACGGGATGCTCGGCTACCTCGTCGGCAAGGTCACGACGTTCTCGATGGTGCAGGCCGCGAGCGTCCTCGTGATGCTGGTGCCGTCGCTGTTCCTGTTCGACGGGCTGGCCCCGGACGGGTTCGTCTCGATCCTGAGCCTGCTGTGGGTGCTCGTCGCCGGGCTGGTCGCGACCGTGCCGATCGGCGCGGCGATCGGCTCGCTGATCCAGGATTCGCGGATGCTGGCCCTGGTCATGCTGCCGGTGCTCGGGCTCGGCGCGATCTCCGGGATCTTCTACCCGATCACCGCGCTGCCAGTCTGGCTGCAGGGCGTCGGGCAGGTGTTCCCGATGTACTGGCTCGGCCTCGGCATGCGTTCGGCGCTGCTGCCCGACCAGGCGGTCGTCGTCGAAATCGGGCAGTCGTGGCGGCCGTGGGCGACCCTGGGGGTGCTGCTCGCGTGGGCCGTGATCGGATTGGCGCTGGCCCCGATCCTGCTGAAGCGGATGGCGCGGCGCGAATCGGGGTCGTCGGTGGCGGCTCGACGGGAAAGGGCACTTCAGCGTGTGTGAGGCGCGGTGAGCGAGAACGTCTACAACCGCATCGCGGTGCTGCGCGCCGAACGCGGCATCTCGCGGCGGCAGCTCGCGGACGCGCTCGGCGTGCACTACCAGACCATCGGGTACCTGGAGCGCGGCGAGTACAGCCCGAGCCTGTACCTGGCGTTGCGGATCGCGGAGTTCTTCGAGGTCGCGGTGGAGGTGCTCTTCTCCACCGCGCCCTTCCCGCGGATCGGGGACGAAAGCAAGCCCGCGTGAGGGTCTGCTCACCTTGACGGCGCCGGTGCGCCCGGCGAGAGTAAGAGCGCACACGCGTCGGCACGCGGAGGAACCCGGTGGAAATCCGGGGCGGTCCCGCCACTGTGACCGGCGGCCCCGCGGCCGCCGTCAGCCAGGAACTCCCGCCGGCGTGCCCGACGACCCGGGGCGCGGACACCCCGAGTGAGGAACGCCGTGATCCTGCTGCTGTCCACTTCGGACACCGACCTGCTCAGCGCCCGGGCCAGCGGCGCGGACTACCGCCTCGGCAACCCGTCCCGGCTTCCGCTGCACGATCTGCCCGGGCTGCTGGACGGCGTGTCGATCGTCGTCGTCCGGATCCTGGGCACGCCGCGGACCTGGCAAGAAGGCTTGGACACGCTGCGCGCGTCGGGTGCGCACGTGGTCGTGCTCGGCGGCGAGCAGACGCCGGACGCGGAGCTGATGAAGCTCTCCACCACGCCCGCCGGGATCGCCGCGCAAGCGCATCTGTACCTCGCGCAGGGCGGTCCGGAGAACCTCACGCAGCTGCACCGCTTCCTGTCCGACACGCTGCTGCTCACCGGCGAAGGCTTCGAACCGCCCGCCGGACTGCCGTCGTGGGGCGTGCTTTCGCGGCCCGCCTCCTCGAACGACGGCCCGGTCATCGGGATCCTCTACTACCGAGCGCACCACCTGTCCGGGAACACCGGTTTCGTGCACGCGCTGGCCGACGCGGTCGAATCCGCGGGCGGCCGCGCGTTGCCGATCCACACCGCGTCCCTGCGCACGCGCGCGCCGGAGATGATGGCTGAGCTGGGCAAGGTCGACGCCCTGCTGGTCACCGTGCTGGCAGCGGGCGGCACCCGTCCGTCGGAAGCCGGGGCCGGCGGGGACGACGAATCCTGGGACGTCGCGGAAATGGCCGCGCTGGATGTGCCCGTGCTGCAAGCGTTGTGCCTGACCAGCGACCGCGAAACCTGGTCCGCCAGCGACGACGGCCTGTCCCCGCTCGACGCGGGCAACCAGATGGCGGTACCCGAGTTCGACGGCCGGATCATCACCGTCCCGTTCTCCTTCAAGGAATTCGACGACGACGGCCTCCCCCGCTACATCGCCGACGCCGAACGCGCCTCCCGCGTCGCGCGCATCGCCCTCGCGCACGCCCGGCTCCGCCACACCCCGCCCGCTTCCCGGCGGATCGCCCTGATGCTGTCCGCGTACCCGACGAAGCATTCGCGCGTCGGCAACGCCGTCGGCCTCGACACCCCCGCGTCGGCGATCAAACTCCTGCGCCTCATGCGCGAACGCGGCTACGACCTCGGAGCCGAGGCTTTCCCCGGCGTCGACCCGACCGGCACCGACCAGCCGGACGGCGACGCGTTGATCCACGCCCTGATCGCCGCGGGCGGCCAGGACCCCGAATGGCTCACCGAAGAACAGCTCTCCGGCAACCCGATCCGCGTCCCCGCCGCCCGCTACCGCGCATGGTTCGCTGCCTTGCCGGTCGAGTTGCAAGAGGCGATGGAAGAACACTGGGGCCCCGCACCGGGTTCGCTGTATGTCGACACGTCGGCAAACCCCGAGGGCGACATCGTCCTGGCGTCGCTGCAGTCCGGCAACGTCATCTTGATGATCCAGCCGCCGCGCGGATTCGGCGAGAACCCGGTCGCGATCTACCACAACCCGGACCTGCCGCCGAGCCACCACTATCTCGCCGCCTACCGCTGGCTGGAAGAGGAATTCGGCGCGCACGCCGTCGTCCACCTCGGCAAACACGGTTCGCTGGAATGGCTGCCCGGCAAGACTGCGGGCCTCTCCGCCGCCTGCGCCCCCGACGCCGTACTGGGCAATCTGCCGTTGGTGTACCCGTTCCTGATCAACGACCCCGGCGAAGGCGCGCAAGCGAAACGCCGCGCGCACGCGACGATCGTGGACCACCTGGTCCCGCCGATGGCCCGTGCCGAGTCCTACGGCGACCTGGCCCGGCTCGAGCAGTTGCTGGACGAGCACGCCAACATCGCCGCGATGGACCCGGCGAAGCTCCCGGCGATCCGCGCCCAGATCTGGACCCTCATCCAGGCCGCGAAACTCGACCACGACCTCGGCGTCGAGGAACGCCCGCACGACGCCGAGTTCGACGACTTCCTGCTGCACATCGACGGCTGGCTGTGCGAGGTCAAGGACGCCCAGATCCGCGACGGCCTGCACATCCTGGGCGAGGCCCCGGTCGGCGAGGCTCGGGTAAACCTGGTGCTGGCGATGCTCCGAGCCCAGCAAATGTGGGGCGGCAAGCAAGGCGCCGTCCCCGGCCTGCGCTCCGCACTGGGGCTGAAGGAAAACTCGGACGCCCCGCTGTCCGAAGTAGACGCCATCGAGGCGACCGCGCACACGCTGGTTTCCCAGATGGAGACCCACTCGTGGTCCCCCGCTTCGGTTTCTCCCGTGGTCACCGAAGTGCTGGGTGCTTTTGACGCCGAAGTCGCCCGCGTCCTGACCTTCGCCGCCACCGAGATCGTCCCCCGCTTGGCAGGCACCTCGTCCGAAGTGGACGCCGTCCTGCACGCCCTCGACGGCGGCTACATCCCGGCCGGCCCGAGCGGTTCCCCGTTGCGCGGCTTGGTCAACGTCCTGCCGACCGGCCGAAACTTCTACACCGTGGACCCGAAGGCGATCCCCAGCCGCCTGGCGTGGGAAACCGGCCAGGCACTGGCGGACTCCCTGCTCCGCCGCTACCGCGAAGACACCGGCGACTGGCCGCGGTCCGTCGGCCTCTCGGCGTGGGGCACCTCGGCGATGCGCACCTCCGGCGACGACGCCGCGGAAGTCCTGGCACTGCTGGGCATCCAGCCGGTCTGGGACGAGGCTTCCCGCCGCGTGACCGGCATCGAGCCCATCCCGCTGTCCGAACTGGGCCGCCCCCGGATCGACGTGACAGTCCGCATCAGCGGCTTCTTCCGCGACGCCTTCCCGCACGTCATCACCCTGCTGGACGACGCCGTCCGCCTGGCCGCCTCCCTGGACGAACCCGAAGCCGACAACTACGTCCGCGCCCACGTCAACGCAGACCTGGCCGCCCACGGCGACAACCGCCGCGCCACGACCCGCATCTTCGGCTCCAAACCAGGCGCCTACGGAGCCGGCCTGCTCCCGTTGATGGACTCCGGAAACTGGCGCGACGACAAGGATTTAGCGGAAGTCTATGCGGTCTGGGGCGGCTTCGCGTACGGCCGGGATCTGGACGGCCGCCCCGCCCGCGAGGACATGGAATCGTCGTACAAACGCATTGTGGTAGCCGCGAAGAACACGGACACCCGCGAACACGACATCGCCGACTCGGACGACTATTTCCAGTACCACGGCGGAATGATCGCCACCGTCCGCGCCCTGACCGGCTCCGCCCCCGCGTCCTACGTCGGCGACTCCACCACCCCCGACGCCGTCCGCACCCGTACTTTGGGCGAAGAAACAGCCCGCGTCTTCCGCGCCCGGGTCGTCAACCCGCGCTGGCTGTCCGCGATGCGCCGCCACGGTTACAAGGGCGCTTTCGAACTCGCGGCAACCGTCGATTACCTCTTCGGCTTCGACGCCACCGCGGGCGTGGTGGGCGACTGGATGTACGAGAAGCTGTCCCAGTCGTACGTTTTGGACGAGGAGAACCAGCAGTTCCTGCGGGACGCGAACCCGTGGGCGTTGCGGGGAATCATCGAACGCCTGACGGAAGCCGCGGACCGGGGTCTGTGGGAAGAGCCGGATCCGGAGTTGATGGCCCAGATGCGCGAGGTTTACCTGACGCTGGAAGGCGATCTGGAAAGCGACTGAGCCTTCGCTGTGCCGGGTTGCGGGCCGATCCGCAACCCGGCGCCAACGCTTCTCCAGCCGCGACGCGAGCCCACCAGCGCTCTCCTATGAGCTCCACGGCATTTTCCCCCGCCCCAGCCGTCGCTCAGCACTTTCGCCATGCCACTGGCCAGCCGTTCGACGCCCCGACCCACGCCTCTTCCGTCGCCAGCACACGCCCTTTCGGCCGCACCCGCTAGGCCAACTGCGGCCCCAGCCGCCCGCCCCCGCGAAGGTCCGCCGAACAGTCCCGCCGACGCTCGCTCTTTCGCCAAGCCCGCCCCGCCACTGCTCACGCCACCACTCGCCGAACCGCCCCTGCCCCTCGCCCTACCGCCAAGCCCGCCCCGCCCAACCACGCCACCACCACAGCTCGCGCCACCAGTCGCCGAACCGCCCCCTGCCCCTCGCTCTACCGCCAAGCCCGCCCCGCCCAGCCACGCCACCACCACAGCTCACGCCACCAGTCACCGAACCTCCCCCGCCGAGCAGCCACCGCGACCCCCGACCGGTACCCCCGGCTCGCGCCTGCCCAGTCCAACCGCACCGTCACCGTCTCCCCCTCTCCCCAGCGGACCACTCGCCCCGGCGGTCCGCGTCCTTTTGCGCGGAACCGTTGCGCCACAAGGGCTAACCCGCCGCAGCGAATTCCGGCATACCTCCCGAACCAGCCCCCCGCCGGACAAGAGCAGCCGACCGCACCTTGACTTCATAATGGTCTAGTCCAATGCTTACCGCATTCATTTTCCGAATGCTCGCCGGAGGACAGATGCAGCGAAGCAGACTGGCCGCCACACTCGTCGCCGCCGCTACCGTGGCCGGGGCGGCTGCCGTCGTGGCCGCGACCGCCCACGCGCAGACCGGGGCGTCGACCGGCCTCGACAACAACTGGTACGCCGCCGCGCCGTACCTCATGCCGCAGAGCAACAACCCGCCGGACCCGGTGACCGTCATGAACGCGACCGGGCAGAAAGCGTTCCAGCTGGCCTTCATCCTCGCGCCGAAGGGCGGCGGATGCAGCCCCACCTGGGACGGCACCTCGCCGGTTTCCTCGGACACGACCGTCGGCGACGCGATCAACCGCATCCGCGGCAACGGCGGCGACGTGTCGGTGTCGGTCGGCGGCTACGGCGGCACGAAACTGGGCCAGACCTGCGGCACTGTCGACGCGACCGCCGCGGCCTACCAGCAGGTCGTCGCGAAATACAACCTGAAAGCCATCGACTTCGACCTCGAAGAACCCGAGTACGAAGACACCGCGGCCATCGCGAACGAACTCGGCGCCGCGAAGAAACTGCAGGCGGACAACCCCGGTCTCTTCGTCTCGGTGACCATGCCGGGAACCGCCGCGGGCACCGGCTGGTTCGGCACCCAACTGCTGGACCAGGCGAAGTCGATCGGCTTCTCTCCCAACAACTTCTCGATCATGCCGTTCGACGGCGGTTTCAGCGGCGGCGGTGCGTCGCAGGTGTCGGCGCTCGAGGCGTTCCACGGCTTGCTCCAAAGCCACCTGGGCTGGGACAGCGCCACGGCGTACGCGCACGAGGGTTTCTCGGGAATGAACGGGAAATCCGACAGTTCGGAATACTTCAACGTTTCCGATTTCCAGACCGTGTACGACTACGCGACGAGCCACCACCTCGGCCGGTTCACGTTCTGGGCGGTGAACCGCGACCGGCAATGCACGACGACGACCGACAACAGCGTGTGCTCGAACGTCCAGCAAAACGACTGGGACTTCACGAAGTTCACCACCCGGTTCGCCGGCGCGACCCCACCGCAGACCACTCCGCCGACGAGTCCGACCAGTCCGACCAGCAATCCTCCGGGAACCTGCTCGGCACCGGAATGGCAGAAAACGCAGGTTTACACCGGCGGCACCGTGGTTTCGCACAACAGCCACAAATGGACCGCCAAATGGTGGACCCAGGGCGAGGAACCCGGCACGACCGGCCAATGGGGCGTCTGGACCGACAACGGCGGCTGCTGACCGGCTAGTTTTTTCCCCGATCGGGCGCTGCGACGCGGATTCCGTGCCGCAGCGCCCGATCGTCCGGTGCTCAGGGCCGAACGCCGGGCAGATGCGTGTTCGCCCGCCGGACTTCCGAAGCCAGCGCCGGGACCTCGATCACCCGTCGTCCGGCCGCGACAAGCCGCTCGACCCCTTCGGCCTCGACGAACAACGACGGTTCCCGCCAGGCCATCACCACTCGGGGAATCGCGGTTTCGAGGATCAGCTGCGTGCAGCTTTTGGGGTGGGACGCGCGATCGCTGCACGGTTCGAGCGAGCTGTACATGGTCGCGTCGGCGAGTCGCGGGTCGTGCGGATCGAGCTTCGCCAGCGCGGCTTCTTCCGCATGATTGCGCGGATCGCCTTCGCCGGAATGCCCGGTGGCGAGCACCGTCCCGTCCGGCAGCCCGACGACCGCGCCGACCCGAAACGTCGAACTCGGCGGGCATTCGTCGGCGAGCTCGATGGCCTGCCGCAACCGCAGCAGATCGAGCGACGACGGTTCGACCGCCGCGCGGTACCGCAGCACCGCGACTTCTCCGAACCGTCGCACTTCCGTCAGTTCCAGCGGTCGCGGAAACGCGCCCGGCCCGAGAAACCGCGGCGCTCGCGGGTCGCCGACCATGATCGGCGCGATCGCGAGCCGGAGTTCGTCGGCGAGCCCGGCGTCAAGGAACTGCGTGTGCACCGCCCCGCCGCCCTCGACGAGCAGCGTCCGGATCCCGCGCGCGCCGAGGTCGTCCAGGATGTGCTCGAGCCGCGGCGGGCTGCTGACCTCCACGACGGTCGCGACCGCACTCAAGCTGTCCGCACTGCCTCGCGGCGCGTAGACGAGCTTCTCGGTGTCGCCGACGGTGAAGAACCGCGCCGCCGGATCGAGCTTGCCGCTGCTGGTGACCGTCACCTTGACCGGTTGCTCCGGACGCCCCGCCGCGACCCGCTCACGGCGGAGTTCGGCGGAGCGCACGAGGAGCCGCGGGTTGTCGGCCCGCACCGTGCCCGCGCCGACGAGGATCGCGTCGGCCTCGGCGCGGAGCCGGTCGACCTCCGCGAAGTCGTCCTCGTTGGACAGGAGCAGACGGGTGGCGCCGGCGTCGTCGAGGTAGCCGTCCAGCGATTGCGCCGCGGACAGCAGGACGTGCGGCCGCCCGGTCATCGTGCCCATCCGCTCATCGTGCTCCGGCCAGGTCAGGCGGGCACTACGGCGTACTGGCGGACGTACAGGTCGGTGTAGGTCACCGGCCCGCGCGGCCCCGGCACCCGGTCGAGGTTGATGCCGGTCTCGGGCACCGCGAGCAGCTTGAAGCCGTCCAGCAGTCGGGTCGGCGCGTTCCAGAACACGCCCGTGCCGGTGTAGCCGTCGAAGAACCGCTCCGCGGCCGCCGGGTCCTCGGTCGCGATCCCCGCGGCGAGCCCGGACGTGCGCTCGTTCGCGATCTCGACCGCGTCGACGAGCCCGCCGACCCGCTCCACGGTGACCGTCGCCTCCCGCTCGGAGTCCAGCGCCCACTCGTAGCCGATCGGATGCTCGTGCGGCGCGAGCGAGGGCGTGACGCCGCGCTCGGCCAGCGCCGACTCGATCTGCGGCCACACCGTGTCGTGCACGTCCTCGTGGATCAGCAGCAGGTTCAGCCGGTTGCAGACGCCGAGCCGGTCGAGGCTCGAGAACACGAGGTCACGAACCTTGCCCGCATCCGCCGCGGCGTCGACGTACAGCACACCGCCGCCGTCAGCGTGCGCCAACGTGCGCACCCCGTGCACTGCGGCCTCGGTCGCCAGCGCGCGCGTGCTGTCGCCACTGCCGCGCAGGATGACCAGCGGCACCAGCCCAGGCAGCCGAACCAGCGCCGACGCGGCTTCCCGCTCCACGCGCGGCACCAACTGCACGACGTCCGGATTGATCCCGGCAGCCTCGAGCGCAGGCGCGATCACGACGTCCCGCAACCGCTGCGCCGAGCCAAGCGCCGCCGACCCGGTCCGCAGCACGCCGCCGTTGCGCGACTTGACCAGCTGCGACGCCACGTCGACCGTCACGTTCGGCCGCGCCTCGTAGTTCGCGCCGATGACACCCACCGGACGCCGCCGTTCGACGAGCCGCAGCCCGCCGTCCAAGGTGGACACGTCGACGGCCCGCTCCTGGTGCGGCGCGTCGGCCAGCAGACGCAGCTGATCGGCCATCCCGTCGAGCCGCTCGGGCGTGATGGTGAGCCGGTCGAGCAGACCAGCGCTCATCCCGTCGGCCGTAGCCTTGGCAACATCGGCCCGGTTGGCCTCAAGCACCTCGTCCCGGTGCGCGACGAGCCGCTCCGCCATCCCGACGAGCGCCGCGTCCACCGCCTCGTCCCCGGCGGCAGCCAACGACGGCGCAGCCGCCTTCGCCGCCCGCGCACACTCCTCGACGGCCTTCGCGACCTCGTCCATCGCCTGTCTCCCTCCGGCGGCTCAGCAGACGTCCAGTCTGCCGGACACCCGCCTCTGACCTGCATCGGGACCCTCATCGCGGGCCAGACGCCGGGACGCACCGACCGACCACGAGAGGCTTCCCATGAGTCCCGGAAACCTACCAAAGGCAGCGGCACGCTCAGCCAACGAGCAGCCTTCTGCCGGCGTGGAGCCGGGATTGCCGCCGTGGTCGTAGGCGTGGCGCTGCTCGCGCCCCTGGGCCCGGGCAGCACGAAAAGCGTCCGCGACCGTTGGGCGACGAGGTCGTGGTCACCAAGGCCGGAGCACCCGCGCACAGTTCCTAAGCACGACGGTGCTGGAAACCGACAGGGCTTCCAGACCCCAAAGTCGCCCGAAAGCAACGGTGCACGACCTCCTGATCAGACCGCCGGAACAGGCACCGTTCGGCGATCAAAGCACCTGAGGTAAGTGGACATCACCGCCGTAACGAACGGAGCAGCACACACGACTACAAACCACCTCAGGCCAAGGAGCACCGCATGATCAAGGGCCTCGCCATCTTCGCCGCAGCGGCCGCAGCGGCCGTCACCCTCACCGCCTGCTCCGACGGCGACGCCAGCGGTCTCGGCACGAGTGGTTTGACTCCCGCCTCAACTTCGACGCCCAGCTACCCGCCGCAAGAGTCCTGCCCTCCGCTCAAAGCCGGACAGTCATGCATCAACGGGCAACTGGTCGAGTCCAGCCCCACCAGCGAGACTCCCCAGGCCCTGACGAGTTCACCCGCCGAGACTCCGCAATCCCCTCCTCCGGTCGAGTCCAGCCCAGCGAGCGAGGCACCGCAGTACCCGCCCCAGGTCGAGCAGGCCCGCGACTCCGCGCTGTCCTATCTCAACTACACCGCTTTCTCACGAAACGGCCTGATCGATCAGCTGTCCTCCAAGTACGGCGACAGCTACCCGAAGAACGTCGCCACCCAGGCGGTGGACAGCCTGGACGTCGACTGGAACGAACAGGCAGCCAAGGCGGCGCAGTCGTACCTGGACTACACCTCGTTCTCGTGCACCGGCCTGATCCGACAGCTGTCCTCGAAGTACGGTGCGCAGTTCACCAGCGCCCAGGCCAAGTTCGGCGCGCACCAAACGAAGGCGTGCAAATGACATCCGACGCGTGACCAACGCCGAACAGCTCCCGCACCCCTCACCGCGGCGTCGTGACTGATCACCCGCAGCGGTTGGAGATCGCAACCACCCAGGAGAGCTGGGTCAGGCGCGAACGCCACCAAGCACTCGGACGTGCAGTGTCGCGCACGCCCTGCCAAGCGCGGCGACAGCTTGCCACGGCATTGCCGACGACAGCGTGCGCCCATAACCGGCCGTTCCACCCTACCGCTTGCCACTCAACTGCTTGCCACTCAACTGCTTGCCGCTCAACCAATCCGTCGGCAACCCAGCCAATGCTCAACCGATCCATGGGCCGCCCTGCCAGCGCTCAACCGATCCGTGAGCCGCCCAGCCAGCGCTCGACCAATCCGCCGCGGCCGCCCAGCCAGCGCTCGACCAATCCGCCGCGGCCGCCCAGCCAGCGCTCGACCAATCCGCCGCGGCCGCCGTCCGCTCGCACGCGGAGCGTGCATGAACGTCGCCGCCGCACCGCCACGGGCTTCCGCCGCATCCCAGCGACCGCGCGCCGTCGCACGACGCCACCGAGCCGCCAGTCCGCGTCACCTCACCGCAACCGACAACCGCAGCGACCGCATCACAACGCCAACGGTTGCAGCAGCCACAACCCGCCCGCGATCACGCAACTCGCCGTGAGCACGCCGAACACCAGCACCCACAACACCGCGGGCACAGCGGTCAGCCGGCTCAGCTGATCGGCGTCGGAGTCCCGCGCCTGGCCACGCCGCCGCTTGAGCTGAAGCTCCACCACCGGCCGAACCCCGCCGAACAGCAGGAACCAGGTCAGCAGGTACACGAAGGGCGCCTGCACCACCTTCGGCGCGACCAAGGCCACCAGCCCGAGCACGACAGCGCTTGCCACCACCGTGAACACGCCGTAGGCATTGCGCACCATGATCAGCACGCCCAGCAGCAGCAACGCGACCAGCACGAGCACCGCGGTGATCAGGTCGGCTCCGACCAGGCTCGCGAACAGCAGTCCCAGGACCGACGGGGCGATGTATCCGGCCAAAGCGGTGAACGCCATGCCGGGCCCCTCAGGCTTGCCGCGCGACACGGTGACCCCGGAGGTGTCCGAGTGCAGCCGGATCGACCGCAGCCGCCGTCCGACTGTCACCGCGGCCAGCGCATGGCCTGCCTCGTGCACGATCGTGATGACGTTGCGGGCGAACCGCCACGGCGTCCCGCCGGCCAGCACGACCAGCAAAGCGATCGCGCCGGTGACCAACGTGATGACGCTCGGCGTGTTCGCCTGTTCCAGCGCCGCGCTGACTGTCCCAGTGCTCGCGGCCATGGCCGCACCGGAGACTTCTCCGGTGCCCGGTCGAGCACTGAGCACAGTCGAGACGGCGAGTACAGGCGTAGTCACGCGGACACCTCACCACAGGCCCTATTTGGCTGCTGTGAGTGCCCAGGCAACATCCGTCGACCGCGATTCGGTATGGGCCGCGGCCTCACTCCATGGCATCTCCCTCCTGCCGATCCGCGACTTCAAGTACCGCTCAGTCCGCGACCTCCACGGACACCTTCAGCCGATCAAACCGGAATAGATGGGCAACCCATGACCGATACGGACGCCAATCCTCAGCCAACGGCTCAAGCTCGTCCGGCGGCGTGTCGGGAGGCAACGCGTACTCCGCGCACAGAATCTGGTGGAGCTGGGTGTCCAGGCGGGGGAAGAGATCGGGATGTCCCGCGCCGTGCAGCAAGATCTGCTCGGCGGAGAACGCTCCGATGCCCGGGATCGCACACAGGCGGCTCATCGCTTCGGGGATCGGCAGCGCCAGCAACTCCTCGGTGTCCAGGCGACCGTCTACAGCTGCCCGGGCGACAGCTCGGAGGCGCGCGAGCCGGAATGGCCCCACCGACGGTTCGTCGCCCAGCTCGGCCAGAATCTGCGGCGAGGGAAAGGAAAACAGCCCGTCTTCGCCGACCTGACGGCCATGGCGCACAGTCAACTGCTCGCGAAATCGTCTCGCCTGCGGGACCCGCATTCCTTGCGTGAGCACGGCCCAGCAAGCCGCTTCGTACGGCGACGAAAACAGCACTGGGCGCGCTCCGCTGTGACGGGCGTGCAGCCGCCGGACCACCGAGTCCCGGCTTGCGGCCTCGGCGAACCCCGATTCGTCGACATCAAGCGAAAGCATCCGGCTCACCTGCGCGACCACCCGCGCGGCGACCTCCACCGGCGCCGCCACCCCGACTTCGACCGTGCCCGGGGATCTCTGCCGGATCGCGGCCCCGGCATGGGTCCAGGCCCCCTCCACCGGGAACGCCATCCGCAGCACGCCCGGTTCGGCGGCGAAGGACCCCGCCGGGCCCGCCCCGGCGAGCCACCGCGAGGCGGCGCTCAGGTCGAAGGCCCCATGCACGGCGATTTCACCGGTGGGCAGGTCGATCGGACGCAGGATCGGTGCGGTCATCAGTCAGTCCTCCTCGCTGGTCTCCGCGAGTCGGAGACCGTGCGGACGACGTTAGGAACAGCCACCGACAATGCCGGGCCTCGAACGCTTGATCGGGCAGATCTTCACTCGAACGAGTGAGCAGCTGATGCCGCATACTGCCGGTATCCCACCGAGAGGACCTCCGTGCCGCACCACAGCACCCAGCAACGGCTCACCGATCTGCTCAGCGAACCGGCCACGACAGCCGACGGTTTCTTCGACACCCTCGGCGACGCGGCCCAGGCCGGCCCGCCCACCGGGCTCACCCAGCGGCTCATGCGCACCACGCTGCTGCCGCAGGTATACGAACACTACTGGCGGCCCGTGCTCGGCCGCGTCCTCAAAGGCCCCAGCGGCCCGAGCATGGCCGACGAGGTCGCGCTGGCCTCTGAACGTCTCGGGCTACAGCCGGGCCAAGTCGTGCTCGACGTCGCATGCGGAACCGGCCGGTTCACGCGCGCGTTCGGGGACGCGGTGGGACCGGACGGACTCGCGATCGGCCTGGACGGCGCACGCAGCATGCTTTCGCGCGCGGTCGAAGAAACTGACTCGCCGAACGTGGCTTACCTCCGCGCCGACGCGGTCGAACCGCCGTTGCTTTCGTCCACTGTGGACGCTGTCTGCTGTTTCGCCGCCCTGCACATGTTCGCCGAGCCGGAACGCGCGCTCGATTCGTTCACCCGGATTCTGCGTCCCGGCGGCCGGATCGTCCTGCTCACGAGCGCCCGCCGAGACTGCCGGCTGGCCCGGATCGCCGACACCGCAGGAGGAATCGTCAGCGGGCAACGCATGTTCGACCGAGGGGAGATCGCGGCCGGCTTGCGCGCGCGTGGCTTCGACGAGGTGCGCGAGCAGTACTTCGGCGTCGCCCAACTCGTCTCCGGTCGGCTGTCCGACGTGCGGTGATCCATTTCTGTCGGGGTTCGGAGTTAGCATTCCCCGCATGACCCACGCCGCACCTGTCCCGCCGGACGACAGCCACCTCCGTTCCCTAGTCGAAGCCACCGCCGATGCCGTGGCCGCCGCCGAACCGCTCAGCTCCGACTACGCCGGGGCCGACGCGGAAACCCGTGCTGCGGTTGAAGAAGAAGTGCGTTCCCGCGCGAGCGAACTCGTCGCGCTCAGCCAGGATCTGCACGCGCATCCGGAAGAAGGGTTCGCCGAACACCGGTCAGTCGGCGCGCTCGCCGACTTGCTGCGCGCCCATGGGCACGAAGTCACCGTAGGCCTCGGCGGGCTGGACACCGCGTTGCGCACCGGAACTCCGGACAACAAGGGGCCGCACATCGCGGTTCTGTCCGAGTACGACGCACTGCCCGGATTGGGACACGGCTGCGGGCACAACGTTATTTGCACTGCCGGAGCAGGCGGATTCCTCGGTGCGGCAGCAGTGGCCGAACGACTCGGCGGACGTGTGTCCCTGGTGGGCACCCCTGCCGAGGAAGGCGGTGGCGGCAAGGAGACGCTCGCGCGAGCCGAGGTCTTCGACGATGTCGACGCGGTGATCATGCTGCACCCGTTCAGCCACGACATCGCATTGCACCCGTTCCTCGGCAGGCGGCAGCTCGAGATGGTGTTCCACGGCGTCGGCGCGCATGCTTCGGCCCAGCCGTTCATGGGGCGCAACGCGCTCGACGCGGCGGTGGCGGCCTATCAAGGAGTGTCGGCGCTGCGACAACAGCTGCCGTCGAGCGACCGGGTGCACGGCATCTTCACCGACGGCGGCGCGCGGCCGAACGTGATCCCGGCCCGGGCGGCTCTCCTGTTCTACCTCCGGTCGGCAAATCCCGACACGCTGCGCGACTTGGCCAGCCGGATGACCGCGATCGCCCACGGCGCGGCCGAAATGACGGGCTGCGGAGTGGAATTGCGCTGGGACGCGCAGCCGGCGTATCTGCCGATCCGGTTCAACACGACACTGGCCGGACGGTGGTCGGTCAATCAACAGGGCACGGGGCGGAAACCGCTGCCGCCGGGCATCGTGCCGGAGTTCCTGACGGGGAGCACGGACCTCGGGAATTTGTCTTTCCGGATGCCCGCGCTGCACCCGATGATCGCGGTGTCCGGGCCGACGGTCGCCTTGCACACCAAGGAATTCGCTGAGGCTGCTGGGTCGCCGGCGGGTGATCAGGCGGTCATCGACGGCGCGCTGGGGCTGGCTCTGACAGCCGCCGACTATCTCGCCGACGCGGCGCTGCGCAAAGCCGTGCACGACGAGTTCGAGGCATCGGGAGGGGCGTTGGACGTGCCGAGTTTCTTTGACTGACAAGTGTGGGAGTTGGTGGATGACGATGGCCGGAAGGCTGGAAAGGAGGTGCGCCGCGTCCAGCTTGCCGGGTTGCGCGGAAGCTTTGGACGGTTTGGACTGACGCATTGCTGATCGGCGGTGGTGAGCTCCGCGGGCTCATCGCTCTGGACGGCACGGCACGGCACGGCACGGCACGGCACGGCACGGCACGGCACGGCACGGCACGGCACGGCACGGCACGGCACGGCACGGCACGGCACGGCACGGCACGGCACGGCACGGCACGGCACGGCACGGCACGGCACGGCACGGCACGGCACGGCACGGCACGGCACGGCACGGCACGGCACGGCACGGCACGGCACGGCACGGCACGGCACGGCACGGCACGGCACGGCACGGCACGGCACGGCACGGCACGGCACGGCACGGCACGGCACGGCACGGCACGGCACGGCACGGCACGGCACGGCACGGCACGGCACGGCACGGCACGGCACGGCACGGCACGGCACGGCACGGCACGGCACGGCACGGCACGGCACGGCACGGCACGGCACGGCACGGCACGGCACGGCACGGCACGGCACGGCACGGCACGGCACGGCACGGCACGGCACGGCACGGCACGGCACGGCACGGCACGGCACGGCACGGCACGGCACGGCACGGCACGGCACGGCACGGCACGGCACGGCACGGCACGGCACGGCACGGCACGGCACGGCACGGCACGGCACGGCACGGCACGGCACGGCACGGCACGGCACGGCACGGCACGGCACGGCACGGCACGGCACGGCACGGCACGGCACGGCACGGCACGGCACGGCACGGCACGGCACGGCACGGCACGGCACGGCACGGCACGGCACGGCACGGCACGGCACGGCACGGCACGGCACGGCACGGCACGGCACGGCACGGACGAGGATGCACTGCCTGAGAACGGCTGAGAATTCTCAGCTGATTCTTCTCAGGAAAGCCTGAGGGTTTTCCACAGGCTGCTCATAAGCACAGGCGCGAGTCTGGGTTCATGACCGAGAACGAGAGCCGGCCCGGCCCCGCTACACCCGGTGGGCACCAGCCTCACCAGAGCAGTGAGCAGTATGGCCAGTACCGGGCCGGGTCGAGTCCGTTCGTTGCGGGACAGGGACGTCCGTGGGAGGTCGGAGGCGGTCCTGTCGGGCAAGCCGGAGGGCGTGGCGAGCAGGAGACGGCCGCCAGCGCTCAGCAAGCCGGGCCGGGCAACGCGAAGCTGCCCGGCGGTGCCCAAGCAGCCGGACCCGGAGCGGTCCGGGTGTCCCAGCCGGGTGCTGTCGCGCAGTCTGGGCCGAACACCGCGCCTCTGCCGAGTCCGCACGCCGCACAGCTTCAACCCGGCACCCCGAGCAATGAGGCCGGCGCGCCGCAGCAGCAAGGCAGCGTGCCCAACGAAGCCAACGCACCGCAGGAGCAGTTCGGCGCGCTGCGCAGCCAACCCGGCACCTCGCAGCACGAGCTCGGCGCGCCGCACAACCAATCCGGCACCGCGCCGCACCCGCCAGGCACGCCGCACAACCAACCCGGCACCGCGCAGCAGCAGTTCGGAGCTCCGCACAGCCAACCCGCCGCCCCGCAACAGCCAGGCATTCCGCAAAACCAACCTGACACCCCACAGCAGCAGTCAGGCATCCCGCACTACGGCCCAATGCCACAACCCGCGCAACCGCCCGCAGCCCTGGCTGGTCCGCGGAAGCGACCCGGCCGGATGGCGGCGCTCGTCGGAGCCACGGCGCTGGCCGCGGCCCTGCTCGGCGGCGGTGCCGGTGCGGCGATCGTCGGGCTGACGGGCGGCACCAGCGCGTCCTCAAGCACCGCGTCGACCGCCGCCACTGGGCAGACCATCAGCAACACCACGGCTTCCGGGGATGTCAGCACCGTCGCCGCGAAGGTGGTGCCCAGTGTGGTTCAGGTGAACGTCACGACCGGGCGGGGCACGGCGATCGGATCGGGCGTCATCCTCACCGCGGACGGCCGGATCCTCACCAACGCGCACGTCGTGGAGGGCGCGCAGACCGTCACGGTCACCACGTCGGACGGCAAGAAGTACCAGGCCAGGGTCGTCGGTTCGGACACCAAGAGCGACATCGCGGTGTTGCAGGCCCAGGGCGCGAGCGGGCTCACCGCGGCGACGCTCGGCGATTCGAGCAAGCTCGCCGTCGGGCAGCAGGTCATCGCGATCGGGTCGCCGGGCGGGCTGCAGAACACCGTCACCACCGGCATCGTCAGCGCGCTCAACCGGCCGCTGTCCGACGTCGGGGGCGGCGACGGCGATCAGCAGAACTCGCCCTTCGGGAGGCAGACCTCGAACGTCACGTCCGGCCCCAGCTACACCGCGATCCAGACCGACGCCTCGATCAACCAGGGCAACTCGGGCGGCGCGCTCGTCGACAGCCAGGGCCAGGTGATCGGCATCAACTCCGCGCTCTACAGCCCGAACTCCTCGGCGGGCAGCGTCGGAATCGGGTTCGCCATCCCGATCAACGACGCCAAGAAGATCGTCGACCAGATCGTCAACGGCTGACCGGAACTCCGGAGGCGGACCGTGGTCGGGGCGGCCCGCCTCCGCTCCTCACTCTCGGGACGGTGAGGAAACCTGGCCGCTCTCTCCGGGAAATTCGGGGCCTGGAGAGAGCGGCTTCTTCACGCGCCCGGCAGTTCGTAGACCAGCGTGAACGTGTGCTTCCCCTCGTCGACGGCGATGTCGGCCGATCCGGAGATGCCCACCAGCTCGTCCGTGCCCGAACCGGGCAGCAAGACCAGCGACAGCCCCTCGTCGCCGGCCGTGTGCCGGAGAACGAAGCTTCCCTTCCGGCCGTCGACAGAGCCGGTGAACCGCTCGAAGGCGACATACGCGCGCGACGTCTCGTTCGACGCCGTCAGCATTTCGACCCGGCTGGTCCCCTCGATCGCCCCGGTGAACGTCTTCTCGATCAGCACCTGCGCGAACGCCGTGCCGCCGGCCTCGTCCTGCGCCTGCGGCTCCCATTTGTCCAGCTCGAACGCGGCGACGGCGGTCCTGGTCATGCTGTTGCTCCTCTGCCGGAAACTCGATCCCGCACAGTCAACCGCCGATACCTGCCATCTCCTGTCAGGTATCTCAACGCCGCCGGTTGCCGAACAGCCCGCGCGAGAACTCCCGTCCGAGCGAACTCGCCGCCGACCGCATGAACGACTTCACCGCCGGGTTGCTCAGCACCTGCGAGATCATCCCCGGCTCCTCCTTCTCCGGCTTGGGCGCGACCGGCGCCTCGGGCTCCGCGGCCGGCACCGATTCCGGGGCTGGCGTGGCTTTCGCCGCCAACTTCTCGTACGCCGACTCGCGGTCGATCGTCTCCCCGTACTTCGCGTTCAGCTCCGACGACGCGACCGCCGCGCGGATCGCGTCCGCCCCGATCGACCCCATCTTCGACCGCGGGGCGCGCAGCCGCGTCCACGCGACCGGCGTCGGCGCGCCGCGTTCGGACAGCACGGTGACGATCGCCTCGCCGATCCCCAGCGACGTCAACGCCGTCTCGAGGTCGTAGTGCGGCGACTTCGGATACGTCTTTACCGTGCGCGCCAACGCTTTCTGGTCGTCCGGTGTGAACGCGCGCAACGCGTGCTGCACCCGCGCACCGAGCTGGGACAGCACGTTGTTCGGGATGTCGGTCGGCAGCTGCGTGCAGAAGAACACGCCGACACCCTTCGACCGGATGAGCTTCACCGTCTGCTCGATCCGCTCGAGGAACGCCTTCGATGCGTCGGAGAACAGCAGGTGCGCCTCGTCGAAGAAGAACACCAGCTTCGGCTGATCGAGGTCGCCTTCCTCGGGCAGTTCTTCGAACAGCTCGGCCAGCAGCCACATCAGGAACGTCGAGAACAGCGCCGGTTTGGACTGCAGATTGTCCAGTTCCAGCAGCGTGATGACGCCCTTGCCGTCCTGCTGGCGCATCAGGTCGTGGACGTCCAGCTCGGGCTCGCCGAAGAATTCTTCGCCGCCCTGAGCCTCCAGATTGGACAGTGCGCGCAGGATGACGCCGGCCGTCGCCGCGGACACCCCGCCGATGCCCTTGAGGTCTTCCTTGCCCTCGTCGCTGGTCAGGTGCGTGATGACCGACCGCAGGTCCTTGGTGTCCAGCAGGGCGAGCCCGCGCTGGTCAGCCCAGTGGAAAATCAGGCCGAGCGTCGATTCCTGCGTCTCGTTGAGCCCGAGCACCTTCGACAGCAGCACCGGACCGAAGCTGGTGATCGTCGCGCGGACCGGGATGCCGGTGCCGCTGGTGCCGAGCGACAAGAACTGCACCGGACCCGCCTCGGGCGCCCATTCGTCGCCCAGTTCCGCGGACCGTTTCGCGGTGCGATCGTTCGCCTCGCCGGGCGCGGACAGGCCGGACAGGTCGCCCTTGACGTCGGCCAGCACGACCGGAACCCCGGCCGCCGACAGCTGTTCGGAGATCAGCTGGAGCGTCTTGGTCTTGCCGGTGCCGGTCGCGCCCGCGACCAGCCCGTGCCGGTTCAGCGTCGCCAGCGGCAGCCGGACCGCGGCCGACGCCTCCGTCTTCCCGTCGATCACCACCGCGCCCAGCTCGACGGCCGCCCCGTCGCTCACGTATCCCTGCGCGATCTCCGCCGCTGGTCCCGACGCTTGCTCGGCCACTGGCCGCACCCCGTTCCGAGTCCGAAATCACACCTCGCTGCACTGGCTGACCGAGCGTAACGCGCCGGAAGCCCAGGTGACGCCGCTGATATCCCCGTGTCGGGTTAGGGTGGTGCGGGTGAACGACCATCTTGTCTGGATCGACTGCGAGATGACGGGGCTCGACCTCGGCAAGGACGCGTTGATCGAAATAGCCGCGCTGGTGACCGACGCCGACCTGAACGTGCTGGGCGAGGGCGTCGACATCGTCATCCACGCCGACGACGCCAAGCTCGACGGCATGCCGCAGGTCGTCCACGACATGCACGCCAAGTCCGGCCTCACCGAAGAAGTCCGCGCCTCGACGACCACGCTCGCCGAGGCCGAGCAGCGCGTGCTGGAGTACATCCGCGAATGGGTGCCGGACCCGGCCAGCGCGCCGCTGGCCGGCAACTCGATCGCCACCGACCGCGGCTTCATCGCCCGCGACATGCCGGAACTCGACAACCATCTGCACTACCGGATGGTCGACGTGTCGTCGGTGAAGGAGCTCGTGCGCCGCTGGTACCCGCGGATCTACTACGCCAAGCCGGAGAAAGGCCTGGCCCACCGCGCGCTCGCGGACATCAAGGAGTCCGTCGGCGAACTCGAGTACTACCGCGCGATCGCCTTCGTCCCCCAGCCCGGCCCGACGAGCGACGAGGCCAAAGCCGCCGCCGCCGAAGTGCTGGAACGCCACCGAGGGTGACCCCCTGAAAAGCGCTCGCGGGCACCCGCTAGGATTGCTTCCAGCAAGGTGATCGCGAGATCTTTTGCCAGATGGTGGCTATAGCTCAGCTGGTAGAGCACCTGGTTGTGGTCCAGGAGGTCGCGGGTTCGAGCCCCGTTAGCCACCCGTACACCCCGGCTTCACCGAGATCTTTTTCGGAGAAGCCGGGGTTTTGTCATTTCCGGGGTACTGTGGCGAGTGCCGGTGTCGCGCAGGTCACTGGGGTCCCCCGTCCGGCCTGCCCGCTGCCGCGCCAGCCGATGCTGCCTGGGTACACGGTGGGTCACCGCCGCTGACCTGGGCTGTTGTCCCGGCGAGCCGAAAAGGGGACCCCCCTGAAACGGGGCCTGAACGCCCTGCTAATCTTTTCCACGTCGCCGAGGGAAACCACAGCGGCGGGAAGCACCAAGCGCCATTAGCTCAATTGGCAGAGCAGCTGGCTCTTAACCAGCGGGTTCGGGGTTCGAGTCCCTGATGGCGCACCCTTAATCCCCAGGTTCGAGAAGTTTTCGACCTGGGGATTTTGGTTTTCTGGAAGCTTTTCTTCCGGTTCCGGACTGTCCACAATGGTCGGTGGCGAGCCCGAGTCGCGCCCGAGCTGTCGCGGTGCTGACCGCGGGATGATCTTGGCGGTGGCCTCGGCCGCCGCGAGCGCGACTTCGGGCAGCACGGTGGTGTAGGTGTCCATGGTGACGGTGATCGAGGAATGCCGGAGCATGTGCTGCACCACCTTCATGTCCGCCCCGGCCGCGAGAGCGAGAGTGGCCGCTCCGTGGCGCAGGTCGTGCAGCCGGATCGGCGGCAACCCGGCCTGGCGTGCCAGCTCCTGAAAACGCGCGGTGACATCGGCCGGGTGCAACGCGCTGCCATCGGGCTGGGTGAACAACAGTCCGCTGCCGACCCAGCCGGCACCAAGCCGCGCGATCGCCTCATCCTGGTCTGCCAGGTGCTGACGCAGCACGAGCACCGTGCCGCCGTCCAACGCGACCAGGCTCTCCGACGACGTCGTCTTGGGCGCGGACTGCCCGGTCTCCCAGCCGTACTGCACGATCTGATTCGTCACATCCAGCGCAGCGGAATCCAGATAGGTGTCGACGCGCCGCTGACCGCATGCTTCCCCGCGCCGAAGCCCGACATGAGCGATCAGATGGAACAACGCGTACAGCGGATCGTGGACCGCGTGGTCGAGGAACCGGCCGGTCTGCTGCGGGGTCCACACCATCACCGGCGACGGAACCTCTCCCGTCTCCCGCCACCGCGCGACCCGCTCGTCGGTCCACACCTTCGCGGTCGGGCGTTTGGCCGGGGGCAACTCCACCAACGACGCGACATTGACCGTGAGCAGGCCTTCCTTCACCGCCGGGCTCAGCGCCGCCCGCAGCGTTTCCCGGATCCGCCGGATCGAGGTCGGTCCGACCGGCCGCTGCCACTTCACGGCCGCGACCTTGCGGGGATCCTTGCTGGCCCGGTACTCGGCGATCACGTCGTTGTGCTCCACGATCGCGTCGAACATGCCCTCCAGATGCGCCACACGCAGTTTGTCCCGGCGAATATGTCCCAGATGCGGCCGCAGATACAGCCGCACATGCGACTCGTAGGAACGGTAGGTGTTGCGGGAGCGGGTTTTCTTTTTCGTCGCGAGAAACGCGGTGAACACCTCGTCCATCAAAGGGTGCTCCAGCACCTCTGCCCCGGCCCGCACCAGCCGGCGCATGTCTTCCAGTTCCGGGAGTTTCTGGCGTGCGGTGATCGCGGCGGCGATCACGTCCGCGATCTTGCCCAGGGTGTCCTCGTCGTCCCCGGCGAGCGCGAGCAGGTCGCCGACGTGACTGAGTTCCTTCTGCGCCTTCGTCGCGGTCTCGAACCCGCTGCGACGCCGCGGCCGACGATTCCCGCCGCGGTCCGCGGGCAGCTCGATGCGGTAGCACCACTGCCCGTGCCGGCTCTGTTCCAGTCTCGGGCACGCCGCACCCAGACTGCGACCGTTGCTGTCCTTGCAGGAACAGCGTTTGTACACCGATCCCTCGGCCATCGCCTGCCGCCTTCCCCTCGGTTGCGTTGAATCAGCGGGTTGCCGTCATGCTCGCGCTGCAGAACCCGCTCGGGGAAGCCCGAGCCCGAGCGACACCACCCGATCCGGCGAATCCCCGAGCAGCGCTCAGCCAGCAGGCTCGTCCAGGCCAAGGACCCGTCGCAACCCGGCGGTCGGGACGCGGTATTCCCCGCCGACGCGCAGCACCGGACACGGGAAACCACCGTCGCGCGCCAGCGCGTACGCCGTCGTCCGGCCGATCCGCAACGCCCGCGCCGCGGTCATCAGATCCACCACCGCCGGCAACGCGGCCACCTCCCCCAACGTCAGCACGGCCGCTGCGTTCACGAGACCACCGCACCCGTCAGGCGGCGGCAGGCCAGGTCGTGACAATCCGGATCCAGATCGACGCCGACGAACGAGCACCCGTGTTCCAGCGCGGCGATCCCGGTGGTCCCGCTGCCGCAAAAGGGATCCAGCACCACACCACCGGGCGGGCACCCCAGACGGACACAACGCCGCGCGATCTCCAGCGTCCCCGCTGCCGGATGCCCCGTACCCGAACGCCCCGCCGGGACCCGCCAAAGATCCGTCATCCCCTCCGCCGCGAACCAGTGCACCGGCGACCGGGTCAGCAGGAACACCGACTCGTACCGCTGGGCAAGCCGGTCCCGCACACTCTCCGGCCGCGCGTTCGGCTTCTCCCACACCACCGCATTCCGCACCAGCCACCCACGATCCTGCAACGACAACGCCACCCGCCACGGCACACCCACCAGATCCTTGCGCCGAAACAACGACTGCGGCGGCCGATGCACCCCGTACCCCGTCGCCGCCCGCACCGCAGCAGTGCGCGCGACCGAGCCCGGCGCCACGTAATTCCCCCACGACCCGCCGAAACAATCACCCAGATTCAGCCACACCGTCCCGCCCAGCGCCAGCACCCGCGACAGCTCCCCGAAGACCCCGGCCAGTCGCGCGACATATCCATCCACGGTGGACTCGACACCGTATTGCCCGACGACGCGGTAGTCCCGCAAACCCCAATACGGCGGCGACGTCACGACGCAATCCACCGACCCAGCTGCCATCCCTGCCACCACCTCACGCGCATCGCCGACGCACAACCGCACCGCCGCCCCAGTTCCGGCCGTCATCGGTCTCCCCCATGCCTGCCTGCGTCCAGTCGCCGCTGTGCGAGGTCGTGGTAGGCGGGGTTGGTGTCGATGCCGGTGAAACGCCGGCCGAGCGCGCGAGCGGCCACGCCGGTGGTGCCGCTGCCGCTGAACGGGTCCAGGACGTGACCGCCCGGCGGGCATCCGGCCGCGATGCACCGGCGCGGGATCTCCACCGGCGACGGTGCCGGATGGCCGCCGCGGGTGCGGTCGGGTGGAACGGTCCACACGTTGCCGGGGTTGCGACCGCGCTGCCCGTCGGCGGGTGCGCGAAGCCAGGTTCCGCGTGCTGTATTCGGCTTCGTGCCGCCGCGGTAGGCGCGACGGGACAGGGCACGGTCGCCGGTATACGGCTGCCGGATCGCGTCGAGGTCGAAGTAGTAATCCGGTTGCGTGACGAACAGGAAGAGCATCTCGTGGCGGGTCGCGAGCCGATCGGAGACCGGGGTGGGCGTGGCGTGGGGCTTGTGCCACACGATCGCCGACCGCAAGATCCACCCGTCGCTTTGCAGTGCGAAGGCCAGCCGCCACGGCATGCCGAGCAGATTCTTGTGCGGCACGTCCGCTCGTGACCGGTAGTGCGGCTGACCGGCCTGGCCGGGGGTCGCGCACCAGTAGCCGTCGGAGTTGGTGGAGTAGCTGTCACCCAGGTTGACCCACACCGTGGCCCGCGGAGCCAGCACGCGCCGGGCCGCGGCGAACACCGCGCGAAGGGCTGCGAGGTAGTCATCCGCGGTCGCTTCCAGCCCGGTCTGCGGATGCTCGCGCCGGTCCCCGCAGTCTTGGCACCGCCACCGCCTGGCACCCGCGTCGCGGAGACTGGCCGGGCGGTGACGGCAGCCGGGTCGGCCGCCGGTCCAGGCGTCCGGGGCGTAGTCGCGCAGCCGCCAGTAAGGCGGGCTGGTGACCAGACAGTCCACCGAATCCTCTGGCAGATTGCGGAGCGCGGCTTCCGCGTCGGCGGTCACCAGCGTGATGGCGGCGTCCGCACGGGCGTGTGCTGCGCAAGTAGTCATGCGGCCCTCCCGGTGTCCTGTGCGGGGAGGCCGAGACGGCGCAAGCCGATGTCGTGGAACGCCGGGTTGAGGTCGATGCCGAGATAGGACCGGCCGAGCCGACGCGCGGCCAGTCCCGTCGTGGCCGCACCGCTGAACGGGTCGAGCACCACACCGCCGTCCGGGCATCCCGCGGCGATACAGCGCAGCGGGATGTCGACCGGGAACGCGGCGAAGTGCGCTTCCCGCAACGGGCGGGTGGTGATCGACCAAACGTCACCAGGATTCTTACCCCGAGCGTGCGCGGCGGTGTGCCGAGCCCCGGTCGGGCGCATCGCGTCCCCCGGGGCTTTCCCTGCGAACGGTTCAGTGTCGCGGTATTTGCCGTACACGCTGTGCCCGCGGCGACGCGCGGTCGCACCGATCCCGCCGTGGCGGCCCTTGTTCGCACCGCCGAAGACGATGCCCTCCCCGACCGCCTCGGGACAGGCAAATGGCTCGCGGATCGGATCGAGGTCGAAGAAGTACTTCTGCTGTTTGGTCAGCAGGAACAGCATCTCGTAGCGATTGGAGAGCCGGTCGCGCACGGACTCGGGCATCGCGTTGGGTTTGTGCCACACGATCGCGTTGCGCAGAATCCAGCCGTCGGCCTGCAACGCGAACGCGACCCGCCACGGCATCCCGACCAGGTTCTTCCGCGGCAACGACCGCGTGCGCGCCACCCCGGCCTGGCGCACCGATTCCCGCAGTGGCGCTGCTGCGCTACGGCCGGACAAGGTGCTCGCCCGCATCGCGTCCCCGGTGCGGCCGGGCGGTTCGGCAGAGTACGAGTCGCCCAAGTTCAGCCACACCGTGCCGGTGTCGGCCAAGACACGATGCAGCTGCGCGAAGACCTCCCGCAGCCGGTCCACGTAGTCCTGCGGGGTCGGTTCAAGGCCGTGCTGGTCGTCCTCGCGCTGGGCGCCGCACCGGCGGCAGCGCTGCGGCACGCCACCGCGATGCGCCGCGGACGCGGGATAGGCAAGCCCAGGGTGTTTGGACTGGGGAACGTTGCCGCCACGTCCGGCCGCGGCCAGGTGCGCGCACCCGGGATCGCCGCCGACCCAAGTTCCGGTCCCGTAGTCGCGCAGCCCCCAGTACGGCGGGCTGGTGACCACGCAGTCCACCGAATTGGCTGCCAGGCCGGTCAACGTGGTCGCGGCGTCGCCAGTGTAGAGCGTGACCGCGTCGTCGCGGTAGTAGACCGTGTCCATAAGGTTTGCTCCTTCGGCACGTTGAGCAGAGGTTGCGAGCCGCAGTAGGTCGGATCGCGTCGCCGCGCCGCAGACGGGCACCGACGCGCATCTTGCGTGAAGCGGTCCACACTTCAGGCGACGACCAAATCGGGCCTTGTTCCGTGCCAGGCGCGGTGCGACGGCGCGGGCAGCGCGGGGAGGGGTTGGTTCAGAGCCGGATAGGCCGCGTCGGGATCGGCCCGGAGCACCAGCGCGGTGTGATGTGCGGGCAGCGCGACCGGATGCCCGAGAGCGCGTTCGGCACGGGCGGCGGCGCGGCGCTGAGCCAGCGACGCGCGGGTGTAGGTGCGGCCTCGCCGCACGGTGGCGGTCAGCGCCACACACCGCGCGACTGGTGCCAGCCCGGCAGCGGTGGCGACCGCCGTGATCCGGCTGGGAACGTCGAGCAGGTCGTGCCGCACTGGGTGGCGCCGCGGGGCACTGGTGATGACCGCGTGCCCGCCGGGACGCAGCAGCGGCCGGTACTGCGTCAGCAGTCTGTGCAATCGCTCCAGCGCACCATCCATGTCGCCAGCCGGACTGGGCCGCAGGGTCGTCAGGAGGAGGTCGATCCGCCCGGTCAGTCCGGCGGTGGCCGCGGCGACCGCGGTGCCGGGGCGTCGGTCGAGGATGAGGACCATGCCGTCGGCGAACACCCCGCGCGCCTTTGTGGCAGTCACGTTGGTGCGCGCCAGACGCCACCAGCGCCGCTGCCCGGTCAACCCGATCGCGTGCCGCCCGCCCCGTAGCGCTTCGACGATCGTAGTGCCCGCCCCGCAGTCGGGATCGAGCACGACATCGCCGGGCCGAGTCAGCGCCGCGATGGCGTGGCGGGCGATCGCCGGGGCCATCAGAGCGTGGTCGGCACCGGTGGCGTCGTGGTAGCCGCCCTCGTTCAGCTGGGCCGTCAGACTGTCGGTCCCGGTCGGCCACACCGACGCCACAACCGGGCCTTCGGACCGCTCCCCCGCCGGGCGGGGGTGCTGCCTCCCAGTGCGCTTAGACATCCGAGGTCTCCTTCCCGTCGAAAGCACCCTCGTCCGTCGCGTCCGGCGACAATCGACCGAGCAGAACGAGGTCGTGATGCACCGAGCGCAGCGGCGGCGCTGCGGCGTCGACCGCGCGCGGCGAGAAGTCCAGCGTCGAGGCCGCGATGCCTGCGCGGCCAGCGGCTACGGGGCGGTTCGGCAAGGTCGACACGGGCGTAGCGAGCACGGCGATGTGATCGAGACATCGCAACCCGCGACTACCCAGCGTGCTCAGCGCAGTCGCGTGCGGGTCGCGTAGTCGCCCATCACGGACATCGCTGTGTGTGACTACGGCGATAAGGCCGCCCGGAGTGAGCAGGGCGTCCCAGTCGGTGTGCGCGAGCCAGTCGGTGGCGTGCGGATCGAGCGCGGTGATGATCAGGTCGAACCCGCCATGCGGTCGGTCCCCGTCGCGACGCCGAGGGCGTGCGGAGTCGGGGTGCGGTTCGGCCACCGGGTGCAGCCCGAACCGACCGAGTCGGAGTCGCGACCCCGACTCGGATCCGGCGCAGGGGGCCGAGTCGGGGTGCTCGGCCGGGTAGCCGGGTGCGGGTGCCGCAGTCGCGGCGTCGGCACCGCGGCCGAGCCGGGAAACGGTCCAGACCGCCTCGGCGAGACCTGCGTACGGGGTGGCGCTGCGGGTGCCGTCAACCGCGCGCCGAAGAGCGCGCGGGGACGGCGGTGGAGTAAGCAGAAGGACGCGGTCGCCGGGGCGGGTGTAGGTCGTCACGAGGGTGACGACCGTGCGTCCGAGCCAGCCGGGAAGCAGTGCAGTACCGGGCAGCATTTCCGCCTCGGCGAACGGCCAGAAGGTCGCCGGACGTGGCCTGCGGGCAACTGCGGTTGCAAGCTTGGTCTGTGGCGCGCGATGCCGACTGCGGCGGAGGCCGGCAGTGTCGCGATGCGGCAAGCGGTGGTGACGGCGTCCGGGCTCGGGGTGCGGTGGTGAAGTCATCGGTGGCCTTCCTCGCGGTGTGATCGGCGTGGTCTGCCAAGTCGCCCCAAGAGGCGGGTTTTGGGGCCGTTTTTCGACACCGCTCGCCCAAGTTTTTTCATAACCTCCGAAGTCCTGCACCGTACGCAGAGAGAAACGAGTCCGAATAGGTCGACACTTTCCCAGCTTCCCGGAAGGATTCAAGCCAGGACGGCCGGGGTTGACCCGCTTTCGAATCACCCGGGTTCGGGTCAAGAAGAATTTCCGACCAGAACAAAGCAAGCCCCCGGAGCTGCCGCGGACCCGCCTGAGCCGGCCGCCGACTGCCCACTAAGGATCACTTAAACGACCAGCTCACAAGCTACTAAGACGATCACGGACACCGCCAGGACAGGTTGCCCTGCGTGAGGTTTCCGAATCCTTCGAAGCTTCGCTTTTAGTAGCCAATTTCACCTACTAAGAAGATCATCTTTGTTCTTTTCTTGTCTTTTTCTTGTCGCCGCCCTGGCGTCCTGACGGAGCCGATTCCACGAACTCCAGTCAGGAGCACGCCAATGACGAACGACGAGACCGTGTCCGCGCCTATCCGCCCCGATCACGAAGGGCACGACTGGCTGCCGCTAGACACCGCGCGCGACGCTTTCGGGTGGCTGGTCACCGGGCCGAAGCCGATGGCTGTGCACGGGGCCCGGTTCGCCGGATTGCCACGGCGTCCGGTGCCGCTGGACGAACTGCGGGACCGGGTGATGAGCAAGCAGTGCCCGCCCCGCACGCGCGACGATGTGTGGGCGCACCTGGTGCTGCGCTCCCGCGCGCACGGGGGTGCCTGGACGGTGGCGTGCGTCGGGATGGCCCTGCCGTCGCTGGCCTCGAGCGCGCGATGGCTGGCGGCGCGGTATCGCGGCGATCGCGCGGACGCGCACGCGGCCGTGCTCGCCGGGTTTGTCCACGCGCTCTCGACGGTCGATCTGGCTGACCCGGCCATCGCGGTCCGGCTGCACTTCGCCGCGCGCCGCGCCGGGCAAGCAGCATTGGAGGAGTCGCTCGACGCTCCGATGCCTGCGGGCTCGGGCTATCGGTCCGCGGTGCCGCGCCCGCCGTACGGACACCCCGACTTGGTGCTCGCGCGGGCGGTCGGTGAGCAGATTCTCACCCCCGCCGAAGCGGAACTGATCTCGTCGACCCGGCTCGGCGAAACCTCGGTGACCGGCTGGGCGCAAACCCACGGAGCCGCGCTCAAGACCGCGTTCAAGGCCCGCGATCGAGCTGAAGACCGACTCGTCGCGTGGCTGCGCGATCAGCTCGCCGACACCGACTCCGACGACCCCGTCGCGGACGTAGCTGTCTCCGCTCTGCTCACCGGCTCACCGGCCGCTCCCGCCGAGGAGAAGCCGCACTCGTCACGTGCCGTGAGCGGTCGTCTGCGCAACGGCCGGCCAGTCGATTCCAAGAAATCGTCACGAGCGGTGTCGAAAAAGGACCCGAAATCCGGCCTCTTGGGGCGCGGGGAGATCCCACCCAGCTCTCCGCGTACCGCCGAGCACGAGCCGATTTCGGAGGTGCGCCGATGCGCGTGACACCCCATCCCCAGATCCGACGCGCCACCGCGCCGGCGCGCTCGCCCGCGTCGAGCGCATCCGAACAGAACCGACTCCGCACGGGCACCATCAGGCGCGCGCGGCCGACTGCACACACGGATGGTGCACGTCCATGTCATCGGACCTCTCAGTCGCGACCGGTGCGCAGCACGGTGACCCACTCCGTGGTCTTAGCGCTACTCGGCACGGTCCTGCTCAGTGTGCTCAGCGCGGATGCGGCGCAGGCCTCCACACAGGTTCTCGCGATCGCGAGCAGCGTCGGCCAGGTCTTCGACAACATCCGCAATTGGCTGGTCGGCATCCTCGCCGGGCTGGCGACGGTGTTCCTCACCATCGGCGGCGTCCGGTACCTGATGGCCGCGGGCGACCCCGGCGAAGTGGAGAAGGCCAAGCAGTCGTTCAAGAGCGCCGGGTGGGGCTACGGGCTGGCGGCGCTGGCACCGCTCGTGGTGGAAATCCTGCGCGGGATTGTCGGGGCCTGACGCCATGGCCGCGCCCCGACACCCCGGCCCGTCCGAACCCGATCGCGGCGAGCCCGGCACCGGCGCACGCCCGGCGGACCCGGCGCGCCGGGAGAGGGTCCTGCTCGCACCGCAGCGCGTCGGCCGTGGTTCCCGGCGGCGGCTGGTCTGGCTGCTGGCGCTCGGCCTGACGGTGGTGCTCGGCAGTGTGCTGGCCGTCGGTGCATGGGCCTCGCCCGGCGCGCCCCCGCAGCCCGGTGCGCAGCAGGCGGCGCTGGCGCAGCAACCGCCTCCGTTGCCGCTACCACCCAACCCCAGCAACTCGTGTGCCCCGAACTCGCCGGACCCGTCGTGTCACTTTCCGACAGGCTCTCCGCGCCCGTCGGTCCCAGCGACGCCGCTGCCGCCGATCACCGAGCTGCCGCCGCCGACAAGTTGCTTTCCCGGCCAGATCGGATGCACCCCCGGCGGCCCGACCACCGCACCAAGCACGAGCGCGCAACCGAACCCGCCGTGCACAGGCGAGGACTGCATTCCGCAGCCCACCCCGCCGCCGAGCACTGGCCAGCAACCGGGCGGTCCCAGTACGGGAAACGACGATCCGGAGTGCGGGCTGACCAACATCACCGGCTGTATCGCCAAGGCGATCAACGGTGTCTTCAAGGATCTGGTCAATGCCGCCCTGTCGCCGATCCTGGACTTGCTCGGCCACACCGCGCTGACCACGCCGACGCTGGACCAGCTTCCCGGCATCGGCGAGCTGTGGGACAACTCGTGGCAGATCGTGCTGGCCTGCTACGGGATGCTGCTCCTCGTCGCCGGGATCGTGGTGATGTCCCACGAGACGGTGCAGGCACGGTATTCGATCAAGGAGATCGGCCCGCGGATCCCGATCGGGTTCCTCGCCTCCGCGCTGTCGCTGTTCTTCGCCGAGAAGCTCATCCGGCTGACCAACGCGCTGTCCGCCGCAGTGCTCGGCGACGGAGTGAATCCGCCGTCGGTGGGGTCCACGCTCAAGGACGCCGTCGAGGGTGCGGTCTCCGGCGGGTTCTTCATGATCCTGCTGGCGCTGGTGCTCGTGGTCGTCGGGATCGCCCTGCTGATCGTCTACGTCTTCCGCGTGGTCATCACGCTGATTCTCATTGTCACCGGGCCGCTTTTTCTGATGTGCCACTGCCTGCCCCATACAGATGGCATCGCCCGGTGGTGGTGGAAGGCGCTCGGCGCGACGCTGGCGATCCAGGTTGCCCAGTCACTCGTGCTGATCAACGCCGTGCGGACCTTCCTGTCCGGCGGGGTGCGTCTGTTCGGCTCGACACTGTCCGCGCTCGGCATGCTCATCGCCGCGATCACCTTGTTCTACATCTTGTTCAAGATTCCGTTCTGGTTCCTCTCGGCCACCAAGCTCGGCAGCGGCCGTTCCTTCCTCGGCGGGCTCGCGAAGGCGTACATCGCGGCGAAAACGTTCGGGATGGTCGCCGGGAAGTCCGGAGGGTTCGGCAAGGCCGGAGCGGTCGCCGGTGGCGGAAAAGGCAGTAAGCGCGGCGGTGCCGCTGCCGATCCGCCGTGGCCCGCTCAGCCGCGGATCGCGCCGACACCGGAGGCGGTCAACCAGCGGATGCAGGCGGCCTACGACAAAGAGCGCACCCGTGCTGCCCAGCACCCTCGCCCGCCCTCGCAGCGACCGGAGTTTCTGCAGCCCGGCCCCCAGGAGACCACCCACGACCCAGCCGTCACCCCGGCCAATCAAGGACCCGTCATGCCCGAATTCAGTTCAGCATCCAAACCCGACACTCCAGTCCCACCGCCGGCCGGACGGCGCCGCAGGCAGGCTCCGGCGGCGCCCAGGTTCCAAGCACCCGGTGCACCGCGCCGCGCAAGCGGCAACACGCCCCCGGCCCGGCCGGTCGCGGCGGCCGCAGTTCCGCCGCACTTGCGGTTCCAACCGCCGACGCCGGACCCGTCCCACGTGTCCCGGCCAGTCACGCCCGCGACGGCGCCACCCGCCGCACCGGCGTTCCGGACCGCGCACCCGGAGCCTCGCCTCGGAGACGCCCGCCCGCGCACGCCGTCCGTCCCGCCGGTGACGTTCCGGGCGCCCACCCCACCGAAATCCGCGCCGACATCCCCGCCTCGCGGAGGTGAGAAGTCATGACTCAGCCCGTGCGCATCCCTGCCGACGTCGACCGCGAAGACCGCGTCCTAGCCAATCTCACCGTTCGTCAGCTGGCGATCCTCGCGGTGACCGGGATCGTGCTCTACGGCGGCTGGACGCTAGCCCGCGGTGTGGTCCCGCTGCCGGCGTTCCTGATCGTCGCGATTCCTATCGGGGTCACCGCCGCGGTCCTGGCGCTGGGGCGACGCGACGGCATGAGCCTGGACCGGCTCGTGCTCGCCGCACTTCGCCAGCGGCTGCAACCCCGCCGCCGGGTCGCCGCCCCCGAAGGTGTCCGGCCCGCACCGGAGTGGCTGACCAGCAGCATCACCGCGTCCGACGCCACCGGCGCGGCGGGCACATCGGAGGTGTCTCCGGCGGCGCTGCGGCTGCCCGCGGAAGGGGTCACCGAGGCCGGTGTCGTCGACCTCGGCCCCGACGGGGTCGCGATGGTCGCGGTGGCCAGCACCGTCAACTTCGCGCTCCGCACGCCCGGTGAGCAGGAGGCGCTGGTCGCCAGCTTCGGCCGGTATCTGCATTCGATCTCCGCGCCGGTGCAGGTGCTCATCCGGGCCGAACGTCTCGACCTGAGCCGCCAGATCAGCGACCTGCGCGAGGCCGCCCCCGGCCTGCCGCATCCGATGCTCGAAGCCGCCGCACGGGAGCACGCGACCTACTTGGACCAGTTGCGCCGCTCCACCGATTTGTTGCGCCGCCAGGTGCTGCTGGTGCTGCGCGAGCCGGTCCGCGCAACGGGGCCGACCGACGGGCTCGGCGGCGCGTCCCCGCTCACCCTGCTGCGGGCGCGACGCGCCCGCGGACGGGACGGCGAGATCACCGAGACCGCGCGGCGCTCGGCGGAGGCCCGGCTCGTGCGGAGGCTGGGCGAAGCCACCGAACTGCTCTCCCCGGCCGGGATCACGATCACGCCCCTGGACGCTGGGCAGGCCACTGCCGTGCTGGCCACCGCGTGCAATCCCGACAGCCTGATCCCGCCCTCGGCGGGTCTGGCCGGTGCAGACGAGGTGATCACCACCGCTGCCCCGGATCCCGACGACGAACCGCCAGTCCATCACCGAAGCACGGCCACCCGGGCCGGGCGTGACAACGCGCCGCCGGAGCCGTCGGCCTTGGATGAGTGGGAGGGCGGGGACCTATGAGCAGGAAGTTCGGCCGTGATCGAGGCCGCGGCGCGCGGGATACGAATGCACCGTTGGGAAGGGCCAGTGCGTTCACACCGGATTCGCTGTCGGTCGCGCCCCGGCATCTGGAGATCGGCGGCGAATGGGTCTCCTCTTTCGCGATCACCGGCTATCCGCGCGAGGTGCACGCGGGGTGGCTGCAACCCCTGCTGTCCTACCCCGGCCGCGTGGACGTGTCGCTGCACATCGAGCCGATCGACCCGGTCACCGCCGCCAACCGGCTCAAGCGCCAGCTGTCCAAATTGGAGTCCGGGCGACGGCACACCAGCGAGAAGGGACGGTTGCTGGACCCGATGGTCGAGGCCGCGACCGAAGACGCCTACGACCTCTCGGCGCGCGTCGCCCGCGGCGAAGGGAAGTTGTACCGGCTCGGGCTGTATCTGACCGTGCACGCCACCAGCGAAGACGATCTCGCCGAGCAGGTCGCCGCAGTGCGGGCGCTCGCGGCGTCGCTGCTGATGAACGCCCAGCCGACCACCTACCGGTCGATGCAAGGCTGGGTGTCCACCCTGCCGCTGGCGCTGGACTTGATCGGCATGCGCAGAACTTTCGACACCAGTGCGCTGGCCGCCGCGTTTCCCTTCACCAGCCCCGATCTGCCTCCCGCTGACCCGACCAGTGTCGCCGCACCGGCCGGTGTGCTATACGGGTTCAACGTCGGCTCGCAGGGTTTGGTGCATTGGGATCGCTTTTCCGCAGACAACTACAACGCGGTGGTGCTCGGGCGCTCCGGCGCGGGCAAGTCGTACCTGGTGAAGCTGGAAACCTTGCGCAGCCTCTACCGCGGGGTCGAGGTCGCGATCATCGACCCGGAGGACGAGTACCGGCGGCTGTGCGAGGCCATCGGCGGCACCTACATCCACCTCGGCGACGCTGACGTCCGCATCAACCCGTTCGACCTGCCGATCGCCGTCCGCCCGGACGGGCGTCGCACCGCGCCTAAAGACGCCCTGACCCGGCGGGCGTTGTTCCTGCACACCGTCACCGGGGTGCTGCTCGGCACCGACCTGTCTGCACAGCAACGCGCCGTGCTCGACCGGGCGATCATGGCCACCTATCAGCAGGCCGGGATCACCAGCGACCCGCGGACCTGGGGCCGGCAGGCGCCGCTGCTGGCCGACCTCGCCGCAGCCCTCACCGGCACCGCAGACCCGGTCGCGGCGGACTTGGGCACCCGGCTGCACCCGTTCGTCGAGGGCGCGTTCTCCCCAATGTTCTCCGGGCCCACCACCACAAGGCCCGAGGGACACCTGACCGTGTTCAGCCTGCGGGACCTGCCCGACGAACTCCGGCCGATCGGGACGCTGCTCACGCTGGACACGGTGTGGCGGCGGGTGTCCAACCCGGCCATCCGTCGGCCAAGGCTGATCACGGTCGACGAGGCATGGCTGCTCATGCAAGACCCTGCCGGGGCGCGGTTTCTGCACCGGATGGCCAAAGCAGCCCGGAAACACTGGGCGGGCTTGACGATCGCGACCCAAGATGTCGGGGACGTCCTCGGGACGAACCTGGGCAAGGCGATCATCGCGAACGCGGCTACGCAGATTCTTCTCCGTCAAGCGCCGCAAGCGATCGAGGAGATCGTGGCAACCTTCAACCTGTCCGAGGGCGAGAGGCAGTTCCTGATTTCCGCGGACAAGGGGCAAGGTCTGCTCTCGACCGGGACACAGAGAGTCGCGTTCCAGTCGCTGGCGTCTCCGCAGGAAAACGCGCTCATCACTACAGATCCGGCCGAATTGGCGCGGTACGCGGAGCACGAATCTAGCACGGACGACGGCGCGTTTGTGGACCTCGGCGTCCATGACACTGAGCTGGCTCTTGATGCGGACGCTGACGGTCACGTCGACCTCGACATCGCCGCATAGCCTGCCCCGCCACATGCGGGCCTCCTGAACCACAACCGTTCTGCCCAATTTATTTGCTCGCCTGACTTCTTTTGCGAGGTGTCGTATGTCTTCTTCCGCCAGCGTGACCCGACCGGGTCGGTTGCTGACGCAAAACCGGGAGATGCGCGCAATCGGTGTCTGGAACTGGACTCTGCCCGCGTTAGCCGCCCGGCTGCCCGACGGACGCACGCAGGTGACCTGCCCGGCGGCAAGCGCATGCGCTCGGATCTGCTACGCGCGCAATGGAACCTATCTCTTCCCTGCGGTCAAAGCCAAGCATACCGCCAATCTCGCGTACGTCCTCGAAGACTTGCCCGGTTGGGAAGCAGCCATGATCAGTGAACTGTCGGCACCGCGCCTCGCCGGGAAATTTATCAGGGTGCACGACGCAGGGGATTTTTTCAGCGATGCCTACACTTTGGCGTGGTGTCGCGTGATGCGAGCCTGCCCGCAGGTGACGTTCTATGCGTATACCAAGGAAGTTCGGCGGTTCAAGCGACTGATCGAACCGGGCCCGCCCGAGAACTTCCTGTGGGTCTACAGCTACGGCGGTCGTGAAGATTCGTTTATCGATCCCGACCGTGACCGGGTCGCCGATGTGTTTCCCGATGAGGACGCCATCACCGAGGCCCCCGAGTGGTCATCGCAGGAAGCCTCGGATCTGCTCGCCGTGCTCGGCCCGCGATTGGTCGGGGTGCCCGCGAACCGCATCCCGCAGTTCCTCAAGCGCATGGGCGGACGACGGCTGTCGGAGTGGCAGGCCGAGATCGACGCCGAACGGGCACACAGACGGCAGCGTCATCTGCGGCTCGCACCCAACGACCCGTCCGCTCCTGCACCGACGCCGGAAGCCCGAGCGAGCGTGAACGATGCCGAGCGACACGCGGCCTGAATCCACGTCCTTACGACTCTTCCTTGCGAGAGGGGATTTCTGATGCCTTCTACCCAGTCTTTTGCCGCTTCGGCGAGGCTGCTCGCATCGCCGTTGCAGGACTACCTCCGCGATCCCGGTGCCGCAGTGCGCGCTGTCTTCGCCGCGCTGCGGGAATTCGCACTGTCCTGGGGGCCACTCGCCGGGCCGGCCATTGCGCTCGCGGTGACTGGCGTCGTGGCCGGGCGCCGGTGGTGGGCGCGCCGGTGCCACGACCGGATGGCCGCCGACGCCCGGGTGGTCACAGTGCTGGCTCCGCCCACGGTCGATCCGGACGGCGCAGCGGCCTTGTACTCCAACCTGGTCGGGTTGTTGCGATCCGGCTGGAAACGGCGGATGCACGGCCAGCCGCACATCGTGTGGGAGTACGTGTTTTCCCACACCGGGGTTGCCTTGCGGCTGTGGCTGCCGGGCGTCGTGCCGCCCGGCATGGCCGAGCGCGCCATCGAGGCTGCCTGGCCCGGCGCGCACACCCGCACCGCACCCGCCAAGCCGCCGATCCCCTTGTCCAATCCGCCGGGCAAAGCAGTCGAGGCCGTAGGCGGTGAACTGCGCCTGGCCCGGAGCGAAGCACTTCCTATCCGGTCGGACTTCCCCGCTGATCCCGTCCGCGCCTTGCTGGGCGCCCCGGTCGGCATGGCCATCCAAGAACGTGCCGTAGTACAGATCCTCGCGCGCCCGGTCACCGGCGCTCGTGTTCGCAAAGCTCGCCGAGCCGCCCGCCAGGCCCGCGCAGGCAGCTCGGTCAAGCTGGCCGGACGCCTGCTAGACCTCATCACCCCGCACACCGGATCACGCAAGCCCAGCACGACCGCCAAGAAGCAGGTCGTCGATCACCAAACCTCCCTGGAAACCTCGGCGCAGGACCGGGTCATCGTGACCAAACAGCGCAGCTCCCAGTACGAGACCCGCATCCGTTATGCCGTGGCCACCCTGGTCGACGAGCACGCGACCAGCGCTGAGCGGGTTCCGGTGCGTGAACACTTGCGCGGACGCGGCCATGCCATCGCCAGCGCGTTCGCGGCCTACAGCGAACACAACTACTACCGTCGCGTCCGGCTCACGCATCCGGTCAAGTCCGTGTCCGAACGACGCCTCACCTCCGGCGATCTGCTCTCGATCGCCGAGCTGGCCGCGCTCGCGCACGTCCCGACCGACGAGGCCGTGCCCGGTTTGCAGCGCGCCGGGGCGAAGGCGGTTCCGCCGCCACCGGGTATCGCCACCGAGGGAGCCGGGGTGAAACCGATCGGGATCACCGACTCCGGCCACCCCCGGCCGGTGGGGCTGCGCGTCGCCGACTCGCGCCATCATCTGCACATCCTGGGTGCGACCGGTTCGGGCAAGTCCGAGTTGATGGCGCGGATGATCCTCGCCGACGCCGACGCCGGCCGCGGACTGGTCGTCATCGATCCCAAGGGAGACCTGGTCGCCGACACCCTCATGCGGCTGCCATCACGGCTCGGAAAGAACGTCGTGCTCTTCGACGCCGACAGCCGCTACCAGCCGCCCGTGCTCAACCCACTCGAAGGCGACGACACCGCCCGCACGGTGGACAACCTGGTCTCGATCTTCTCCCACGTTTACGCCTCCAGCTGGGGGCCGCGCACCGAGGACATCCTGCGCTCGGGGCTGCTGACATTGCGCGAGCTGCCCGGCACACCCACGCTGACCGACCTGCCGAAACTGCTGACGGGGCCCGCCTTCCGGCAGCGTGCGCTCGAACAGATCTCCGACGACGTCCTGACCGGCTTCTGGCACTGGTACGACGATTTGTCCGCCGCCAGCCGGGCACAAGTCGTCGCGCCCCTGATGAACAAGCTCCGCGGCCTGCTGCTGCGCCCGTTCGTGCGGGCATCCCTCGCCGGGGGTGAGTCCACCGTGGACATGGACGCCGTGCTCGACGGCGGAATCTGCCTGGTGCGCTTGGGCAAGGACGCGCTCGGGATGGACACCGCCCGGCTGGTCGGCTCGATCGTGGTGGCCCGCACCTGGCAGGCCGCCACCCGACGCGCCCGGATACCGCAGCGCGACCGCCACGACGCCGCGCTCTACATCGACGAGTGCCACAACTTCCTCAACTTGGCGTACCCGATGGAGGACATGCTCGCCGAAGCCCGCGGCTACCGGATGTCGATGACGCTCGCGCACCAGTACCTGCGGCAGCTGCCGCGCGAACTCGAGGAAGGCATCAGCACCAACGCCCGCTCGAAGATCATTTTCTCGGCGTCGCCCGAAGACGCCCGGCACCTGGCCCGGCACACCGCGCCCCGGCTCTCCGAGCACGACCTCGCCAACCTCGGCCGCTTCCACATCGCCGCGCGACTGGTCCTCGACAGCGAGGAAGCTCCTCCGTTCACTGCGGTCACCGAGAAGCTGCCGCCCGCGATTCCCGGGCGAGCCAAGCAGATCCGTCGACTCGCGCTCGTGAACACCGAACCTCGACACACACCCGAACCGGCCGAGAACGACCAGCCGGTGACATTCGATCCACGCCGCGCGGCCTGACCCCGCTCAGCCTTTTCCGTTGGTGCGCACGGCGTTCCCGCGTCCCGCAGACCTGGAGGTGCCTGTAACCATGGCGAGCAATCCCACGCCGCAAAGGCAATTGCGCACGCATCGGCCGAAACGACCTGTTGCGCGCGTGCTCAACTCGGCCGAGCACCACGCGTGGCTGGCCCGGCATCTCACCGACCGCGACCGGTGGCTGTGCCGGATGCTGTTCGAGCACCACGTGCTCACCAGCACTCAGATCATCGACATCGCCTTCACCGGGCGCCGCGGGGCGAACCTGCGCCTGCGCAACCTCTACCAGTGGGGTGTGCTGCACCGGTTCCAGCCGCACCGCGACCGCGGCTCGCACCCGATGCACTACGTCCTCGACACTGCCGGAGCCGTCGCCCTCGCCCGCGAGGACGGCATTGACCCCAAAGAACTGGGCTACAGCCGTGAGCGCGAGATCGGACGTGCGTTCTCACTGCAGCTGGCGCACACCGTGGGCAGCAACGGGCTGTTCACCACCCTGATCCGCCGAGCCCGCCAGCCCGGTGCCGCTGGCGTGCTCGCGGCGTGGTGGTCGGCCGCCCGGTGCGGCCGGCACTGGGGCGACATCGTCACCCCGGACGGCTACGGACGCTGGCGCGAGGCCGGCCGGGACGTCGAGTGGTTCATCGAGTTCGACTTCGGCACCGAGCAACTGTCACGCCTGGCGAGCAAACTCGCCCGCTACGAACGGCTGGCCGAGGTCACGGGCATCACCACACCCGTGCTGGTGTGGCTGCCCAGTGCCAGGCGCGAGGTCAACGCACGCAGGGCGATGGCCGAGGCGCTGCGCGGTCTCGACCGGCCTGCACGCGTCCCCGTGGCGACCAGCAGCGGCGAGGCCACCGCTGACCCGCTCGATATGGCCGCGCCGCGCTGGCTACGGCTCGACGAGCCCGGCACCGCCGGTCGAGTGGCGCTGGCTGACCTGCCCACCCTCTGGCCGGACCTGCGTGCCTCGGCTCCCGGTGGTGGGCAGCGTCCGACTGCCGCGGTGCCTGGCGCCGCACGTCCGGAGATGGCCCCGCCCTCCCCGATGCCCCCGCCCGATCCCGCGTGTCCGTGGAGGTGATGCGTCATGGGCAAGATGGCCGCCGCCGGTGCCGGGTTCGTCGTCGTGATCATGCTCTTCATCGGCGGCGGCGCCATCGCGGTGGTTCAAGCCGTCTTCGGCAGTTCCAGCAGTTCCGCCAGCGGCTCGAACTGTGCCCCTGTTGGGGCCAGTGCGACCTCGGCAGCGGGGTACGGACCACAGGAGATGGGCAACGCGGCGACGATCGTCGCGGTCGGCAAACGGATGAACGTGCCCGAGCAGGGCTGGGTCGTCGCGGTCGCCGCGGCGCTCACCGAGTCACGGCTGAAGAACCTGAACGATGGCGATCGCGACAGTGTCGGCCTGTTCCAGCAGCGGCCCTCGCAAGGCTGGGGAACGGTCGCACAGATCATGGACCCCGCCTATAGCAGCGAGCAGTTCTACCGGCATCTGCTGGCGCTTCCGAACTGGCAGAACATGCCGGTCACCGTTGCTGCCCAGACCGTGCAGCGATCGGGCTTTCCCGACCGCTACGCGAAATTCGAGCCAGCAGCGCGCCAGATCGTCGGGACGACCCCCACGAGCGGCACCTGCACCTCCAGATTCGGGTACCGCGGCAATGAGCTCCACAAAGGACTCGACATCGCCGCGCCCATAGGCACGCCGATCCTGGCAGCCAACTCCGGCACGGTGATCAGCTCAGGCCCGGCGTCCGGCTACGGACTGTGGGTGCGCATCCAGCACGGAGACGGGATCGTGACGATCTACGGTCACAACGACCACAATCTGGTCCGCGAAGGACAATCCGTTCGGGCCGGCGAGCCCATCGCCGCGGTCGGAAACCGGGGAGCGTCCACTGGAGCGCACCTGCACTTGCAGATCGAGGCCAATGGGCAGGCCGTCGACCCTGTGGAGTTCTACCGGCAGCGAGGAGGCCAGCTATGCGGATAGGTGCGCACAGTGGCGTTGTCTCTCGATTTCTGTCTGCGGGCCGGGATAGCCCGGCGGATTACTCGTCGGCCGGGGTGCCTTTGAGATGGTTGTAGAGGTTCGCCCGGCTGAGGCCGACCTCCTTAGAGATTCTGGTCTTCGGCACACCGGCCTTGTCTGCTTCCCGGATGTCGGCGAGCCGCTCGGTGCGTTCGGCTTTCAGCTGCTTGGTCAGGATCTCTTTCATCTCCTGCAGCGAGCTTTCCACGTCCCGGATGCTCTCCAGCGTGGTCTCGATCGCCTCCACGCGTTGTCGGCGAGCGCGCAACTGCGCGATGTGCTCGTCCTTGTCCATCTGCGGCCCTCTCTCGCGTGGCCAGGTTGACCGGTCTCCGGGCTTGGCTGTCCATCTGTTCGACACTATGTCGCCCTAGACACCTTACCGAGACAATCCGCGACCAGAGGGAGTGCCACGACTAGGGTGTCGTGGTCACAGCCCGAGGCTGAACTGGTCCAACGGGGCGTCGGCACCCACAGACGGTGACCTCGGCGGCACATGCGCTCGCCGGCCTGACCCGCCCCCTCGTCCGGCCGAGGGGGCTCAGCCCGGTTGACCCCGGCGCATACAGGGCCGGTCGTACGCTGGCATCAGATGCCTCTTCGCGGCTTGGTCGCGATAGGGAAACGCCGCCGCCGGGCCGGCGCGATACGTTGCGAGACATGCAAAGCGGACAGGTATCGGTGTGGGTGCCGATCGTTGTTGGGATGATCGGGCTCGTCGGGGTGGTCGCAGGTCAACTCGTCAACGCCTGGCGCGAGGATCGGCGCTGGCGCCGCGAACAGGAACGCGAAGACGTACGGTGGGCGCGGGAGAGCAAACGCGAGTCGGTCAAACTCGACCGCGACACGAAGATCTTGATCTTTGGTGAACTGCTTCAATCCCTGAACCGGGCTCATTCGCTGCTCGACAGAATTCGCGAAGCAAGTGGTAAAGAGGCCCTCAAAGGAATCACTTCGGAATATCTGAACAATGTCCACAAAATTCGCGCAAAGGCTGCCGAAGTTCAACTGATCTGTTCACCCGACATGCACCGGTTCTTCTCTAAAGGAATGTCTGACATGTGGTTGCTTCCCGCGATGATGTACGGCGTCGACGTCGACGATCCCAGGACTGGTGAGCCCGCGGGGACTCTCAGCGCCGAGGATGCGATGGATAGAATCAGCGGGTTTCGGAGCGATTTTCTGCGCCTTGCCCGCAATGAACTCGTCATCGGGGCAACAATGCGGTAAGCCTCGAGGCATGAAGACCTGCCGTGGGAGTTCCGGGGTTGACTCGCGGTGAATCCGCCGAGTAGACCCAGGCGTATAGATCGCAATCCGTGCGGGCGTGCAGGCTGCAGTAGGGGTGTGGGGCGTACTGCTGGCCTGCGGGTTTGCGCGACGGTGGCAGTAGTGCGGACGTCGCCGACTTCGATTCACGGGCACACACCCAGGTGCGACGAGGAGGTCCACGAGCGCCGGCCACCGTTGACGCCGAACTATCTGCTGACGCTGCAGGTGGCGAGCTGGGTCAAACGGTCGAGCGGCAACCGATGGGTGCGGTGCCTCGTTGGCCGGGTGTCGCTCGGCCGGGTAGATGGTGGCGAGATGCGCACCTGACCCGGTCATAAGCGTGACACTGTCGCCGGAGACCCGGGGCAGCGAAGCGGGTTGCGTGATTGAGTGCGTCACGCTGTCGTTCGCTGGCACACGCGTAACAGGCGGGTTGCGGAGCGCCTGCATCAGCTATCAATGACTGGGTCGGTGCCCGGTGCCTCATACGCGTCGACGACTTCCGGCGGCATCTGCTCAGTGGTGCGGTAGCCGCGCAGCTTGTGCCAGGCGACGGTCCAGGTGGCTTCTTTCTCTCCGCGCCGGGGTGGCGGGAAGACTGGGTTCGGCACGGTGACCGACTTCTTGTTGACTCGCCGTACGCGCATCCACATGTTGTTGTACAGCACCCAGTCGCCCGTGCTCACGGTGTCCGGCCCCAGCGTGGACGCCTTGCCCTCAGCCTGGAGCTGGGCGTAGACGCCCTTCCAGTAGTCGATTTGCTCGGTGAGGGTGGCGATTTCGCGCCGCAGGTAGACCGCGCGCTCCTCTCCGGGGTGCTGGATTCCCCAGCGGTGCCGCGGTTGGCCGTGCTCGTCGGTCTCGGTCACCCAGCCCGGTTCGCCGGCGAGTTCGCGTTGAAGACGCCTGCGGTCGGCTTCCTGCTTCTCGATCCGATTGGCCACGGTAACCGGGTGGGCCTGACCCGTTTTGACGGACATCCGAGATCAGGGG